>JAQGHM010000329.1 GCA_028291615.1 Phycisphaerales bacterium | reverse complement strand
GCCGCCGAACCGGTGACCGAAGAGGGCGACGCGGCCGGCGTGATTGCGGATGGTTTCCTCGATGGCGTCGTTGTCGTTCCAGCCGCGGGTGATGACCTGCTGCTCGGGGTGGCGTTTTCGGATTTCGTCGGCGACGGCGCGGAGGCCGTTGCCTGCGCCGGAGCCGGCGCATCCGAATCCGTAGCTCATGACGACCAGCAGCGGGCCGGTGGGCGCGGTGGCGGCTTTGGCATCGGCGGGGTGCGATGCTTGCGCGGGCGGGCGGCGCGTGGTCAATGTTTGCCGCACTGCGTCGGGGAATTCGGGGCCGACGCAGCCAGATAGAAGGAATGAGAACAAAATCGGCGCGAACGCCAAGCTGCGCATGTGGGATGCGCTCGAACGGTGAGCCATGAGATTTTCCTCGTAAGCCGCTCCTGCCCGGAAGAACGGCGTGCAAGGGAAGTCATAACTCGCCGGAGAAATGAATCCCAGCGAGCGGCCTCAACTTTTCTGAATTGCTCCGTTTTTTATGGCGGAAGGGTCACACAATCAGGTGTGGAAATCGTTCGGACCGCGCGGACGGCGACGCAGCGATGCAAGACTGGCGAGGGAATGAATGAGGCGCATGGCGGCTGCAACGATGGGAAATCCGACGAACCAGCCGCCGGTCATCGCCTGGCGGTAGCGACGGTTGGACGCGCGCACGATCTGCTCGCGGGTCACTGCGCCGCGGTAATGGCGGGTCTGTTGCCGGGCTTCTTCGACGATTTCGGCGGCGTCGGATTGGGACCAGCCGGTCGTGATCAAGCGGGCGGTGAGGTGTTCGAAGGTTCGGCCGGCGGCGAGTTCCGCCGTCGCCCATTCGAGCGCGTCCTGGCGCGGCGCGTAGTCGTCGACGACGTCATTTAGCGGGGAGGGGTCGGAAGGTTCGTCGGCCATGTGTCCGACAGTGTAATGCGGTTATTGTTGAAAACCGACTTCGACGCCTTCGGGCGTCCCGGCGACGGCGTTGCGCAGCAGGCCGACCAGTTGCTCGGAACCGCCGCGCGAGGCGATCAGGTCGATCGTGTCGAGGTCGATCCAGTAATCGGTGTCTTCGGGGCCCTCTTCCTCGAGGATGGATTGCAGCAGGCGGAAGTCGGTGTCGGAGATTTCGCCCAGGGGCGTGCCGCTGGCTTGGACGTTGAGCTTGACCATGGGCTGATTATCTCAGGGCGCGATGATACTGGGAACGGCGAGATTCAGGAGGCGTTATGGCGGCGGCTGTGCGGCGCGGGCGGCTGCGGATTCGCGCCAGGATTGGGCGAAGGCGATGAAGGCGGCGCGGGTCGAATCGGACGCGGCAAGGGCGGCTTCTTCGACAGATTCTGGGGTTGGGAGCTTGTGCCTTGTGCGCAGGATGCCGGCGGCCTGCGCGACGACGGCAGCGTCGTATCCGGCGAGGGATTGGAGGGTTACGGGGACGTTGTCGTTGGCGGCAGTGACGATTTGGCTCGCGTAGTCGAAGGCGCTCTGGAAGGATTTGGAATTGTCGCAGTCGAGATAAACGGCGGCGGTGCAGGCGAAGACGTACGGTTCCCAGTGGGGGCTGGTGCGCTGGTAGGGCTTTGCGGCGGGGGAGTAAGGGGCGATGACGCCGGGGCCGGTGGCGACGGCGGTGAGGTAGACGTCGTGCGCGGGTTTGGGGAGACGCCAGGTGACGGCGGACTTGAGGCCCGGGCGAGCGGCGTCGGCGGGGTCGATATCGGCTTGGCGGATCTGGATGCCGTTGGCGAAGAGGGCGATGTGCCTGGCGCGCGTCCATGAGGGGCCTAGCACTTTGACTTCGATCTCGACGTCGCCATTGGTGGGGACGAGGTCACCAATGCCGAATTGGCCGTTAACCTTTATGTCAGCGAGCAGGCCGTAGCTCACGAGCACTCTTCCCTGCTTGATCGATTCGATTGCCTGCTTCACGTCGATGTGGCCTGGATCTTTGTCATCGGCGCGGACGTAGGTGCGGCCCTGGCCGACGATGAAGCGGGTGACGTCGTGGGAATCGCTCGCGCCGATGGGGGTGAGACTGAGGCCTCGGTTGAGGCAGGCCATCCAGTCGCGGTAGAGGAGGAGGGGGTCATTCAGCGTCGCGCCGGAGTTGATGACTTCCATGGCATTGGCGCGGAGGAGCTGGCCGTCGAGGTCTTCTCCGGTGAGGGCAATGTGACGGGACGGGTCGAAGGGACGAAAGCCGCCGTGGGTGTCGCGGGCGTGGTTGAGAATGACGACCGCGCCGGGGGCGAGGGCGTCGATGTTAGCGAAGAGTTTCGCCCAGGTGGCGGCGCGGAAGTCGATCAGTTTTGCGGTCTTGTCGATGGGGAAGACGTTGAAATGGCCTAGCTTGGGCGTAGTGACTTCATTGCCGATGACAGGCGTGAAGTATTGGCGGACGCCGGCGGCTTGGGCGGCTTCTTCGTAATCGATGGGGAGATTGTGATCGGTGGCGATGGGGAGTTCGACGCCTTCGCCGGCGAGGGTGATCATGCGCTCGGCGAGGGTGGCGTCGCCGTGGCGGGAGTATGTGAAGGTATGCACATGCGTGTCGGCGGCGACGTAGCCGGGGGTGTCGACCTCGCGTCGGAGCGCGAGGCGCTTGACCTCGTTCGGGCCGGTTTTGAGGTCGAGTTTGGTGGAGTCGATGCCCCACTCAAACCCGCGGCTGGCGTAAAGTGTGTACTGTCCGGCGGGGAGGCGCAGGGTCGCGCGGCCGGTGGCGGTGTAGACGACGCCGGTGCGGACGGCGCGGGCAGCGTCGGATTCGATGCCGAGGGGGACGAGATCGCCTTGGTCGTCGGTGATGGTAAGGCGGCAGGGGAGGGGCTTGGCGGTGTCGGCGTCGGTTACGGTGATGTCGATCGCGGCTTGGGTGAGAAGCTCTGTGCGCGGCGGATCGAGGAGGGCGATGTCGCCAATCATGATATCGTCGGCTTCAGGGGTGGTGGCGGCGCAGGTAATTTGCAGCGCATTTGCGCCGTTGCGGAGCGCGCCGGGGGAGACGGCGATCAGGCTTCGCATCGGGTTTTCATCTTGCGGGAGCGTTGCGAGTTCCTGGCCGTTGAGGGAGAGTTTCCAGACGTGGCGGAGGTCGCGGTGGCGGAGGCTTAGCGTGCGCTCGGCGGGGTTGGCGGTGGCGTTGAAGGTGAGTTGGAGGTGGTCGGATTCAGGTTTGGCGGGGAAGTCGTCCCATTCGCGCTGTTCGCCGTGGCGGAGGTGGTGGAGGGTGGGGTCGAGGATTTGGGCAGATGCGAATGTGCCCAAGAGACACAGTATTAAAATGGCTGTGAGAACTTGCCGCGGTCGCATATTGCGTATGGTACACTGCCAGCGTTTTACGATGGAGTCGATCTACGATGGGAATCGATCCTTTCGAACAACAAGAGGCGCTGAGTGAGGAAGACATCTGCGAACTGCGGGAGGAGATCGCCATAGGTCTGGAACAGCTCAAACGCGGGGAGAGCGCGGCATGGGATGTCGCGAAGGCCAAGGCGGAATTGCTCGAGCGCTTGCGGGGTCCGAGCGGAGGCGCCAGAGCTTCTGAATGAGCAGCGCATCGCCGTCATACATGTTCGTCTACGGCACGCTCCTCCCCGGCCTCGCGCCGGCGGTGATTGCGAATGTAGTGAATACGTTGCGGGTGGTTGGCCCTGCGACGGTGCGTGGACACCTTTACGATCTTGGGGCGTATCCGGGATGCATTCTCGATGACGGATCCGGCGCAGTGCACGGCGTGTTGCTGGAGATCGCCAATCCGGCCGTACTGGAAGAACTCGATGCGTACGAGTGCTATGCGGCGCACGATGCAGCGGGGAGTTTGTTCCGCCGCACGGTCTGCGATGCAATCACCGTGGACGGGCGGGTCGTTTCTACATGGATCTACGTGTACAACCGCGATCTGTCGCGCGCTCGACTGATTGAAAGTGGCCGGTATGATCGGCGGGCGACATGAAGAAACCGATTATCGGCATCACCATGGATAGCCGCGACGACGGCAGTTACTACCAGCTTGGGTTCGATTACGCGAAGGCGGTCGAGACGGCGGGCGGAGTGCCGCTGGGGATTCCGTACAAGGTCAGCCCGGCGCTGATCCCGGCGATTCTCGATACGCTCGACGGCATCCTTTTCACTGTCGGCAACGATCTCGATCCGGCGCTCTACGGCGAGGAGTGGCACCCGAAAGCGCAGCGGATCGATCCGGATCGGCAGAGCTTTGAGTTGGCGCTGCTGGCGGAGGTGGAGAAACGCCGGCTGCCGGCGCTGGCGATCTGTTTGGGGTGTCAGCTTTTTAACGTTTATCGCGGCGGCAGCCTATATCAGTTCTTGCCGGATGTGGCCGATAAGCACGAGCACCGGCGTGGCGAGGACAGCATCAGGCGGCACGCGATCAAGGTCGAGCCGGATTCGGCGCTGGGGCGGATGATCGGCAAGGGGGAAATCTCGGCCAACACGTACCACAAGCAGGCGGTGAAGACCGTCGGGCGTGGGCTGCGCGTGACGGCGGTTTCAGATGATGGCATTGTCGAGGGATTGGAAGATCCGAGCCTGCCGCTGTTTGCGGCGGTGCAGTGGCACCCCGAGCGGCTGCACGCGGAGGCGGAGCATTTGGCGCCGTTTCGATTGTTGGTGGAGAAGGCGTCGCAGACGGTCCGTTGAGGGAGTCGTTCAAGCGTTTTGAGGATGGGGCGATTACACTCGCGATCGTGCGGCGAATTCTACTTCTGATTACGGACTTGGAGATCGGCGGGACGCCGACCGTCGTGCGCGAGTTGGCGTTGCGGTTGCGCGAGCCTTCGCGGGTTGACGTGGAGGTGGCGTGTCTGAAAGGCTGGGGGCCTGTGGCGGATCAGCTTCGGGAGGGGGGAGTGACGGTGACGGCCTTTGGGGCGCGGCGGGCGCGGGAGTTGCCTGCGATGGCGAAGCGCCTGCGGGCGCTGGTGCGCGAGCGCGGGATCGATACGGTTTTCAGCTTTCTGGTGCACGCAAACGTCGTGGCGGCGCTGGCGGCTTCGAAACTGACGGGCGTGCGGTTCCTGCAGTCGATCCAGACGGTGCAGCGGCGGCCGCGGTGGCACTGGTGGGCGCAGCGATGGGCGCATCGACGCGCGGTGAGCATTATCGTCCCGTCGACCGCGATCGTTGCGGCGGCGGCGGCGCGGAGCGGCATCCCAGCTTCGAAATGCGTCGTGATCCCCAACGCTGTGGATCGGGCGGATTTCCCACGGGTGGAAGTCTTCGGTGGGCCGGTTTTGCGCGCCGGTTATCTGGGGCGGCTGGACCCGGCGAAGAGTCCGGACCTGCTTTTGAACTCATTGCAGTTCGCGTGCATGGATGGGGCGGAGCTGCATTACTTTGGCGACGGGCCGGCGCGGGCCGCGATCGAAAGCCGCGCGGTGAAGATGGGCTTGGCGGATCGCGTGCATTTTCATGGGGTGGTCCAGCGGCCGCAGGAGGCGCTGGCGCAAATGGACGTGTTGTGGTTGCCGTCGACGGTCGAGGGATTCGGCCTGGTGCTCATCGAGGCGATGGCCAGCGGGGTGCCGGTGGTGGCGTGCGCGACGGGGGGCGTGATGGATATCGTCACCGATGAACAGAACGGCCTGCTCGCTGAATGCATGTTTGCGTATCGTCGCTTCGCTGCGTCGTTACATATGCTGCAAGATCCAGCGCTCAGGCGAAAGCTGATCGAGAATGGGTTGCAAACGGTGCGCGAGCGGTTCACGTGGGAGTCGGTATTACCGCTTTATCGGCAGGTGCTGGAGTTGTAAGCGCGGGTGCCGGCACTTAATCGTATGCTTCGGCCACCTCGCCCCGGGGCCGGGTTTTCCAGCGGCGGTGGACCCACCAGTATTGGCCGGGGTCCTGGCGGACGATGTCTTCCAGCGCCTTGGTATATCGCTGTGTGATGTAGCGCAAGGGGTCGTCCTGGGATTTCCAGTCGTCGGGGTAAATCACATCCTGCGCGCCGACGGCGAATTTGAATTCGTCGTTCAGGCGGCGCGAGTAGCCGATGACGACGGGCACGTTATATTGCATCGCCAGCAGACCGATGGATTTGTAGGTGCTCGCCTTTCGGCCGAAGAAATCAACGAAGATCCCCTTGGAGCCGGCGTTCTGGTCGGCGACGAAGCCGACTGCGCCGCCGGCCTCGATCACGTCCACCACGTCACCGGTCGCGCCCTTCTTCGCGATGATGCGCTGACCCTGCTTCTCGCGGACGCCGAAGACGAAGTCGCTGAGGTAGGGGTTGTCGAGCGGGCGGGCGACGCTGGAGGTGGGGAAGCCGAGGGTGGCGAGCAGGTAGCCGAGAATCTCGAAGTTGCCGTAGTGACCGGTCAGCATGATCAGGCCGCCGTCGCGCTGCACCATGAGCTGGAGCGGTTTCTGAAAGTTTTCCAGGACGATGTACCTGGCCCAACTGTCGATGCGGATCAGGCGGGTGGTGAAGAACATCTCGACGAAGAACATGAAGAGTTCCTGCATCCCGCGGCGGGCGAACAATTCGCGCTGCTTGTCCGACAGCTCGGGGAACGAGCGACGCAGGTTGGCCAAGGCGCGTTCGCGATGCTTACGATCGACGCGGTAGAGCAGGTCGCCCAGGCCTTTGGCGGCGCGGAGGTTGGCGTTGACCGGCCAGCACTGCATCATCATCGAGACGATGCGCACGGCGAGGTACTGCAGGCGGTCGAGGAAATCGTTGCGCTCCTTGCTGGCCATCGGGTGGGGATTGTAGGGGCGAGCGGATTAGTCGCCAGCGGTGTGACTGTTACTTCCCGCGCAGGTCGTAGCAAATCAGGCGCGGGGGTTTCTTGTTGAGGAGGTCGGGGGCGTTCTGGTTGATGTAGAGAAGGCCGCGCGAAAGGACGGGCGGCGACCACGTTTCCCCCGCGGCGAAGAGCCAGGTGCGCGCGGTGACGTTGCAGCCGGCGGGCGACAGGTCGAGGTAGAGAAGGTGGCCCCACTCAGTCAGGCAGAGCGTCTTTCCATCGACGTGCAGCAGATGGCAGCGGTCGGTGTTGAGGCGGAGGGTCTTTTGTTCGCCGCTGCGGGTGGTGATGGATTCGGAAAGATCCGGCTCGGTGCGCCACTTTTCTTCGCCGGTCGCGATGTCGAGGCAGACGAGCGGGCAATTCGCGGGTCCGTGACCATCGCAGCCGTAGAGGTGGCCCTTGAACGGCAGGGCGGTCATAAAGTGCGTGCCGAGCTTGTCGGTTTCCCACAGGGTTTTGGCGGAGAACTTATTCGCGCCATCGAGCGTGAGTTGCAGGAGCACGCCCCCTTTGCCGTAGCACTCGGAGATCCAGACTTTGTCGCCGTCGATGATGAGCGGAGCGGAGGCGTTGACGGATTCATCACGCCGGCCGCGCCAGGAAAGGGAGAAATCGACCACGCCGTTATCGGGGTTGATGCAGAGGAGGCCACCGGTGGCGGGGTGGGATTCCCCGCCGGCGAAGACGAAGAGGCGGCGCTGATTGTGGATCGTGGCGGCGATGGGCGAGGCGTAGGCGGGCCCCCAGTCTTTGGGCGCAGGGGAGGCCCAGCGCGCTTTACCGGTCTTAATGTCGAACGCGACAACACAGGCGTTCTTGGCGCCGACGTTGATGATAAGGAGATCTTTTTCCAGCAGGGGTGTGGAACCGACGCCGAAGAAGTTGGGCTCGAGCTTGAAGTCCGCGAGGATGTCGCGCTTCCAGAGGAGTTGGCCAGTCTTGAGGTCGAGCGCGTGCAGCTTGCCTTCAGCGCCGAAGGTGAAGACGAGCGAGTTGGCGGCGTCGATAACCGGCGTGCAGCGCGGGCCGTTGGTGTAGCCGTAGCGATCCTGATATTGCGTGGGGTAGGCGAAGCGCCAGGAGCGCTGGCCGGTGTCGGCGTGGAGACAATCGACGACTTCCTCATCCTGAATGCGGTGGAAGAGGATGAGGCGATCGCCAAGGATGGACGGCGGCGCATAGCCCGTGCCCTTTTCGGTTTCCCAGACTTTCGGCAGATCCTTAAGGTCGGCGCGGAGGTGGGTCTCCGGGGAAATGGGCGTGTGGGTCGAGCCGAGAAAGCCGAGCGAATCAGTCGTGACGGCGTCCTTGGCGAGCGGTTGCGGCGCGATGTGAAATGTGAGTTCCTTCTGCGGCGCGGGCGCCTTGGGCGCTAGATTCTGTTGCAGTGCGTTGACGACCGGCGGAGCAGGATCGCTGAAATCTGCGGCGAAGGTGAGCAGGGGGAGACCAGCCAGCAAGACGAAGACGAGTCGCATATCGGCAGCCTCAAAGCTTTGCCGCAGGCCGGCGGCGCGAACGTGCCCACGCCCAGGAGATGGGACCCCACATCGCATAGAAAAGGCAGCCGATGCCGAGCATATACCGATGAGCGACGACCAGCAGCAGCACGAAGATGACCACGGTAACCACGCGCGCCAGCGACTTCCGCCCCTTCATATAGCGGTTGATCAGGTGCGGGTAACGAATGTTCGAAACCATTAGCAGCCCAGTCCCAAGCACGACGACTGGAAGAAGGTAGATGAGGATATTGCTCAACGTATCGGCGACTCTCGGCATGGCATGCCAGGGATCGACCGCGAGATCCTGCTGCATGAGGATGAGCGCCGCGACCGCGCCGGCCGCCCCGGGGCTTGGCAAGCCGAGGAAGGAGAAGTGGTGTTGCTCGCCGTGCTCATTGGAGACGTTGAAGCGCGCCAGGCGCATGGCGGCGCACGACATGTAGAGCGCCCCGACGGCCCAGATCAGCCGCGAAAATCCCGGATTGATGACGGGATGATACGATTTGAAGAGTTGCAGCGCGATGAAGGCCGGTGCCGCGCCAAAGGAGATGACGTCGGCGAGAGAATCGAGTTGGCCGCCGAAGTCGGTCGTGTGGCGCGTGAAGCGGGCGAGGCGTCCGTCGAGCCCGTCGAAGAGCATGGCGACGAAGATCATATACGAGGCCGCGATGAAGTTGTGCGTCGTGAAGTAGTGCGTGAGCGGATCGGTGATGGGTGCGGCGGGGGTTTGATCCAGCGCGGCGATGTAGATCGCTGCGAAACCGCAGATAGCATTGCCCAGCGTCGCCATCGAGGGCAGGAAGTAGACCGAGCGAACGTAAGCCCGGCGGCCATGGCGGCGAAGGCGGCGGCGGCGGTGCTCGCGCGTGCGGTGGATCGGTGGCTTTCGGTTGGGCGAAGGATTGTCGGGCGGGGGGACGTCCATGTTGGCCGGTTAGCAACTGTCAACGGTCGTGTCGAAAATGTCAATCGAGCGGGATCGAACCGGAAGGCACCGGCATGCCCGGCGCGGCCGCCGGACGCTCGGTGGTCACCGGGGCGGGGATCGCAATCGGCCGGTTGACGGTGGCGAGAATTTGCATCCCCCCCTGTACCTTCGCCCCCACCTGAACAAGCACGTTGGGCTCAAGCCGTTTGGGAATGTAAAGCTCCGTGCGAGATCCGAACTTGATCATCCCGATCCGCTGCCCGCGCACCACCGTCTGGCCGACCTTAAGCTCGCAGATGATCCGGCGCGCGATCAGGCCGACGATCTGCTTCACGGCGCAAACGGGCTCTTTGGTGCCCGGCTCGTTCAAGACGATCGTGTTCGACTCGTTGTCGGACGAGGCGTTGGCGTGCGACATCGCGTTGATGAACTTGCCTTTTTTGTAGACGATCGCCGCGACCACGCCATCGCAGGGCGCGCGGTTGACGTGGACATTGAAGACCGAGAGGAAGATCCCGATCCGCATCGCCGGCCCGCCACCGACCAGGTCGCAGGATTCAAGCTCTGTAATGTCGGACACCAAACCGTCGGCCGGCGAGACAATCGCCTTGGCATCAGGGGTGATGTCGCGATCCGGGTCGCGGAAGAAGGCGAAGAGCCAGACCGCGACCGGAATGATCAGGAGAACGAGCGCGAAGTGAATGAAGGAGACGGCCACCGCGATCGCGAAAAGCACGATCGTGCCGATGATCATCTCCCGTTGTCCGTGCGGGGTAAGGCGCATGGTGCGAAGTTAGGGCGGGCTTGCGCGGATGTCAACGTGGGAAAGGGAGAGGGCGGAAGGCAATAGGGAAATCAAGCTAGCAGATCATTCGGGTCGCGATGGCGTTTGGTGGCAAAGGGGTTGGAAGCGGCGATCGCGCGAGTGATCGCTGCGGGTGTGGTGGTGGCTGCGCCGCGGTAGGTGAAGGCGCCGACCTCGGTGGCGGGGGCCGGTCGGCCGGCGGCGTCGCGGACCTGGCGGCTGCGGAGGATGACGTGGTATTCGCCGGCATCGCTGGTGTTCCAGTGTCCGCCCGGGCCGCGGATCGAGTAGATCGCATACTGGCCGTTGCTGCCGGGAAAGTTGTCGAGGCCGACGAATTCGGCGAGACGGGAGAAGCCGTTGTCGCCGACGACGCGGAGGTCGAGGTTGTCGAGCGTGCGCGGGTCGATGCCGCCGATGCCGGTGTATTTGACGTCGAAGGAGAGGCGGCGGACGCCGGTGAGCGTGAGCGTTTCGTCCGGGATGGGGTCGAGGACGGCGGCAGGCCCCCGGGCGGTTGCGGTGGCCGCCGGCGCGCCACCGGCGAAGCGGGCGACGTAGACCTGACCGTTGTCGGTCGTGTTGCCGGGGTAGAGGGTGCCGGCGGCGACGTACGCGCCGCCAGTGGCTTGGGCGACGAGCGCAGAGCTGATGCTGCCGCCGCGCGGGGCGATGCGGAGCGGCGTGCTGGCGCCTGCGAAGCCGTAAGCGGGGTCGGGGTTGCCGTCGGCGGCCAGCCGGGTGACGCCGATCTCGCGCCCCTCGATGCCGCCGATCACCACGGTGTTGTTGCCGGCGTTGATCACGTTGCCGGAGCGGACGTCGCCGGTAACGAGCGGGTCCGGGTCGAGCATGACGAAGTGGTTGCCGACGGCGACGTAGGCGGGGGTGGGGAAGTCGTTGGCGGCGAGGGTGACGACGGGAGTGTCGTCGGGGCGGACGACGCCGCGGTTGTAGTAGCTGCTGCCGCCTTGGCGCGATTCGGAGAGGAAGGGGAGGGCGATGCCGCCGTTGCGGGTGGCGTTACCGTCGGGGCCGAACGCCATGTAGTAGGGAGAGTCCAGGCCATTGTCGGAGGTGAAACCGATCACGGCGATGTTGCCGTCCTTGTCGATCAGGACGTCATCCGGGCCCGACGCGCCGGGCTTGCCGACCGAGCCGGCAGCGGCGGCCTCGCCATTAGTGCCGAACGTGCGGTCAAGCGTGCCGTCGGCGTTCAGGCGGGTGGCAGCGTAGTTGAACGCGTCCCCCTGGGTTGGCGTCGCCACGGGCGTGAGATATGCGATTACGATCTTGCCGTCGCTCTGGCGGGCGACGGTGCTGCCGTAGTTGGGAAGAATGGCCTTGGTGGGGACGCCGCCGTGAAACGTCGTGTCCACCGAACCGTCGGCGTTGTAACGGATCAATTCGACAAAGGGGCCGCCCGCGTCGGGAATGTCGACGCCCAAGACGAGGATCTTGCCATCGGATTCGAGGAACATCCGCTGGGCGATGAACGGCGCGATTTGCGCGTCGAAGGCGGCATCGACCGAGCCGTCGATGTTCAGGCGGACGAGGTGATATTGGGACGAGGGGAATTCGGGTTTACCGTCAGCGCCGAGGATGAGGATCTTGCCGGAACTTTGGACGGCGAGGTCGGTCAGGCTGGCCAAGCCGGGGACGAGCACGGAGCCGCGGCGGCCGAACGTCGTATCGATGTCGCCGGCGCTGAGGAGCTGGCGGGGCTCTAACGTTTCTACTTGCGGATGTGCGCGGGTGGGCATTGGGTTTCCCTCTATATTTAAGACCTGCCGCGGTGCAGTTTCGCCGAGGGACGGGCAACGTGGCAACGGTGGAAATGACAGGTGCTGCCGAATCGACCGTCTCTCGTCCACTGTCGGA
>JAQGHM010000309.1 GCA_028291615.1 Phycisphaerales bacterium | reverse complement strand
TTCCTCTTTCGCCCCCAGCGCGATCAGCTTCTTCTTACATGCTTCCCGCCGCGCCGCAAGCTTTGCCAGCGCCTCCTTCAGCGTCTTGCCGTCGCCCGTAAGTTGCACCTGCACGCGCACCACGTCCGGCGCGCGCTTCAGCGTCGCCACGCCCATCCCCGTCACAACGCCCGGGATGATTTCCCCCGCCTGCGCGTCCGCCCGCAACGTGGGAAACAGCACGAGCGACACGATACATCCCAACAGCAGCATGAGCCGCATGATCACTCCTTCAGTAGAATATCCCAGCATTTCAGCGTAATTGCTGCATCCCGACTTCATCGCGAATCCGCTTGCGCAGCTTCAGTGCGCCTTCGCCGCCGATCAGCCGAATCGTCCAGTAGAACTCGCGAACGTAATATTTCTGCGTTTCGTACCCCGCGTAAATCTGCTCCAGCACCGGCACCATGTCGTCCGCCTTCAGCGCCGCCGCCGCCCGGTAAACCAGGCGCGGCACGTGCTGCGCGCGCGGGTTGGCCCGCCAGTAGCCCAACAGCGCTTCGATGCCCGAGCGATCCCCCATCAGCGCCAGCAGGTACCCCGCATATGCCGCCGTCTCCCGGTCCGTATCCGCCAGCAGGGGCTTGAGCATCTCCACCGTCACGCCCGCCGGCGCGTCGAGGATCACCGGCGTATTCTGCGTCACGTAGGTGTTTCGGTTCAGCTCCGGGTTGTTGAAGCTCACGTACATCGCCCCGCGCAGCCTATTTAGCTCCTCTCCTCCCGTCGCCAGAAACTTGATCGCCACGCTGCGAAACGCACGCTGCGGCGCCGCCAGCGCCGCCGTCGCCGCTTTCACACCGTCCGCCTTGCGACCCGCCAGCAGCCGAACCTGCAGCGCGTCCGCCCGCAGCTCGTCGGGCGCGGTCGTATCGTCATACACCTTCGTCGCGCCCTCGACGGCGTCCGCAGGTGAACTGCTCAACAGCATCGCCAGCGCGACCAGGCGTTGCATCTCCGTCCCCGCTGCTAACTGTCCTTTCGCATCTGACACCGCCTGCGTTCGGACATTGTCTGCGGCTTGCTCGTTCGAATAATTCCGCTCGCCGAAGTAAAGGTGCTGCAGCGCCTCCAACACGACCTCCGCCCGGTCGATGCCTGCGTTTTCATCAAGCAATTCCCACAGCGACGGCGCCGCCTTCGGATCGCGGACGATCGCCATCGCATTTGCGAGCGTGCTCAGGCCGCCGTGCCTTCCTGCCGATTGCCCGCCGATCCCCGCGATCTGCTTGAACAATTCGATCCGCTGCTCCGTCCCCAGCCAGGGCAGCGCCCCCGCTGCCTTTTCGCCCAGCCGCGGCTCGGCCTGCACCGCCGCGCGCACCACTGCCAGCGCCTTATCGGGCGGCCCCAGCGCCAGCAACGGCAGCGCACCATCCAGCCGCGTCTCCGCCCCCTTTGCCGACATTAGTGTTTCCAAATCGGGAACCAGATCCGCGAGCCATGTGTTCGGCCGCCCCTTCCCCGCCCGAAAATCCGTTGCCCACTGCGCCGGATCGTTCTTGTCTTCCACCGTTTTCGCGCCAAACCCGAAGAATCCCCCCTCGGTGTGCGTGCCCGGCCGCCCATTCGGACGCCAGGAGTTAATCATACTGAACAGTGACGCCGCCGCCCACATGCGCACGCCTTCGGATTCATCCTTCAGCAGCGCCTTCATTTCCTTTTCGACGTCGCCGGTGATCGCGCAGAGCGCCGCGATCGCCTGCGACCGCACCTTGTCGTCCTTGTGGAAACAAAACGCCCGCAGGTGCTTTTCGGCGGCGAAACGGCTCTTCGTGCTCTGCGACATCCCCTTGATCACCTCGCCAGCCAGTTCCGGGTGCGCCTCGGCGGCCTTGGCCATCGCGTCCATCGCCGTCGCGACATCCGCGCCGACCAGCGCCAGCACGGCGCGGCTGACGACGAACCCATCGGCGTCGTCCAGCAGCTTCACCATAGCGACGTTAACCTGCGCCTTGCGATCGGGCGTCGCGTTTCCGTTGCCCCGCTCGCTGGTCATTTCCGTCAGCGCCTCGGCCGCCTCGGCGCGCACGCGCCAGTTGGCGTGCCCCAGCACCGCCAGTAAGCCGTCGATCGCGCGATCGGCCTTCGACTCGCGCAGCACCCGCACCGCATGCACGACCAGATCCGGATCGGGTTCCTTCTGCGCGAACTCGATCACCGCCGTCAACATCGCCGCGCTGGGCTCGGCCGCCAGTTGCTTGAGCACCGCCGCCCGCACGTTCAGGTCCGGATCATTCAGCAGCGCCACCAACGCCCGCCCCGCGTCGCCCTTCCCCACAGCCTGCAGGCCGCGCAGGCTGATCTCGCGCACCAACGAATCGCTGTCAGCGAACAACTCCAGCAGCAGGGGGCCATCGTCCGGCGTCGCCCGGCCGACCAGCTCTTCCGCCGCTCCGTGCCGGGTCTGCGGGTCCGCCGATGCCAGCCGCTCCAATCCCGCCGGCCAGCCGATCGCCAGCGCGTCCGATGCCGCCAGGCGATATCGCAGCGCCAGCAAACGCTCCCGCGCCGCCTCCGCCAGCGTCTCCGCAAGACGCGCGTGTACTTCCGGCAGCAGCGCCTTCCCCAGGCGCGCCAGCCGCTCGCGTAGCGCGCGGGCTTCATCGTGCGTCGGGGCGGCGAGCATCCGCGCGATCTCGCGCCGCGCCTCCTCAAGCTGTGGCGGCGCGAGCACCGCCCGCTTCGTCGCCGGCTGGGTTGCAGGCGTCGCCTTCGTCGCGCCCGCCGCCCAATCCTGCAATTGTTTCAGACGCTCGGGTGTCAGCGTCTCCGGCTGCCACGGATCAATGTCCGCCAGCGGCGCTTTCCATTCCGCCAGCAGGTCCAGACACGACAGGCGCGTGAGCAGGTTTCCCTTCGCAAAAGCGTCGGTAACCGCGACCGCCGCCGCCGCCGGGTGCGGGGCCAGCCGCTTGATCGCCGCCTCGCGCATCGCCGCGTCAGCGTCCGCCAATCGCTCGATCAGCTTCGCCAACCCCGCCGCATCCGGCGCGTCCGTCCCCAGCAGTTCCTCCCCGCTCGCCGCCACCGCCCCCTCATACGCGCCGTCCAGCCACTTCGCCAGATCCGCCGCCGGCATCGTCCCTTCCTTGAAGTCCACCCGCCGCCCCGTCGGCGACAGCACCCGCAGCAGGGGGATCGCCGCACTCTGCAGCATCGCCGCCGCTCCCTCCGAGTGATCCACGTCCAGGTGCACGCGCGTCCACCTTCCCAGCGCCTTGGCCGCTTCCGGCGTCGCCATCTCCTTTTCGAGCACCTTGCAAGGCTGACACCAGTCCGCCCCCAGCACCAGCAGGATCGGCCGCTTCTGTTTCAGCGCCTCGGCGTACGCGTCCTTGAGCGTGTGATGCCAGACAAGCTCCCCTTGCGTCCCCTCCGCCGCCGCCGGTTTCGTCGTTGGCTCAACTGCACGAGACGGCGCCACAAGCCCGGTGAAAAGAATGACTATCAGAATCGCGCAAGCCGTCCTCTCCCTCTCCCGCAAGCGCCCGCCACCCGCTTTCGCGCAGTAACGCCGGTTGCTTGTGGGAGAGGGCCGGGGTGAGGGTCTTCGCATCAGTATCATCGAGTCTTCCAGCATCACTCATTTCCCCGCGTTTCTGCCATGCGCAACGCGCGCCCAATACTCCGCGTACGCAAACGTCGGACTATTCTCATGATCGTGACACCGCACGCACTGATCCGCCGCCGCCCAAGTCGTCCGCCGCTTGGGATCCCGCACGTGCGCCGCCGAAGGCCCATGACAACTCTCGCACCCCACGCCCAATTGCAGCGTGCTCACAGAAAGTCGTTCAAACCCGCCAGGTAATCCATACCCCGTCGTATGGCACGACTGGCAGTACGGATCGACGTGAAACCCTTTGCTCTTGATCGTTTCGAACGCATGGGAATGCTGCGACGCATTCCAAACCTTCTGATCCGCCTCATGACAAGCTGCGCACGACGCGCTCCCCGCAACGCGGTAATCCGCCGGCGTCCCCGCCGCCAACACATCCACCAAGCCCGACTCCGCCGCCGAAAAATCCCGCTTCGCCAGCCGATCCAGGTACGTCGTCACGTTCTGTCGCTGGTCCGCCGCATCCGCAAAAGTCGGCCCTAGTTCGACCACGCTACCGCCCCAAGTCCCGGCCGCCGCCGGCACATCCAGTCGCACCAGAAACTTTCCCTTGTTCGTCGCCGCCCCCACCACCACGGGCCCCACCGCCCGCGGCGAAACCGCCTGCCCCGTCGGCCCGCCGATCACCGCATCCGCCTCCGGAAGCGACGCCGCCAGCGCGTTCAGTTCGTCCTCAGGCAGATACGCCAGCACGATCACGGTCCGCCCGTCCTTCTTCGCCCCGTTCCCCAATGCCGCCAGCACCGCCTGCCGCGGTTCCGAAATCTTAATGCCCGCCGAGGCAAACCGCGGCGAGAGCACACCGACCACCACCATCCGCCGCCCGCCCGCGTTCACGTCGATTGATGCCGGCGCGATCGCCTTTCCGTCCGCATCCGTCGCATTCGCCGAAATAAACGGCACGTTGCTCCGCCGCGCCAAATCCCGCAGTGCCTCCGCCCCCAGCGCCAACTCCGCCTTGCCCAGGTTGTGCGCCGCCACCGACATCATTCGCTCTCCCGCCAAAATCGCTTCGAACTTCTCCCGGTGGTACGGCGAAACCCCGCCCGGCGCGCCGCCGGCGTCCAGGTAAATCACATCCTCACCTTTTCGCGCGTCCGCGAGATACGTCGCGCGCCGTAACAATCCGCCCGACTGGT
Organism: Phycisphaerales bacterium; assembly: GCA_028291615.1. Lineage (GTDB taxonomy): Bacteria > Planctomycetota > Phycisphaerae > Tepidisphaerales > Tepidisphaeraceae > RYN-433. Next base: position 23,657 of record JAQGHM010000309.1, on the reverse strand, counting down.
TCGACGTGCATCCGCACGGCATCAGCCAGCCCGCCGTATCGCCCGACACCACCACCGCGAGCTTCTTCTTCGTGCTCCCCTGCGAACGATCGCAACCGACAACGAACATGACGATCGCCAACCCCACGACCGACACTATTTCGCGCCGTCCGCCCAAATCGACCTCACTCCCATTTGTTAGTACGTCAGCGCATACGCCAGGATGTTCACGTTCACCTGAATGCAATTGGTAATCTCATTCCCCCCGCAGCAGCAGCACCCCTGCGTGTGCGACGTGTCATTCAATCCGTCCACCGAATAAAGCACGCCCAATCGCCCGCCGATGCTGATCCCCTCCAGAGGCCGCACCTTGCCGTGGCTGCCGTTGATCTCGTTGATGTCATACACCGTGTGAAACACCGGATGATCCATCGTCAGCGCCGCCAGCGGATGATCACCGAAGACCTGCGCCATCTCCGATCGAAACGACTTGTCCCACTCCGGCGACGAGCACCCCGCCGACCCGAGCAGGAAACCGCCGCGCTCCACGTACTTCCGCAGGTTTTGCCGTTCCGAATCCAGCAACTGAAACGCCCCTTCGCCGGTCATGATCACCAGCGGAAACTCGAACAGCTCGTCCGACGAAAGCTTCACCGCATGAAACCGCCGGCTGGTCGAAATCGACGATGCCTTCTCCGCCTGGATCAGAAAATGATCCGCGAAGCACTTGCTCGATTTCGTCCCCGCGTAAACCAGGTTCGCCACCTGCACGATCCCTTCCGCTTCGCCCCCCGCCTGCTTGGATTCCGCAGGCGCCTCCGCCGGTTTCACTGGCGCTGGCTTCGTATCGCCCTTCAGCAAACCGGATAGCGACACCACCACCAACAACGAGAGAACGATCCCTTTCATAACGGCTCCTGTTATTTGTCGCCTATCTCGTCGGCCACTCTTCGGAAGTAATCGCCGACACGTCGCTTGTACTGTACGGGCACGGTGGCATCCGCTTCGCCGGCGGTTCGACCCTTGGCGGATGCGTCCACGCCCAGCGGATTCCCCTTGTCGTCGAGGCCGCCGCGACCGTCGGTCGAGACGCCTTTCTCTGATTTCCCGCCACCGGATTTGGACGCTTTGGCAAGCCGGGCGAGGTCGCCGTAAATGCCGACGTTTCGGAGAGTTGATCGCTTGGACATGTAACCACCCCCGCTGCCCCCCGCGCCGCCGCGACCGGTAGAGAGTCCTTCGGCGTCCAGCAGTTGCTCCACCGTATTGCCCATACCGCCCGCGAGCTTCGGATTAAATACCAGGCACTGCCCCGCCCCATCTCCCATCCCGCGGCATTTGCTGATGAAGCTATCGAGGATCTCCTCGGCTTCCTTCGCATTAGCATGCCCCTTCGTGCCGTTGAAATCCGCCAACCCCTGCTCGGCGTCCTGCATCCGGTCGTTGGCTGCGCTCTCCCGTACCGCCTTGGCGAAATCCGCCGCGGTATCCTTCATCTTCTGCAACTTCTCGTCATCTGGCAGTTCGATCAGATGCTGCTCGATATCGTCCAGAATGTTTCGTAACTCGTCCCGCAACTTACGTTGCTCCTCCTCCATGTCCCGCATCCGCGCCTTCGCCTTCGGATCATCGACGTGCTCCTTGTCTTTCAGCGACGCCAGACGCTCAGCCAGCTCTTTCTGTTGCTCATGGACGAGGAGAAACCGCGCTTCGTCCTCGATGAGCGGGAAGATCTTCGCGAGGTGCTCGAGCGGCTCCATCGCTTCTTCCTTGAACTGCTGCTGACCCGCCCCAAGCTTCTTCGCAAGTTCGTCCAGCGCCCCCGTGATCTTCGGAATTCCCTGCCCCTTATTCTTGGCAAGCTGGGCGGCTTCTTTCGCGGCTTCCTCCAGCTTCTTCGCGACTTGATCGAGTTCGGTCTTCAGCTTCTTGTCAATATCAAACGGCAGGTCTTCATCGGCGGTCTTTTGGACTTCGGCGGCTTCTTGTTCGAGCTTCTCTGACAGTTCTTGGAGTTTTTTCAACGTTTCTGGATCGACTTCCTCTTTCTTGGCGATTTCCTCCTTGAGCTTTTGGATCTCCTCCGCCATCGCTTCCATGCGGCGCTGGGCCTGGGCGTATTTGGATTGGAGCACTTCCATTCCCTCGCGGGCGATCACCATGCGCTTGTAGTCGGATTCTGAGATGATCTTGACTGTTGCGATGTTGCTCTCGGAGCCTTTGGCGCCAGCCGGGTCGTTGTCTTCGACGCGGGCGTAAACCTTGATCTCGTCGCCGGGCTTGAGGCCGAACTTCTTGAGCGGCAACTGGATACCAGCCGGATATCGGGTGGGGGCGGGCGTCGGAATGGCCAGCGCCATCGGCAGTGCCCGCGAATCGTTCAGGCTGCGAAAGATCTCAACGCGAGAGAGGCCATAGTCGTCCTCGGCGATGATCTCGATCGGCAAGTTCGTGGAAGGCGTGGCGAAGGAGTTGGGGAGTGGCTGAGCAAGGCGGACGAACGGCCGCTCGTCCTGAAGCAACGTCAGCGGCGCTGAGAAGGAGTCGGTCGACGGTTGCCCGGCCGTATCGGTGACATGCAGTGTCAATTTGCCGGCCTTCTCGAGTTTGAATGCCGCGGTGGCTTCGTTGCCCGCGCCGGTCATGGCGATCGTGGGGCCGCCCTCAAATTCGACCGTGCCCCCTGAGAGCGGGCGGTTGCTTTTGGCGAAAAGCTCGATCTTCGTTCCGGCGAGTCCGGCGAAGCCGCCTTGCGGCACGACGCCGTCGTAAGGCGGCCGATTGGTATACGCGGGCGGGGTGATGCGGACGCGCACGCCTTCCAGTTTGGGAACGGTGATCAGTTCCACGTTGTACTTGCGGCTGCGCGAGCCGGGGGCGCGGACGTAATACTTCGTCGCAGCCGTGACGCCCGCCACCGTCGCGCGCCACTTGTTCTGCCCTTCGCCGAACATGGGGAGGACGTCATCAGCATTACCAGAGCCATCGGCAAGCAGGACGACCTCGGCCTTGTCGAGCGGGCCGCCGTCAGCGCTGACGCGGATGTCGAAGCCCTGGCCGTAGACGATGCGGACGTCGCCCGGCTCGACGTTGAGCGTGACGCGCGAGAAGGGGGGGTGATCGCCAAATGGATCGGTGAAGCGCGCCCACTGGGTGCCAGCGAGGCGCGGGGCGAGCAGCGCGACTAAGCCGACGGCGGCGAGGATCGCGCCCGCGCCGGTGATGGGCCAGCGAAGGTCGCGCGCGGGCGCGGCCTGCGCGGGAGCGATTCTGTGGGCGAGCACGCCGGCGCGTTCGACGGCGATGGCGGCGAGACCAGCGCTGACCGCGCCGGCATGTTGCTGCTGCGAGAGATCGACGCCAGCGAGTATCTGCCCGCGCGAGCCGGCGACGGCGTCGAGGCGCTGGGCCAACGCGCGGGCGGTGCCGCGGCCCAGCGTGATAAATGCGGCGCGGGCGAGCAGGGCAAGGCCGCAAAGCAGGCTGAGCCATGAGGCCGCGGCACGGACGGGGCCGGTGAAGTCGAGCACCAGGTCAAGCCACATCCACGCGACCAGCGCGGCGACGGCGACGGCGATCCCCCAGCCGGTTCCGGCGACAAGGCCGATCGCAAGCAATCGGCGACGAAGGGCGGCAAGTCCCTGGGTAAGTTGCGGGGTCATGACAAATCCCTTTGCGTTGGGGGATCATGGTGCGCGCGACGACTACCATCGCCAGCACGGCAGATCGATTGGATCACTTGCTGCCGGTTGTGGCTGGCTGCGTTAGCGGTGCGGTGCGGTCCGGTTCGGTCGCAGGCATGGGTCGCCTTGCTGGGGCAACGTCGTCCACCGTTGATGAAGCCTTCACCGGGATCCACATCGGATGAACGCCGACGTACATACCCAAAAGAAACGTGATCAGCATGCCTCCGATGGCGGCAAACAGGCTGATTCGATACCCCGGTTTCTGCGGCGCAGTTTCCATGACATCTCGCCAGGTTCAGGTGATTGGGATTCGGTTCGTGCCGGGGTTTAATCATAACAAAAGGGCAGTAAGAAAGTGCAATTAAAGAACAGGCGGCGAGGCGACTTCACACCAGCCCCCCACTCCGCCGCAGCGCCCAGGTGATTCCCCAGAGCGCCAGCACCGCGAAGAGCACCCACGCCCGGTCCCACGCGCTGGTGCGGCGGATCGCAGCCGGGCGGGTTTTTTCCATGTGCTGGTCGAATTGTTTTTCGATTGACGCGAGGTCGTCGCCTTCGATGGTCGTGCCGCCGCTGTCTTCGGCGATGCGCTTCATGAGGTCGGGCCGGGCGGCGAGGTTGAGTTGCTCTTCGCCCAGCAGTTTGACGTCGAACACAGTTTTCGCGCCGGCGTCTTCGGCGGGCGCGCCGGCGATTCGGGCCTGGTAGCGCCCTTCGGGAAGCTTGCCGAAGGCGACGCGGAAGGTGCCCGGCTCGTCGCCGGCGGGGACGGGTTTGACGGTCTGCGCTGCCTTATCCGCGCCTTCGGGGAAAAGCTCGATCTGCGGCAGCGCATTGGCTGCGCCTTCTTCGCGGGTCATCAGAGTGACGGTGGCGCTTTCGGTGGTGTTGAAGCTGACCTTGTCGGTGCGCAGCGTCATCTTCTGCCCCGGCAGCAGGTTAGCACCGGAGATGAGCCATCGGAGGAGGCTGTGCCAGAGGTTGCCGTAGACTTCTTCCTGGTCCTGCTGCTGCGAGGCCGGCGGGAGGAACGCCCAGCGCCACATCCCCGCGCCTTCGAGGCAGACGACGCGGCCGGAACCGTAGGGCTGGTAGACGATGGCGGGCATCTCGTTGCCGCCACCCCCGACGCCGCCGGGCCCGACGGCGGTGGCGAGAACGACGGCCAGCGCTTTGCTCGAATCGACCTGCGAGGCGGAGGCGAGCATGGGGAGCTTGGCGAGAATGGCGTCGATGCCGGTGCCGCCGCCGCTCGCGCCGCCGACCCATTGGAGGTCCTTCCCCTGGTCGGTGAGTTTGACCCGCAGGCGCGCCTCGCGCGCGGGCGTCCACTTGACCGGCAGCAGCTTGGCAAGATTCGCATTGGCCTGCGCGGTTGGCGCACCGCGGTAGCAGACGAGCGAGCCCCCTTCCTGCGAGACCCAGTTCTGCAGGTTGGCGACGGCGGTGTCAGTGAGAAAGACTTCGGCGTCGCGGCCGAGGACGACGATCTGATACCCCTTCAGGCGGTCCGGGCTGTTGAGGAGTTCGGAGGCGCTCGTGAGGATCTTCCAGGTCTCAGTGCGCGAGGCCGTGGCATTGTCATCAGCCTTGGGTTGCGGCGGCGCGGTGGACGACTCTGCGGCCTTGCTCAGCGTTCTGCGGATGAAGCGACTGTCGGTCAGCTTCACGATCAGATCGAGCGCCACGGCGGGATCGGCGGCAAGCGTGCGGGTAAGGAATTTCGAATCCCAGTACGGTTTCCCTTCAAGCACCAGCACTCGGATCGGTTCATCCACAACACGCAGTAAGTACGAAGCCGAATTGTTAGCCTGCGACACTTCACCCGGCAGCGGCATCGCCTTGACCTCGTAAGGATAAAGGCCGGGCTTGTCCTGCGAAATCATGAAGTGCACATCGCTGGGCCCGGCCGGCGTGAGTTCGACGGTTCGGCGGCCGACTTCCTTCTGATCCCGCAGGAGCACGACGTCGGTCTTCGTCGTGCCGACGCCCGTCGGTTTGATGCGGACCGTGAGCGGGACCTTCTGCTTGACGAACGAAAGGTCTTGCGGCGAGCGGATTTCGACGGCGATGTCCATGATCGATTGCTGGCCGCCGAACGTCTTGGTGTAGACGGGCGCCCCCAGCGCCTTGGCGACACGGACGGCATCGAGGACGCGGGTGTTGCCGCCCCCCGCGTTGTGGATGCCGTCGCTAAGCAGGAGGATGGCCTGCCCGGCGGGGCGGTCGGGTTCGAAGCCGCCGGCAAGTGCACCGGCGAGGTCGGTGGACATGCCGGTGGCGGGCTTGAAGCGAAGCGACGTGGCGTCGGTTGCGGTGATCGCATCAGAGAACGATTTGACGCGGATGTCGAAGCGCTTGCCGAGCGAATCCACGGCGCGGGCGGCAGCGTCGGTGGCGCCCTGGTAGCGCGGCGCGCCGGTGGGGCCGTCGGGGGTGTTCATGCTGGCGGTGGCGTCGACGAGGATGGTGAGGAGCGGCTTACCCGCGGGCGGCGCGACCGGCTCGACCCAGGTGGGATTAAGCAGGACGACCAGGACGATGAAGAGCGCGGCGACCATCATCGCGATCGTGCCGAACCAGCGGCCGCGCGGGATGGGGCCGGGACGGCGCGAGGCGTACCAGACCAGCAGCGCGGCGGCGGCGGCGGCGAGAGCCAGCCAAAGCGAAGACGCGATCAGAGGTTCGAAGGTGGGGAGGGACATGGGGGGAGTCAATCATCAAGCGTCAATCGTCAATTGGTTCAGGTTCTAAACGCTTTCAACACTCCAATCTCCAAAAGCATGCACGTCGTGCAGGCGATCAGCGCCCAGGTCCAGGCGCGGTCTTTCTGGTCTTCACCACCGCCCGCGCCGGCAGCGTCGAAGTGGACTTCCCGCCCGCCCGCGAGACGCTGGATAACCGAGGCGTCGATCGTGCGCAGGTCGCTTTCATCTTTCGAGACACCGGTCGCGACGGCAAAGAGCGTGGCATTGCCGCGCTTGACCTGATAGACGCCCGGCGGCCCCGCGATGTTCCAGCGCCAGGTGACAAACGCGTTTTCGTCATTAAGTTGCCCGGCGTTTTCGACGGGCTCGAGTGAGAGGCCCGCGGCTGCCCCCGCTTCAGCGGGCAGGTAAACCGCCATCGCCTCGCCGCTGTTGACGGCGGTCTGATCGGCGCGCGTCCCCATCAATCGACTGACCAATTCGCTTAAGAGTGGCACGAACGCGCCGGACGCGGGGATGCTCGAGGCGGCAAGATCGGCGTTGATGATGCCAAGCGATCCCGCGCCGCAACTGGTGACGACGAGCGCGGCGGAGCGATCGCTGAAGCTCGCCAGCACATCATCGGCGAGCCCGCGGTCGGCGCGGCGCGAGGCGAGCCCGCCCGCAAAACGCAGCGTCCCTAGCGCAGCGGAAAGAGAATCGCCGAAGATCGAAAACGGCACTTCCTCCTTGCGCATCTCGGTCAGGAAAAGCCCTCGCCGCGTCTGGCCCGCGGCGGGCGGCAGGAACTCGACGGGGAGTTTCATCTCCGCGCCGGCGGCCTCGGCGAGCATCTTCAAATTGGTCGCGTCGGCGCTTTCGGCCGCGACGTAGAGGACAGGCCGCCCGCGACGCATCAACCCGGCGAGCAGGTTGATCGCAGGCTGCGAAAGTTTGCCCGGATGATCGAGCACGATCAGGTCGCCCCCCGCGGCGGCGTCGCGATCAAGCGAAGACGGCTGAACGCGCACGACGCGAATGGCGGGCTTGCCGTCGCGCGCGACAACGGGGGCGAGGGCGCGCTCGGTGAAATGACTTGAGGTGGCCTGGGGCTTGGCGCTTTCGCGCGTGACGAGGAGGTAAGTCGGACTCGGCCGGACGTCGAGCGCGAAGGGCCGAACGTCGTCGGCCTTAAGCGAGTCTTCGACATTGAGAAGCTTGGCCTGCCCCGTCTGCCAACCCGGCTCGGTCGGGGTGAAGGTCGTGGAGATCGCGGTCGAGAGGCCGGGCGGGCAGAGGCCGGCGACGCGGTACGTCCCCTTGCCGATCGTGAGCTCGACCTGAATGTCGCGCGCCGTCGTGGAATAGTTGCCGACCTCGACCTCGACGCGCAATTCACGGCCTTGCTCCGCGCGGCCGGGAGCGCTGACGCGGAGGATGCCGACGTTGGCGCGGTCCGAATCGCCCACGGATTTCAGCTCGATCTTCGTGTCCTTGGGCAGGGGGGAGAAGTCAGCGGTCGTCCAGTTGGTGCGCTGAAAGTCGCTGACGATGACTAGCTCGCGCCGCTGCTCCGGGGCGGATTTGGCGAGCATGTCGCCGGCGAGGTTGATAGCGGCCTGGAGGTTGAGCCGCTCGGGGCCTGGCTTGGCGCGGCCGAGCTCTTCGCGCAGTGCGCCGACGTTGGCCGAGGGTGCGTCAAAGACGGCGCGGGGCGTCGCGCCGGCAAGAATGAGGTTTGCGCGGAGGTTGCCGCCCGCGGAGAGGAAGTCGGCGGTGAGTGGACGCCCCTTCTCGAAGGCTGTGACGCCATGGACGGCCGCGCCCATGCTGGCGCTCTGGTCGAGGACGACGATGCGAACCCCATCTCCCAATTCAGCCGCAGAGACCAGCGGCTTCTGCCCCAAAAGCGGTCGCGCGAAAGCCCAGACGAGCAGCGCGATAGCGAGCGTGCGAAGCAGAAGGATCAGCCAATCCCGCAGCCGATGCCGCGCACGGCGTTGTTGCACGGCTTGCATCACGAAGCGAACGGTGGAGAGCGAAAGACGAACCGGGCGGGGGCGGGTGAGCCAGTGGATCAGCACAGGAAGGCTGATGGCGAGACCGGCGAGGAGGAGGGCGGGGTGGAGGAAAGACATGGTGATCCGCGAATTAGCGAGGATGACTCGTATCACGGGCGTCCCGCCCGTGCTGGATGCTTGGTAAGTTGTGAGAAACGTATTTTGAGAAATCTTCTGCGCAGTGGGCACGGGCGAGACGCCCGTGATACGGGGCAGGCAGACGCGTCGGTTTCATGATGCTAGCCTGCCCTTTCAACTAAGAATCCGCCGAGCGTCTCCAAATACGGAGTTGCGGTCGAGACTCTTCGATAGTCACACCCCGCCGCCAGCGACATTTCTCTCACGGTCGCGCAGTGTGCCGCGAAGCGATCTTCGTAAAGTTTGCGAACCTCCCCCGGCGACGCATCGATCCGCCCATCATTCTCCAATCCCTCAAACCGATAAGCTAAACCTTCGGGCAGGCGTTCTTCCTCAGGATGAATGATGTGCAGGCAGACGACCTCCCAGTGCCGGTGGCGAAACAACCGAAGCGAGTTGAAAACCGGCTCCAGATCTTCGACGAGGAAATCGCTCATCAAAACCAGCACGCCGCGGCGCGAGAGGCGGCCGAAAAGATCGCGCAGGCCGGTGGCGAGATCGGTCGCCGGTTTCGTCTCCAGCGTTTCGATCGCCTGCTGAATGCCCTGGACGTGCGCGCTGCGACTGCCCGGTGGGCGAAGATCAGCCAGGCCGTCCGATAGAACGGCCAGGCCAACCTGATCCTGCTGGCGCGAGATGACGTGGGAAAATGCGGTGGCAAGCCACTGGACGTGCCGCAGCTTTGAGTAGTTAGCATGTCCGCCAAAAAGCATCGAGCCGCTGGCGTCGATGGCCAGGGTGCAAAGGAGGTTGGTCTCGTCCTGGAAGAGGCGCACGTAAGCGCGGCCGGTCCGCGCCAGCACTTTCCAGTCCAGCCGCCGCAGGTCTTCCCCTTCGACATACTCGCGATAATCCGCGAACTCCGCCGCGCCGCCCTGTTGCCGCGAGCGGTGGCGGCCACTGTAAGCGCCGTCGATCTGGTGCCGGGTGACGAAGCGCATGTGAGCCAGCGCCGACAAAGCCTTGAGGTCGAGGAACGGGCTGCGGGGCGTGGAGAGGGTTTGAGACATCCGTGAACCTCTTCTTCGCGAACACCAGGAGGCCCGGGCACTTCAGTGCCCGAGGCATCAGCGCGGGACAGTCTTGAGCAACTCCGCGACCACGGCAGAGGAGTTAATGCCATCCCCGACGGCCCGGTGATTGACCATCACGCGATGACGCAGGACCGACGGTGCGACCGCGCCGATGTCGTCGATCGTCGGCGCCGTCCGACCTTCCAGCAGCGCACGCGCCTTGGCCGCTCGCACCAGGTTCTGGCTGCCGCGCGGGCCCGCGCCCCACTCGACGTAATCCTTGATGTACTTCGTCGCGCGCGAGTCGCCCGGCCGGCTGCTCCCGCACAATCGCACCGCATACGCCGCCACACTCTGCGGGATCGGCACGGACCAGACCAAGTCGCGCAACTCTAGGAAAGCCTCGCGATCAAACGCCGATTCCGGCAGCTTCACGTTCGCGCCGCTGGTGCGCATCACGATCTCCTCCTCCTGCTGTGGCGACGGATAATCAATGTGAATCTCCATCATGAACCGGTCAAGCTGCGCCTCAGGCAGTGGATATGTGCCTTCCTGCTCGATCGGATTCTGCGTCGCAACAACCAAGAACGGTTCTTCGAGCGGATAAGTCTTCCCACCCACCGTCACGTGCTGCTCCGCCATCGCCTCCAATAACGCACTCTGCGTCTTGGGCGCAGCGCGGTTGATCTCATCCGCCAGCACCAGGTTGGCGAATACCGGCCCCGGCCGAAACGTCATGCGCGGCGCGCCGCTCGCCTCGTCGCGGCCCAGCAACTCATACCCGGTAATGTCGCTGGGCATCAGGTCAGGGGTGAACTGCACCCGCGAAAACTTCCACCGGAACGACGCTGCCAGCGCCTTGACCATCAGCGTCTTCGCCAGTCCCGGCACGCCCACCAGCAGCGCGTGCGAGCCGGTCCGCGCGCACGTGAGCAGCAGGTCGATTGTCTCATCCTGCCCGACCACAACTTCATGCAGGCTTTTACGGATAGCGCGGACGCGATCGACAAACGACGTGACGCGCTGCTCCGCGACGCCCTTGGCCTCGGCTTGAAGAGTCATATGAGGATTCCCGTGCTGGAGTGATGAGAGGAAAGAATGTCCGACGACCCTTAGTCCCATTTGTTCCCGCCGGACGCGCCCCGGTATAGCGGCGTGCGCGGGCGAATGCAACGAAAATACGACACGGGCGACAAGCACGGCGGGCAGAACTTAATAGCAAATGTCCGCGCGGCGGGGTATGAAATCGGTATGAAATTCGGCAAATCACTTCTGCGGCCATGGCTTTGGGGTGGGCTGATGCTCCTCTCGGCAGGCGTCTGCCTCGCCGAAGAGTTTGAAATCATCCAGTACACGCCGCCGGCGGGTTGGAAGGCGGCGGAGCGCCCGGGGCAGGCGGGGCTGGTCCTGACCTCCCCCGATTCGACAGCGACGCAGCAGGCGCTGATCCTGGTTCTGCTGACGCCGCCGCAGGAGGGATTGGATCTCACCGCATCCTTCGAGGCGGCGGTGAAGGGCGTTATCAGCAACGGCAAACTCGTTGAATCGACGGATGCCGTCGCCACCAAGACGCGGCAAGGCTTCGACGCGGTCTCGCGGACGCTCGTGATCCAGAACGCCGGCGAAGAGCGCGTATTTGCCCGCATGATCGCGGCAAAGGTGGAGAACCGGATGGCCGGCATCTATTACCTCACGACGACGCAAGAGCTTTACGACCTGCACCAGGCGGACATGGCGGCGATGCTGCAGAGCATAAGGTTCAGTGCAACCGGCACGCCTCTAGCGGCCAACGGGGAGATCGAGGCGCTCGAAGCGCAGAAACAGGATCTGTTGAAGAAGGTGGCGGCGATCGAGGCGAAGCAGCGCCAGTTGGGCGCCGTCGCAACGGCAGGCGCGCCCGCGGCCGCCGGCGCTGCGGCGGAATCGCCTGATCAGGTCCTCGCAAGGGCCAAGGCGCAGTACGCAAAAGAAGCCGGTACCCGCCGCAAGCCGCACACCGTCTTGGGCGACATCCTCATGCTGGACGGCAAGCCGATCCCCAACGCCGCCGCCTATCGCGTCACCGTCTGGGGCACCACGATCGCCGGCGAGAAAACCCAATACGGTCTGGAGGTCGATCAAAACGGCCACTACGAGCAGCAAGTCCCCGACGGGCTGTACAAAATTGAAGGCAAATGCATCGTCACCTACGGCGGCGTTCGCGTGCCCGTTGACCTCGTCTGGCTTGATGACAAAAAGGTCGGCGTCGTCCAGGCGTCCGACGTCGGCATCGTGCGCGATTTCCGCCTGGTGATGAACGGCCTCAAGCCCGGCGAAGATCCCAAGGGGGACAACTCCTATTTCGGCGGCGTCGTCGATATTCACGGGCCGGATTACGACCTCCATGCCGGCAATCTCATCACGCGCTATCCCGGCAGTAAGGTGCAGTTCACGTTCACCGCGCTTGGCCCGCTGGTCGACGGCTCGCGCCTCGATCCGATGACGCTCGACATGGACGGCGCCTACGCCAGCAGCCACGGCACCTTCCGCTCGATCCCGCTGGGCGCGTATCGCGTCAGCGCCACGTTGATCGACAAGAACGGCGGCAGGAAACTCCTGCAATGCAAACCGTCCTACGGCAATGAGTACAGCGACTCGGTCGATATCCTCTGGCAATCCTTCAAGGACGACCCGGAACGCCGCGGCAATCCATCGATCTACATCAAAGACTGAGTTGACTCAACGACGAGCAGAGCGGAGTGGGATGATCCTCATGGCATTGAAGTCAAAGTGGAAACGAATCGCGTCTCTATCCTTCGTATGCGGCTCAGTTGCGCTGGCGGGCGATCAACCGCAATGGGGTGAGAAGCTCTCGCGCAACATGGTTTCAAATGAGACGGGCCTGGTCGCCACGTTCGATCCAACCTCCGGCAAAAACATCCGCTGGCACGCGGCGCTCGGGACACAATCCTTCGCGTCGCCAGTGGTCGCGGGCGGCAAGGTCCTGATCGGCACCAACAACGACACCCCGCGCGACCCCACCCACGTCCTCGACGCCGGCGTGCTCATGGCCTTCAACGAGAAGGACGGCTCGCTAGCCTGGCAACTGGTCTGCCCAAAACTGGAAGGCGATCGCTATTACGACTGGCCGCACACCGGCTGGCAGTCCCCCCCCAGCGTCGAAGGCGATAAAGTCTACGTCGTCAGCAACCGCGGCGAAGTGCTCTGCCTCGACCTGAACGGCCAGTCGAACGGCAACGACGGTCCGTATAAGGACGAGGGAAAACACATGTCCTCCAAGGGGCTCGGCGAAGAGCCGGTAAACCCCACCGACGCCGACATCCTTTGGGCGTTCGACATGGTCAAGGAGGTCGGCATCTGGCCGCACGATGCGGCGCACACGTCCATCCTGATCGACGGCCCCTTCCTCTACCTCAATACCGGCAACGGCGTCGATAACACCCACCGCAAGATCCGCAAGCCCGATGCGCCAAGCCTGATCGTGCTGGAAAAGGCGACCGGCCGCCTCCTCGCAATGGACAACGAAAAAATCGGCGACAAGATCTTCCACGCCACCTGGTCCAGCCCCGCCGTCGGCGACGTGAACGGCCGCCGCCTCATCTTCTTCGGCGGTGGCGACGGCGTGATGTACGCCTTCGAGGCACTCAAGGATCTGCCCCCCACCGGCGATGTGCGAAAGGTAAAAAAGGTCTGGTCCTTCAATTGCGATCCCGACGGCCCCAAGGGCGACATCCACCCCTATTCCGGCAACCGCAAGGTCAGCCCCAGCAACATCATGGGCATGCCCGTCTTCGTCGACGGCCGCGTCTACGTGACCGCCGGCGGCGACTTCTGGTGGGGCAAGCGCCAGTCGTGGCTGAAATGCATCGACCCCTCAAAGGAAGGCGAAGTAACCAAAACCGCGGAGATATGGTCGTATCCGATGGCAACGCACTGCATGGCCACGCCCGCCGTGAAGGACGGCCTGATCTACGTAGGCGACGCGGCGCGAATGGTCCACTGCGTCAACGCAACCGACGGCAAGCCAGTCTGGCAACACAAAACCAACGGCGAAATGTGGAGCTCCCCGATGGTCGCCGACGGCAAAGTCTACATCGGCACACGCAAAGGCGACTTCTGGATTCTAGCCGCCGGCCGCGAACTGAAGGTGCTCGGGCAGGGGGACCTAGGCGCCCCGATCAGCGGCACTGCAGCGGCGGCGAACGGCACAATCTACATTTCAACGATGAAGGAAATCTGGGCGATCGGGAAATGACTCAACCGACGGCCGATCGCCCACATTCGGGGCATCGGCCCGGCGTTGCGCGGAGGTCATAGCCGCAGTGCACGCAAAGCCCCCGCGCCAGCCGGCGCTTGCGGGCGCGCCGGGGTAAGACGAACAGGCAGATGGTGGTGACGGCGAGCGCCGGGAGCAGCACGACCACCAGGGAGCGCGCAGCGAACGTTGCAACGCCGATTTGCCAGCGGCGTCGCCGTAGGAAGTAGGTGACGCTGGAAAGGTTCTCTTCCGTTTGCGTGACGATCAACTGACCGTTAAGCGCGCGGGTGCTGCCCCGTGTGCCGCCGGCGTCGCGCCAGGAAGTCGGATCCACCGTGTGCTCAATTTCGCTGACGAACATCGCGATGCGATCTTTCGCTAGCGCGCCGCGCCCCGGGCGGAAGAGGTTGTCGATGCGCCAGTGGACGTAATGGCGGGGCTTGGCCGGTGGAGGAAACATCGTGGGCGCGGAGGACGGGGCCGCATCTGGGTTGATGAGATCACGGACGTCGTAGATGCGAGTGGCGACATTTCTGGCCAGGTCGTCGCGAGTCGAAATGGTGAGAATCCCTTCGTCCTCGCAGAAGTCGAGACGCACGCCCGCGCGCGTGGCCTGTGCCTGGTCGAGCACGCTGCGCACCGCGGGTTCCAGACGAGTCGCGCCCCAGCGGAGCGCGACGGGAGTATCCTTGTTGATCCCGGCGGCCGACAGCGCGCGCCAATTGATGAAGATGCCCGCCCCGCTGTCATCGCGCAGATGATCGAAGGCTTCGATGAGCGGGAGCCGCGGAAAGTCCTGGGCGGGGACGGTCGTGGCGTAGAGCCGGGCCTCTCCAGCCCTCAGCTTCCTCGGTGACGGCGCGAGATAGACCGGCCCGAACGGCTCTTCACCCAGCAGCGGCTTCCATAGCAGCCAAGCGGCGGCCAGGGAGAGAAGTGTTACCAACGGGAGCGCAATGAGGAAGCGGCGCGGCATGCGTGAATAGGATACCGAGGGTCGGCCGTCAGCCGAAATGTTGCCATTTTACTATCCCCATTCAAATTCCGATATACAATGATGGACGAAGGGTGTGTCGTCGACCGACCGACGTGTACCATGAGCATAGTCTTACGAAATCAGGTGGAAGCATCCGAGCGGTCGGCTCAGGAGCTTGAGCTTCAGGATTCGCACGACCGCGCGATGCTCTGCCGGGACATCGAAGCCTTGATCGACATGGTCATCGAAACGCTGGCAGACATGAACCAGTACGTCCAACGCTGGCAATCCGACATCGAGAGCGGAACGCCTTATGTGGAGACAGATGCGCGCGGGTTGTTCGACCTCTACGTTCGCCTGGAGCGGACATTCCTGCTGACGTCGCAGTTGATCCGCCGAATGGAGCTGTGGGGATTCGAACTCGAGGGCAAACATGCCTTCTTCGCGGCGTGGCGCGAGATCAAGGGCATTGTCTGCTTCTCGATCGACCGCGTAGCCGAGTCGTTCGCGCAGATACGTCGCGGTGAGACTCGTACGTTGGGGGAATTCGCGGATGAACTATCACGCGATCTTGAGCGCTAATGCGCAGAACGACATTCGCGGCATGCCACTGGCAGTAGCGCGCTACACGCTGCTGCAATTGCAGAATCTGCAAGAGTTCCCAACGAGCTTGAGCGTGCGTTCTCATTTCCCATTCCGCGAAAAGTGCCAGTTGTTCTCCTTCGACTACGACTGGGAGGGTCGGCGGTACTTCATCAATGTGCTGTTCCAGTATGGGATGGACGAGATGAGCCTTTTCGTCCTGGACGCGCCATGGCAGGTGGCGGAAGAGTGGTGGGAAGGCTGAACGGCGTCATCGCGCGCGGTAATAATTGCTCTTGAAATCAAGCGGTTTGCCAAAGGATTCCCGCAACGACGGCTCAGAAGTCGTGGCTGCGTCCAGCAAACTTGATGGCGGCCCTTCGGCGGGGGCGGCAGCGCTTTTGACGCCGGCGGCATAGAAGGTCACGCGCTGGCTCAGCCAGCTTCCCTGGGCGGGATTCTCCCGGCGCGCCCGATCAGACAGGGCCGTGAGCGAGTCGCTGCGCCACGCCGCATCTGGATCGTGCCGCAGCACCGTGCGAGCAGCCTCATAATCGTTGCAGTGGAACAAAGCATTGGCGAATGCGACATACGCCGAGCGCCGCATCGTTTGCTGCGGAAGCTCCATCGCCCACTCCGACGCCGTCACCAGCAGCTTCGCCGCCGGCGCATCCCCACGCAGGATCTTCACCTCGCGCTCGACCCCCAACACGTACTCGCACCGCGCCTGCGCCGGCGTCAGGTTATCGAGCGACGCCAGCGCCTGATCCAGCGCGCCGTTGGCAAACGGCTTGTCATCCGCATTCCTCGCCAGCTCGCTCAAGCTGATCCAACCCGCCAGCCGCTCGTGATCCGTCAGCGCGTTCTTATCGGCGTGCTCGATCGTGCTGCGCGCCTCGGCAAGCGTCTTGCGCGCATCGGCGGCGTGACCATTTTCGGTCTGGCGATTGGCAATGTTCAACTGGCGTGTGAGTCGTTCCTTCGGCGCATTGATCTGCCCCGCCTCTTCGCCAGCCATGTGCAGGATCCGGTCCGGGTCCAGCGCGGCCCCCGTGCGAGCTCGGCAACCGGCGAACAGGGTCGCACAGACGAACAGCGCGAAAGCTTTGGCCAAGCGTCCTCCCGGGGTGAGTGTTATCACTGAAGTCTACCGCCGGCACGAAAGGTTCGCGAAAATTCTCGCTCAAGGATGAAGCGTCACCGAAACCGGCCCCGCGCGATGGTGACGTGGACCCGAAAACCCACCCTGCAGTCGCGGCAGGATCTGAATCGCTGGCAACGAAACATCGGCCGCGTCGGATTCCCAAAGCTCAATCCACGCGCTGCGAGGCACCGCAACCTGCCGAAAGAGCACCTGTGCGATATCAAGCGCCGGAAGGCGTACATCCGGCGTCCCCGTCACGTGGTGCGGCACCAACGGTCCATCCGTCGTCGTCAGATCATAAGTAACTTCAACGGCAAAATCCGCAGCAGGCCAGACGATCAAATCGTTCCTGCGAAAGTCGAACCGCGCGCCTTCAGGCAGAAGCGATTCAACCTGCTCATGGATCAAGTCAACGCCCGAGAGCTTGTACAAGCCAAGCAGCGCAGCCGCGAGCTGCCGCGATTGCGGCTCGGCCAGATCGGTAATCCACCCCGGCTGCTCAATCCGGCCGAGAATCCACGCCGCGCGCTGTTCGAACGCCAAAACCATCGGCGTCGTAAGTCCTGTTTCCCCACTCCCCAGGTTGAACTCCACCCGAATCAGCGTGGTGGCAAGATGAACGTGCCCGAGGGAAACCGGCGTCTGCCTGAACAGCGGATGCCGGTTGAGTTGGGCAAGAAACTCGCGCGTGAAGAACGCGACCAGCGCCGCCTCGACGTGATGGGCGGCATCGAGGTGCTTATTCGTCGCCGCCAGCGGCGCATCCGATCGAAGCTGCACCTTGCGCAGCTTGTGGAAGATCTTCGGCACGGTGCCCGAGTGCAGCCCCGGACGCAGAAAAGTCGCCAGCGCCTCACCATGGCTGCCCACGCGAACCGCCTTAAGATTCTTTGAGCGATTCGCCCGGTAAAGCTTCCAGTTCTCTTTGAACTCCCACGCCAGGAAACCGAAAACGCCGGGCGTGCAGAGGGTGATGATGCCGGCGGCGGCCCAGGCGCGGGAAGACTCGATGCCAACCCGCCGCAGCGCCTCCGCGATGTACGGCGTCGTCGGCAAAATCATCTTGTGCGATACCGTCACTACCGGAAAATGCTTGATCGGATTGATCTGCGGCTCGATCAGCAGATTGATCACAAAGCGCGTGATGTAAGCGACGTAGAACCAGAAGAAACCCAGGGCCGCCTTGACGACAACCGTCGATCGCTTCTGCCCCGCGCGAAAGCGTAGCAACTCGTCCACCGCGTAAAGCAGCCGGTCCACCGCTTCGAGCAGCCCCTGAAATATCTGCACCACCCCCCGCACGATCGTCACCATCACTTCCCACGTAAACCGCGCCAATGTGGTGCGCAGCGTGTGCAAAACCGCCTGCTCCAGCGCCCGCCCGGCGGCCGAGTTCAGCAGGATATTCACGACGAGAAACACCGCGCCCAGCGTCAGCATCTTCTTCGAATCACTCACCGTGCTGGGCAGAAAGACGTAGACAAACGCGGCAAAGGCGAGCGGCTTAAAAATGTATCGAAAGAAGAGGCGAGCAAACTGGCTGTTCAGCACCGCCTGCACCACCGGCTGGGTGAGCAACCACCGCGGCGCCTCGTAAAAAACCACTCGCAGCCCGTGAAAGAACCGCCTCAGGCCATTTGCAATCGCCCGCCGAAATGACGGCGCATGGATCAATCCAAAGAGAAACAGCCCAAACAGGACTAGCAGCCACCAGCGATTAAAGATCGCGTGATGAATAGCTTCCCCGGTAACCGGATCAAATTCCGGCGGATACATGAACTTGTGCAGCAGCAGCCCCACGCTGTGGTCGAGAAACTCCAGCACCAGGAACGCGCCGCCGAACGGCAGGATCAAAAATCGGGTCAGGAAGCGCCCCACTCGCGTCGCGAAAAAGAGCGACGAAAGGCGGTGAAACGACCGAAGGTAGATCTCACCGCGTCGGTAAACGTAGTCGAGGTTATCCTCCAGCTTTCGATCGATCTGCAGCAGTTGGTCGCCGCGGGTGTAGTCGGCGCGGCTCGAAAGATCGTTCAGTTTCATCTGGTTCCGCGACACCGCATCGCGCAACGCCGGAAACGTCAGGTAGCCGTTATCCACGATCTCATCAAGCAGTTCTTCCGTCAGTTTTGCATGGGCCACAGTCTCGGTCGCGGTGGCTGGGTGAAGGCCGCCGTCCTTCAGTGCCGAGGCGACACCAGGACAGAGAAACGCACGCACCCGCGTCTCGGCATCCTCGATAGCCGCGCGCAGCAACCGCCGCAGCTCCGATCTCCCGCGCGGCGAAATCCGCGCCCGCGCCGTCCGCCGCAGCGCCGACCGAAGCGACTTCAGCGTCAGCACCAACCGCTGCCCCGGCTGCGGACGTCGCAGCGGCCGCCGCCCCAGATCGATCACGTAGTCCATCACGTTGACCGAGTAAATCTCGCGCTCGTGATAAACGCACACCTTCTGCAAATCGTAAAGCAACCGCCCTTCCGCGTTCCACCAGCCGTTCGCCGCGTTCTCCAGCAGCGCGACCAGCCACGCCCGCCATTGCCGCGCCAGCGAATCATCCAACTGCAGCGCTACCTTCAACCGCGCCGTGAGCTGATCCAAATCCTTCAGCGCATCGGCATAAACCGCCGACAGATTGTCCCTCGCCGGCCCCGCAACACCCGAGGCGCGATAGACCCGCATCCGCAGCAGCGCCCCCCGAACGTCGTTCCCAACCGCATCGGCAGCCACCGCCTTCGCCAGCAGCCCCTCGCGCCGGCCAGCGTCGCGCGACTGCCGCCGCTTCGGCTTCCCCGTCACCGGCGGCGACGGATTCACCGCCGCCGCTTCGTGACGCGGTTCCGCCGCGCCCGCCGGACGTGTTGACTTCAAGATTGCATCGGCATCGACGTCCGCCGCCAGCAGTTCAAGAACCGCCACCGGATCACTGATCGCGGGAAAAAACCACGCCACCAACTCGGGCGCAAACCGCGTGAACTCCAGGTAAAACGCCGCGAACTCTGCATACGTCTCGCCATCATCCGCCGTCGTAGAAACGTACCGCTCACGCTGCAACACAAACCGCGCCTCGTTGAACGCCGGCCGACCCAAACGCTCGATCCGCCCCTGCACCGCCGCACGCGGCAATGGCGCCGCGGCAAGCGTCGCCGATATCTCCCCCTTCACCCGAGCATGAAAAAGCAGTCGCCAATATCGCAACAACAGTTCCGACCCCGAAACCGTCGCTAACAGATCCGTCTCCGGCCGCGCCAGCAGCACGATCGTCGCGCACGACGGCGGGGCGGCCTCCAGCGGAAGCTCCTCCCGCTGTACGATCTCCATCAACCGACCGCGATCGATCACGTGCGCCTGCACCCGCGGCAGCGAGAACACGTTCACCGCCGGCCCGCGCTCGCTCGCAATCAACTTCTGCAACAGCCACGCTGGAACCAGAAACGCGCACGGGTCCGCCCCACGCACGGCGGTCTCCAGTGCGTCCAAACTCAGTTGAGAATTCCCATCAACGGCCGGCGGCATCAGACTGACCGATCATAGCCGCCCAGCCCCATTCCCGCACGAGTTGCCAGGAAGCCCAGTCGTCGAACACCCCGTTTAGCCGGCTCGCTCGCGAGCCGTGTCCAGAGGGCACGCTTGACCAATCCAATTCAATTGGCCCGGACCAAAACGTTCAACTACGGCACCCAGCCCGGCAACGCCGCCGCCTGCTTCACCCACGTCGCCATCTGCGCCTCGTCAAGCTCGTCCCCTTCGCGGATGTCGAGGTAGCGCGTCTCCTTGACCTTGCTCGAGCCCGGCGGCACCGGTCGCAGCAACGTGCCGCGGAAGAAGGCCACCTTGACGTACTTCGTCAAGCAATGAAAGCCGAGAAAAAAGCCCTGGCCCCCACCCTCCTCCTCACCGACGCCGTAGAACGGCGTATTCCACTTCACCGCCTTGCGCACGTCGGGCACGTTCCGCACGATCAGCGCGTCGAGGCGCTTCCCGAGCTCGCGCTTCCACCCCGGCATCGCGGCGATATACGCCTGCACCGGCGCGTCGCCGTCCGCCTTCGCAATCTGCGGGTTGCCGCCCGAGAGCAGGACGACCTTCTCCCCTTTTCGCTTGGTCGGCTTGGCCCCACTCGAACCAGGCTTGGCCTTCGCGCCAGCCTTTGGCCGGCCATTCTGGGCCACCGCAGCCTTCACGAGCGCCTTAAACGCCCCCGCGTCCACCTTCTCCCCTTCGCGGATGTCGATCGCCCGGCGTACGTTTCCCTCGAGGCTCGAGTTGAAGAGACGCGCCGGATCCTTCAGCGACGCCCCCTTGGCAAAGGTCAGCTTCACGACGTTCTTGTAGGATTCCCCAGTGCAGATGATGCCGTCGTGCGACCAGACCGGCGTGCCCATCCACTTCCACTCTTCGACGACGTCCGGGTCCGCTTCCTTGATCAGCTTGCGCATTCTGCTGAGCGTTTCCCCGCGCCAGTCCCCGAGTTCCGCAATTCTTTTCGAGATCAGCTCCGATGCCGACTCACTTTGGCTCGCGCCCGTTTTTTTCATGTTCTCATCCTGGAAGTTCCAACGGAGACGAAGACCGCTAACGTGAGTCACGTCCCCGATGACGGATCCACGCGGTCCTTCCGTATCGTATCCGTCCCCGCCCCGCCATCAATGACCGCGTCCGCCACGCCATCGGTCGCCGTCAGCGTGTCGTTCCCCCCCTCGCCGTGAAGGTCGTCCACGCCAAACCCGCCGATCAGCGCATCGTTCCCATTCCCGCCGAAGAGCGAGAGCGGAATCGACACGCCCGATCCATCAATGCGGTCGTCCCCGTCAAAGCCATGAACGACGATCCGCCGCACCCCGTTAAATGGCGATCCCGACACGGCCGTCCCGTTGCCGATAACGCTCACCCCGCCACCCGATGATGTCAGCGCGATCGTGTCCAGCCCCGACGTGCCGTTGACGGTAAGCGTCCCGCCCGAAAGCGCCGCCGTCACCGCCGGGCCAGAAGCCGGCGGCGCGCTCACCGCGCCGCTGATGCCGAAGTTGAATGGGCTCTCGTTCGCATCGTTGGTCGAAAACGTCACCTGCCCCGAGCGATTCCCCGCCGATCCCGTGCTCAGTCCGATCGTGAACGACTCGCTCGCCCCCGCCGCGATCGGCCCCACCAGCGGATCCATCACGATGAAGCCGGACGGCACCGACACCGATCCCACCGTCAACGTCCCGCTCCCGTCGTTCCGCACCCGAAACGTCCGCGTCGGCGTCTTCCCGTCACGCTGCACCGACCCGAAGCTTATCGCGCTCGTCGAGCCATCCACGATCGCTTGCCCGCTGGTCGTGAAGACCGAAATCTCCGGCTTCCCGCCCGTCGGCGCAACCGTCCCCACCGTGGCGCTCAGCGAGAAGCTGAACGGGTTCTCATTCGTGTCATTCGTCGCAAACGAGATCTGCCCCGCCTTGTTCCCGGCCTTCGACGTGCTGTCCACCGCGATCACCAGCGTATCCGTCTGCCCCGGCTCCAGGCTCGCCGGTAGCCCGTCCAGCACGACAAATCCAGCCGGAACCGACATCTTCCCAAACGTCAGCGTAGCGTCGCCGTCATTGGCGACGCGGAACGTCCGGGCCGACCGGACAAATTTAGAATTCGGCGCCACCACCCCAAACGAAAACGCCGATGCCCCATCATCCACCCCGCGAAGCTGCCCGCGCTGCATTGCATTAATCGTAATCTCAGGCAGCGGCTTGTTCTCGACGCCGATGCTCCCCACCACCCGGAACGTGAACGGATTCTCGTCCGGATCGTTGCTCGGAATCGAGACGAACCCGTTCTTCGTCCCCGGACTCACCGTGTCGAGTCGCACCGTAAACGTCGCGATCCCGCCCACCGGAATGCTCGTCACCAGCGGGTCCACGAGAGTGAACCCCGCCGGCACGCTCACCGCCCCCAGGTCCAGCGCCGCATTACCCACATTGGCAACGCGAAATGTGCGCGTCGCCCCGCGCGAACCAACCACCTTGTTCCCGAATTCGATCGTCGTGTTCCCATTATCCACCGGCCCCGCCGGCCGTGCCATCGTCACGCTGATATCCGGCGACGGCAGCACCACCGCCACCACCGTCCCCGAGATCGCAAAATTAAACGGATCCTCGTCCGGATCATTACTCGTGATCACCACGTCCCCCGCCTTCACGCCCGCCGTCCCCGTGTCCAGCCGCACCGTGAACGACTCCGAGCCCCCCGCAGCGATCGGCCCCACGAGAGGATCGATCACCGTAAACCCCGCTGGCACGCTAAGCGACCCGATCGTCAGCGGCCCCGTGCCGTCATTAAACACCGTAAACGTCCGCGTCGGCCCCGCCGCATTCTGATTCACCGATCCAAAATCAACCGCCGCGGTCGTGTTATCCGCAATGTCCGCCCCGCCCAGCTTCACGCTGATGTCCGGTATCTGCGGCGGCGCGGGATTGACCGTCGCCGTCACCGCGATGTTGAACGGGTTCTCATCCGCGTCGCTGTTCGCAAACGAGATCGTCCCGCTCTTCGCCCCCGCCACCGACGTATCCACCTGCACCGTAAACGACTCCGAGCTACCCGCCGCGATCGGCCCCACCAGCGGATCGATGATCGTGAACCCCGCCGGCACCGTCACCGCCCCCACCGACAACACATCGTCGCCATCATTACGCACGGTGAACGTCCGCGTCGACCCCGTCTGCCCCTGCCCGACCGTCCCGAAATCCACCGTCGAAAAATTATCCGTCAGCGTCGTGCTCCCCACCGTCACCGTGATCTCCGGCGCGGGAACATTGATCCCCGACTCGATGCTAGTGAACGAGTCCCCCGGTTGATCAGCCACCGCCGTGTCATTCCCGTTCCCGCCGTCCAGCGTGTCCGCCTCCCCATCGTTGGAGATGAACGAATCATCCCCGCCGCCCCCCGTCATCGAGTCCTGCCCCGACCCGCCCGTCAGCACGTCGTTCCCCGATTCCCCCGCCAGCGAATCGTTCCCCCCGCTCCCGTCGATCGAGTCGTTCCCCAACCCGCCGAAGATCGTGTCATTCCCCGCCCGCCCGTCCAGCGAATTGTCCGCGTCCGAACCGGTGATGAAGTCATTCCCGCTCCCCCCCACGATCCGCTCAATGTCGAGGGAGATGT
>JAQGHM010000308.1 GCA_028291615.1 Phycisphaerales bacterium | reverse complement strand
TTATTAAATGGCACGTCCCGCGGGATGATGCCGGATAGATGCTTGGAACAGCCCGTTTCATAAAAACGTTCGCTCGCTTGACAACGGATTGCTCATAGATGCGCCGGCGCGCGAAAATGAATCGATGAAATTGGGACATTTGGGACATTTTTTGGGGGGCTGGGCGGGGAAAATGGCTTCGATTCGCGCCGGCGCGCGTGCGGGGATGTGGCGCGGCGTTGGTTTTTGTGGCGCGTTTTCGGTGACTTGCGGGTCGGGTCGTGGTGCGGCGGATTAGTGTGAGGCCCCATGATTTCGTCCCCTTTTCTGACGGAGGGATTGTATCAGAGATGGGCTGGAAATGCGAGGAAAATGGCTGGTTTTTGTGTCTTCGCTTAAGAGAGGAAGTTTTAATTTATAGGAAGTTCCATTGGGTAAGAGACGGACCTCCGTGGGCTGCTTTACGCCGGAGTACCGGCTACAGCCCACTGCGGGAGGGAATTGGGGGGGGACTCTGCGCGCTGCACGAGGGGCGCGGGGGCGGTACTGGACGCGAGGTCGGCTGCGCTTTCTTTGTCCGAACCGTGTCGCGTGGATGGCGGAGCGTGTTCGGGCGCGGGGATTGCCTTGGGCGAGGGGGCGGACGACATGCGCGGCGAGGAAGCGCGGTGCTGGTCGGAGTTACCCGACGTCCGCGAACCGTTCCCATTCACCGAATCGGGGCGGGAATCCGGGGCGGCGCTTGGTCGTTGGAACTCCCAAGGCTCTGCCCCGGCGTGGTTAAGTGAAACCTTGGGTCAGGGTTTTTGGGCGGCTTTGAAATAGTCTACGCCGTAGGGTAGGCCGGGGGTCCAGGTGGATTGGAGGGCGTCGTTGGAGTGGCCGTCGAAGGGGCGGAGGGAGTAGCCGTCGGCGAACTGGAGGAGGGAGTCTGGTTGGGTGCCTTCATTGAAGAGCACGACTTTGTGGACGCAGAAGTGGAAGGTGGAGTAGTACCAGCGGCCGTCAGAACCCAAGCCTATGAAGAGGTCCTGGATGCGGGAGTCTTGTTTGTGGCAGATGTTCTGGCAGATGATCCAGTCGCCATTTTTCATGAGGAGGATTTCATCGCCGATCCAGTTAGCCCAGGGGCGGGTGGCGGTGCGGGCGTGGAGGTGGGCGGTCTGGTCGGCGATCCAGGCGGGGTCGGCGGCGCGCTTTTGGATGAGGGTGATGGCGCGGTCTTTCCAATCAATTCGAGGTTGGGCGTAGAGGGAGTTGAAGGGGTTGTGGGGGCGGAGGGCGAAGTAGATTCCCGCAGCGGCGATAAACACGAGAAGCGTGAGGAGGGTGAGGCGCTTTTTGGTGGGGCGGGTGGGCATGGGCGGGTGTTGAGAATATACCCGACCGGGGGCACCGTGGTGTTTATTCCGGCGCGAGGTCTCTGCCGGTTGCCCCGAGGGTGTGCATGGTTTGGTTCTGGACGTAGCCGATAATTGAAGCGTTTTGGCGCTTGAGATCCAGAGGGAGGGTGACGTCGAGCTGGCCCTGGGATTTTTCGAGAGGGATCGATTCGAAGGCACGGACGACGTTGTCGTGGGAGAGGGTGCGGGCGGCGTTTTCGCCTCGGAGGACTTTGGTTTGGAGGTTTCGCTCGACGAGGGCGATGTGAAGCTGTGCGCTTTTGGGGAGCGGGTTGAGATCGTAGGTGACGGTGAGCGCGTTGGGTTTTTTGCCGGGGGCAACGGTTAGCTTCACGGTGACTTTGGCGGGTTGCTCCAGGGCTTTGGCGAGCTCTTGGGTGGCGCGGGTGCGGTCGGAGCCTACGAATTCGGTGACGCCGTTGATGATCATCTGCGGGGTGTAGATGCTGTCGCGGTGGAAGGATTGGCTGTAGGCGCGCTGGCGGGCGGAATGGGCGGGGTTGGAGTAGGGGTCGCGCCAGCCGAGGCGGTCCCAGTAATCGACGTGGAAGGCGAGGGGGTAGATCGGTTGATTCTTCGCGCGGGCGTCGCGGAGAATTTCAGCGAGGAGCGCGTCGGCGGGGGGACAGCTTGAGCAACCCTCGGAGGTGAAGAGCTCGATGACAGCGACGGCGTTGGGTTGCGTGGTGGGCACGGGCTTGGGTTTATCGGCGGCACAAGCGATGGTGGAGAAGGTCAGTAAAACGATTGGGGTTAGGATTCTCATGCGAGTATGATCTTTAATGCTCTGGCGGGCGAGTTTATTCGCGCGGTCGTGGTGGGTTTGATGGGGGAATAATCCGGGGCGGAGAACGGTATGGTTGGCATGAAGGTTTTTATTTCGACGGTGTCGGTTTTGGGGTTGTTCCTGCTGGGGTGCGAGCGTGGCGATCGAGGGGCGGCTTCTAACAAGCCGGGGAGTGCGCCGATGCCGGCGGCTTCGACTCAGCCGGTGGGGAAGGTGGTCAAGAGCGACGCGGAGTGGAAGAAGCTTTTGACGGCGGAACAGTTTCACATTTTGCGAGAGAAGGGGACGGAGACGCCGTTTGCGAACGCTTATAACGGGAATCATGAGCGGGGGATTTACGTTTGCGCGGGGTGTGGGCTGGAGTTGTACAGTTCGGCGCAGAAGTTTGAATCGGGGACGGGGTGGCCTAGCTTTTGGGCGCCGATCGCGGCGAATCATGTGGTGGTGGCGAAGGACGATACTCTTGGGATGGAGCGGGACGAGGTGGTTTGTGCGCAGTGTGGCGGGCATCTGGGGCACGTGTTTGATGACGGGCCTAAGCCTACGGGGTTGCGGTATTGCATGAACTCGGGGGCGATGAAGTTTGAGAAGAAGTAGCGGGTGCGAAGGCGGCCGCTAAGGCGCAAAGAGCGCAAAGAAGACTAAAGAGGAGTATTGTTATGCGGGTTTCGATGTGGCGTAGCATTTTGGTTGTCGTATTGGCAGGGGTGGTGGGGTTGTCTTGTGGGACGCCTGCGCGGGCGGGGCATGAGTTGCCCAAGGCGGCGGTGGATTTGCCGGCGGGGAAGGAGGAGTCTCGGACGCTGGTTTTGGCGGGCGGGTGTTTCTGGTGCGTGGAGGCGGTGTTCGAGCGGCTTGCGGGGGTGACGGATGTGACGTCCGGGTATGCGGGGGGGACGGCGGAGACGGCGACGTATGAGCTGGTTTCCTCGGGGCGGACGGATCATGCGGAGTCGGTGCGGATTACTTATGATCCGTCGAAGATCAGCTATGGGACGCTGCTGCGGGTGTTCTTTACGATCTTCGATCCGACGACGCTGGATCGGCAGGGGCCGGATGCGGGGCGGCAGTATCGGACGGCGATTTTTTATGCGAACGATGAGGAGCGGCGCGTGGCTGGGGCGTACATCAAGCAGCTTGAGGAGGCAAAGGCGTTTGAGAAGCCGATCGTGACGGCGCTGGAGCCGCTGAAGGCGTTTTACCCGGCGGAGGGGTATCACCAGGATTTTGTGCGGCATCACCCGGATCATTCGTATGTGCTGCAGTGGGCGGTGCCTAAGTTGAAGAAGGTGAATGAGATGTTTAAGGAGTTGGTGAAGGGGGCGGAGTGATGATGGAATCGAAGAGGGCCGCAAAGTCGCAAAGAGCGCAAAGAATGCAATTGAAGGGGAGGGGAGGTTTTTCGGGAAGTACGCTCTGCCGTCCTTTCACTTTGGCGTGAAGGGGTGAAAATGGGGGGCGGGGGGGATGGCCTTTTTTTATTGGGAGCAAGCATGGGCGTTGAACCGGTTCCGGCGGGGTTTCACATGATTACGCCTTACGTGATGGTGGAGGGGGTGGGGCGGCTGATCGATTTTCTGCAGCGGGCGGTGGGGGCTGAGATCGCGCATTTGTCGAAGACGCCGGACGGGTTGGTGATGCATGCGTCGTTGCGGGTGGGTGATTCGATGTTGATGCTGGCGGACGCGCGTCCGCCGCAGTGGCCCGCGCGGCCGTCGGGGTTTTACGTGTACGTGCCGAACGTGGATGAGATGTACGAGCGGGCCATGGCTGCGGGGGCCGGCTCGATCAACGCACCGCGGGATGAGTTTTACGGGGACCGGATGGCGGGGGTGACGGACCCGAGCGGGAACCAGTGGTGGTTTGCGACGCACGTGGAAGATGTGAGCGAGGAAGAGATGAAGAAGCGGCAGGCAGCGATGTTTGGGAAGAAATGAAGTGCCCGCTCGCGCCGCGCGGCGGCGAGTTGATGAAAGGGACGGGAGCTTTCGCGAAAGCTCCCGTCCCTTTTCGCATTTTCGGATATCGAGAAGTCATTCCCATTTTTGTTTTGACACATCGCGTTCGCCATTGTATTTTATCAATCGGTTAATTAACTGATTGGTTAAATGAAGACGGAATCTGATTCGCTCAGCCTGGTGTTTGCGGCGCTGGCCGATCCGACTCGACGGGCGATTTTGGTTCGTTTGTCGGAGGGGGAGCGGTCGGTGAACGAGTTGGCGGCGCCGTTTGAGATCAGCTTGCCGGGGATTTCCAAGCATTTGAAGGTGCTGGAGCGGGCGGGCTTGATCGAGCGGACGCGTAATGCTCAGTGGCGG
This sequence comes from Phycisphaerales bacterium, assembly GCA_028291615.1. Lineage (GTDB taxonomy): Bacteria > Planctomycetota > Phycisphaerae > Tepidisphaerales > Tepidisphaeraceae > RYN-433. The sequence goes on along the minus strand of JAQGHM010000308.1, from coordinate 14,356 downwards.
CCATGCCGGTTACAGGCTGCGCCGCTGAAGAACGCGGCGGATTGGATCGGGCATTACAAGCGGTTCTGGGAAGAGAGCTTCGATCGTCTGGATGAGTATCTCAAGGGCTTGGAGCTCAAAAAAATACAGCCGCAAAGACGCAAAGAACGCAAAGAAAAGCGGGTTATCTCAGGGGCAGTCAAGAAAAAACAGAAAGGACGAGTTGGCCATGGCAGCAAAAAATACGTCTAACGAGATCAGGATCACGCGAATTTACGATGCGCCGGTGAAGGCGGTTTGGGAGGCTTGGGTCGATCCTGAGCAGGCGGCGCTGTGGTGGGGGCCGCGCGGGTTTACGTTGACGACGCACAGTAAGGATCTGCGGGCGGGCGGGAGCTGGGTTTACACGATGCACGGGCCGGACGGGACGGACTATCCGAATACGGCGAAGTACCTGGAGGTGGAGGAGCATTCGCGGCTGGTTTATGACCATGGGGCGAGCGCGGATCGGCCGGCGATGTTTCGGGTGACCGTGCAGTTCAGTGAGGTGAAGGGGCGGACGCGGATGGAGATGAGCATGGCGCTGCCGACGCCGGAGGCGGCGGAGGAGACGCGGCGGTTCATCAAGAAGGCGGGCGGCAACGCGACGTGGGATCGGCTGGCAGAGTACCTGGAGAAGCAGTCGTCGGATAAGGAGATGTTCGTCATCAATCGGACGTTTGATGCGCCGATCGAAACGATATTTGAGATGTGGACGGAGCCGAATCACCTGGTGCAGTGGCTTCCGCCGACGGGGTTCACGATGCGGTTTATCCGGGCGGATATCCGCGAGGGTGGCAGCGGGTTTTTTGCGATGACGAATGAGAAATTCACGATGTATGCGCGGATGGCGTACCAGGAGATCAGGCGGCCGGACCAGATCGTCTATGCCCAGCAGTTTTGCGATGAGCATGAGAACATCTCGCGGCACCCCATGGCGCCGACGTGGCCTGAGACGATGTTGGTGACCGTCACGCTTGCAAAAGAAGGGCCGGGGCAGACGCGCGTGACCGTGAGGTGCGAGGCGCACGGCAAGACGACGCGCGCGGAGCTTGAGGTGTTCAGCGGGGCTCGAGCTGGGATGACGCAGGGGTGGACGGGGTCGTTCGATAAGTTGGAGGATAATCTGGGGCGCGTTGGGTCGTGAATGTTGATGGTGAAACGGAAGGGACGGGAGCTTTTGCGGAAGGTCCCGTCCTTTTCGTTTTTTCATTTGAAAACTCGGTCGATGTCGCGGGCACCGTGAACCACGCGCAGGATTTCTGCGCCGTCCGTCATGGGGAAGTAACAAACCAGGTAGTTGCGGAAGCCGGTGATCGGCCAGATGCGCAGGTTGTCGAAGGCGGGGTTGCCGGTGGGGTGGCGTCCGCCAGCGCCGGGGAAGTCGGCGAGTCGTTCGAAGGCCTCGCGGGCGGCCTGGTAGAACCGCAGGGCGGCATCGATGCTATCCCTGGCGATGTAATCGGCGATATCGTCGAGGTCGGCCTTGGCACGATCGTGAACGATCAGGCGCGGCATCAGCGGGACCCGGAACCGGAGTGGCGATCTAGGAAGCGGCGGCGCATGTCATCCCAGTCGGCGGGGGTCATCTCAGCGGCTGGACTTTGCAGGCCTTCGACCAGCTTGGCTTCGAGGTTCTCCCGGGATCGGATGGTCAGATGCTCCGGAGCGCCGTGATCTTCGTTCGCGAGGTTTGACTGGCCGACGTCAGCGCGAATGAGGGCGGCAATATGTTCCTCGATAGAGCCGTGGCCGGTTTCGTCGGCGCGTACTTGTAGTTTGGACCGGAGGTCGTCGGGAAGGTCGAGGGTGAGGCGGGCCATGGGAGAATACTACGAGCGCGGGTCATTGGCGGCAATGAAAAGTTCATGCTGGCTGGCCGCGACTCATTTGGCGTTTGCGGCGGCGGGGGCTTTCAGATGCGCATCGAACCAGTCGGCGATGGCGGGTATGTCTTGGTTTTGATTCGGCCAGCCGTGTTGGGCGTTGGGTTTGGGGATCAGCTTGGCTTCCACGCCGGCTTCGATGAGCTTCTTGACGAGGGTTTGGGATTGCTGGATGGGGACGAGCTTGTCGGCGTCGCCGTGGATGATCAGCGTGGGCGGGTCGTCGGCGCTGACGTGGGTGATGGGCGATATCTTTCGGCCGATGTCGAGGATTCGGTTTTCGTCGGTGATGGGGATGAAGGTCTTGGTGGTCTTGTCGAGATCGTTGAACGCAAAGGGGGCCTTGTAGGCGGCGAGGGTGCCGCGGCCGATGGCGTTTTCGCCTTCCTTGCCGTAGTTGAGGAAGTCGGTCGGCGGGTAGAAGCAGGCGATGGCCTGGATGCGGCTGGATTCTTTATCGATCGGGTCTTTGGCGGCGGGGTCGCCCAGGTCGCCGGCGAGGCCTTGCATGAGGGAGAGGTGCCCGCCGGCGGAGCCGCCGGTGATGCCGAAGCGGTTTTTGTCGATGTGGTAATCGGCGGCGTGGAAGCGGACGAAGCGGACGGCGCGGTTCATGTCGATGAGGATCTCGGGGATGGTGAACCGCGGTTGGCTGCCGTGGACGACGGCGAAGCAGGTGTAACCGCGTGCGGCGAGTGGGGCGATGAAGAGGCGGCTAGCGCCGTCGATGCTGTCGTGGGAGGAGTACCAGCCGCCGCTGATGACGACGATGACCGCTGCTCCGTTGGGCGGCGCGGTAGGGGTGAAGACGTCGAGGGTGAGGGCGGTGCCGAACTTTCGGCCGTAGACGATGTCTTGCTGGCGCGTGAAGGGGAGGTTGGGCGGCGCGTCGGCGGCGCGGGTGATCGAGGGGGTTGTTGAGAGGAGGATGAGGACGAGCAGGGTATGGCGAAGGGACATTGATTGCCTTTCGAATTTATCGAATTGCGGAGTAGTAGTTGCTACCGGGACGATCCGATCAGCAGATAGTCGAGCGAATCTTCGTCTTCGGCGGGGGGCGACGCAACATCGCCGGTGGAGACGACGGCCGAGCGGACGTGGCGGTAGAGGTCGGGGTACTGGCGGCGGAGGTCGTCGAGCGTGCCCTGGCTGAGGAGGGTTTGGCCGTCGGGGCCGGCGACGGAGTAGACGGGGCCGCGGGGGGTGGAGGCGATCGTGAGGGTCTTGGTGCGGCCGGCGATGCGGACGATGACCGGGTTGCCGGCGTCGAAGCGGTTATCGACGGGCGGTGTCGCGGTAGCGGCACGGGGTGCCGACGTGTGGCTGCAGCCGAGCGCGGCCAGGAACGGGAGGACGAGGAGGACGATCAGACAGCGTGGACGCATGAGATCACCTCTCTGAAGTGAAGGGTTAGAGGTTGCGGATCATGTTGCGGACGAAGCAGCCCGTGACGAGGGCGGCGCCGACGATCAGGGTGGCGATCGCGAGCAACACCAGAGCGATTTCGCCGAGGCCAGCCTTGAGATGGAACCGGGGGATTGCGCAACCCAGGGCGGTGGCGAGGATGATGAGGATGAAGCCGACGATCGCGTGCCGCCAGGCAGGATGGACGGCGGCGGCGGTCGCAATGGGGGTTGGCGGCGCAGCGGCGGGTTGAGTTTCGATGACGCGCGGATCGGGATTGGCGGAATCGGGGACGGGGTCGGAGACGGTCACGCCCGTGGGGACGGTGAAGGTCGTGGTCTGTTGGGCGCTGGCCGACATCTCACGCATTATATCGTCACTCTAGCACGGGTGGCGCACCGTTGAACACGATTGTTGCCGATAAATCGTTACAATGTCGGGTCTATGCCGACGCATCTGATCGAGTTGGTGGAGCGATTGCCCGGGCGCAACGTGGTATTGATCGGCGACCTGATGCTGGACAAGTATCTGTACGGCGACGCCGAGCGGCTTAGCCCCGACGCGCCGGTGCCGGTGCTGCAATATCGGAAGGAAGATGCGCGGCTTGGCGGGGCGGGGCGGGTGGCGGCGGACCTGGCGACTCTTGGGGCCTCGGTGCGGGTGGTGTCGATCCTTGGCGCAGATGACGCGGGGGCGCAGGTTCGGGGGATGCTGGGGGAATGGTCGTGTGATTTATCGGGGATCGTGGCGGTTGCGGGGCGGCCTTCGACCAGCAAGGTGCGGCTGGTGGGTTTAGCGCAGCATCGGCATCCGCAGCAGATGATGCGGGTGGATTATGAAGATGGGTCACCGATCGATGGGGATGTAGCGGAGCGGGTTTTATCGGCGGTGGAGAAGGCGCTGATCGGGGCCGATGCGCTCTGTTTGGAAGATTACAACAAAGGGTTGTTGCCGCCGGCGGTGTGTCAGCGTGTAATCGAGTTAGCGCGTGCGGCGGGGGTGCCGGTGTTTGTGGACCCGGCGGCGATCAAGGATTATTCGAAATATGCGGGGGCGACGGTCATTACGCCTAACGCGACGGAGACAACGCTGGCGACGGGGATGAAGGTGACGAACGAGGCGGAGTTCGCGGCGGCGGCTTCGCATCTGCTGGAGACGCTGGACCTGGAGGCGGCGCTGCTGACGCTGGACAAGCGCGGCAGCTACCTGGCGACGCGCGAGGGGGAGCGGCGGTGGCTGACGACGCGGGAGCGGACGGTGTACGACGTCTCGGGCGCGGGGGACATGGTTTTGGCGATGGTGGCGGCGGCGCGGGCGAGCGGGGCGAGCTGGGTGGAAGCGGCGAGCTTGGGGAACATCGCGGGCGGGCTGGAGGTCGAGCGATTCGGATCGGTGCCGGTGACGCGGCAGGAGATCATCGAAGAGCTGCTGCTCGAAGCGCGGCAGCATCTGGGGAAACAGCGGACGATGCAGCAGCTCTTACCGGAATTGGCGCGGCATCGGGCGGCGGGGAAGCGGATCGTCTTTACCAACGGGTGCTTTGATTTAATTCACCTGGGGCACGTGAAGTATTTTCAGTTCGCCAAGCAGCAGGGAGACCTGCTGGTGGTGGCGGTGAATACGGATAGTTGCATCCGGCGACTGAAGGGGAACAAGCGGCCGATCATCAACGAGCAGGATCGGGTGGCGGTTTTGGAGGAGTTAGAGAGCATCGATTACCTGATCCGTTTCGAGCAGGACACGCCGATCGATTTGATCCACGAGATCAAGCCGGACGTGCTGGTGAAGGGGGCGGATTACGCGAAGGAGCAGGTGGTGGGCTGGGATTTTGTTGAGGGGTGCGGCGGGAGCGTGGCGCTGGCACCGCTGGTGGATGGGCGGAGCACGAGCGCGGTGATCGAGCGGATATTGGAGGCGTATCGGTAAAACCGAAGGATGGACGCCTTTGGGGGCCAGGAATGGCCCCACTCACCCGTCCATGGCAGACAAGAATGTCCGCCCCACCTTTGGCTTACGACGTGTCAGTTCCAGGGGTGGGGTGGCGTATTGGGGGTGAAAGCCAGTTTCGTTGGGTTGACGTGATTGGGGGTGAGGTTAGGGTTAGGAGCTTTCGCGAAGATTAACGCCGTGTCCAGCACTCAGTCGCCGCCGCCTTCTTCGTCTGCGCCCAAGTTACCGTCGCCGTCCGCCTCTGGCGGGGGGAACGGGGCAACGGGTGGGGTGCGCGCCGAGGGGGCGGGAAACGGGCAGCCGCCGGGAGTATCGGACCCGGTCAAGTCGGTGGCGGAGAAGACCAACTTTGAGTTGATGCGGTGGATGTTCTCGTTCCTGCGGCCGGTGAAGTCGCTGGCGGTGGTGGCGTGTTCGCTGCTGGTCATCTGGATCACGATCGACATCCTGATCACGCGGCAGATGGGACAGGCGGTGGACCTGATCAAGGTGATTCACTTCAAGGACCCGGCGACGCGGCAGGGATTCTGGCAGTGGATATCGGGGGCGGACACCGACGCGGCCAAGCTGCGCGGGGTGATGCTGATCCTGACGGGGCTGGTCGTCGTCAACACCGTGCTGCGGTACTTCCGCGAGACTGCGAACATGCGGCTGAGCATGACGATGGTCTACTACATTCGTGAGGCGGTTTACGACAAGATCCAGCATGTCGGCTTCTCGTTCCACGACCGGGTTTCGACGGGGCAGCTCATCAACCGGGCGCTGACGGACCTGCAGAACGTGCGCTCGTTTATTCAGACGGCGCTGCTGGTGACTCTTGAGATCGTGCTGATCGTGGGGGGGTACATCATCCTGATCTTCACGCTCAACCCGTGGCTGGCGCTGGTGGCGGCGATGCCGCTGCCGTTCTGGACGTGGTACATCCTGCGGTTCGGCAAGCGGGTGCAGCCGGCGGGGAAGGCGGTGATGGAGGCTGAGGATCGCAACGTCAGCATCCTGACGGAGAACATCGCGGGCGTGCACGTGGTGAAGGCGTTTGCGAAGAAAGAGCAGGAGATCGAGAAGTACAATGCGGCGTGCGACACGTTCTTTGGCAAGGTGCGGGCAAGGATTCGACTGTATGCCGCTTTTACGCCGGTGATTCGGACGATTGCCACCGTGTCGCATCTGGCGCTCTACCTGCTGGCGGGGATCTTCATCATCACGGGGTATCGGCTGTTGGGTTACAAGATGGAAGTCGGGGCGTTCCTGGTGCTGGGGACGGCGATGGGGGCGATTTTGCAGCGGCTGCAGCAGGTGGCGGTGATCAGCGAGCAGTATCAGAACGCGATCGTCTCGTCGCGGCGGTTGTACGAGGTGCTGGACGCGCCGGGCACGACGGCGACGCGGGCGGGAGAGTCTCCCTTGTCTCCTCTCTCTGCCCTCCCGGCGGGGCCGGGGGCGGTGCGGTTTGAGAATGTGACGTTTGGTTACGACCCCGCCAAGCCGGTGCTGCGGGATATCACCTTTGACGTGCCGGGGGGGAAGGTGGTGGCGATCGTGGGGCCGACCGGCTCGGGGAAGACGACGCTGGTGAGTCTGATCGCGCGGTTTTACGACCCACAGCAGGGGCGGATCATCGTGGATGGGAGCGATATCCGCGCGTTGCCGCTGGACATGCTGCGGGCGCAGGTGGCGTTCGTCTTTCAGGAGACGCACCTGTTTTCGGACACGGTGGAGGCGAACGTCGCCTACGGCAAGCCGCACATCGTGGGCGGGGCGGTGGAGGCGGCGGTGCGATTGGCGCAGGCGCACGAGTTCGTGGCGGAGTTGCCCAAAGGATACGACACCGTGCTGGCGGAGCGCGGGGCGAGTTTGTCGGGGGGGCAGAAGCAGCGGCTGGCGATCGCGCGGGCGATATTGAGTGACCCGCGCATCCTGGTGCTGGACGATGCGACGGCGGCGATCGACCCGGAGACGGAAGAGATGATCCGGCGCGGCATGCGGCACGTGATGCGGGACCGCACGACGTTCCTGATCGCGCATCGGATTAGCAGCGTGAAGAAAGCGGACTTGGTCGTGGTGCTCGAAGGAGGGCGGGTGACGCAGGTGGGGACGCACGAGGAACTGATGCGGGAGGCGGGGCATTACCGGGAGATCGCGGCGGCGCAATTGCAAGGGTACGACGGCGACGAGGATGAAGAGAATCCGTCCCACATGAAGCGGATGCGGGATGAGCTGCACGTGGCGGGGGTGGCGGGGGCGGCGGTAAGGGAGGAGCAGCAGAAGATTTGATCACGTGCGCCAGCTTGCGTTGCGCTGTGAAACGTTTTGTGAATTTATAACGCGTGGTTCATGGACGATTCGTATCATGTCGGCCCATGAGCGAAGGAACTTCTGAATTGCGGGATGGCGCGGGTGGCGGCCGCGCGGTTTCGGGGCGGTTGAAGGCGGAGGGGGCGATGCGCGTGTTGGGCGGGGAGAGCGCGGAAGAGGTGGCTGAGGCGCTGGGCGTATCGGTCGTGGAGGTGGAGCGGTGGCGGCGGGAGTTTGTTGTTGCGGGGGAGCGGCGGATGGGGGAGTTGCCGCTGGGAGCGCTGGAGCGCGTGTTCAGTCCGTTCGAGCGTCTGGTTCCACTCTGTACGCTGATCAGCGTGACGATCGCGGTAGCGCTGTTCGTGCAGGGGCAGGCGAAGGAGCGCGACGCCAACGCGCGCGAGGCGGCGCGGGCGCGGGAAATGCGGGTGACCGAGGCCTTTAACGCGTTGGACGACAAGTACATCGACTATGTGAAGCTGTGTCTGGCGCACCCGGAACTGGACACGTTCGATACGCCTCTGGCACGGACGCGGCCGGCGACGGCGGCGGAGCTGCGCGGGGAGTCGATGATGTTCGCGATCCTGCTGTCGGTGATGGAGCGGTCGTACCTGATGTACCGCGATCCGAGCGACGCCTTCAAGCGCGAGCAGTGGGTGGGGTGGGAGGCGTACGTCCGGTCGTGGTTGGGGCGGGAGAATTTCCTGGCGGAGTGGGGGCGGACGAAGCGCGAGTTCGATCCGGCGTTTGTGATGTTTCTGGATAAGATGATCGCTGCGGGGAAGACGAAGGGGTGAGACGCTGGTGGTATTCGCATGCCGGGTCGTCGCAAAAAAGCGAACGAGGCGGCGCGGGGGATAGTTCTGGAGGAGCTGCGTGGACCGGTAATGCCATCTGGCGATGACGTTCCGTGCAAGGTCCTTCGCTGCGCTCAGGATGACAGGGCGCGCGCTATCGGCGTCAGCGGCGGGTGGTTACTTCGCCGAGATCGATGCTGTAGCTGTGGAAGACGGTTTGGCCTGAGGCGTCGGAGATTTGGATGATGACCGTGGCGTGGTCTTCGGTGGGGCGGGCGGGGACGGGCCAGTTGATTACGCCGTCCTTGTTGACGGTCATGCCTTTGGGGCCGGATTGGAGCTCGGTTTTTATGCTGCCTTTCTTGGAGCGGATGTTCATCTTGTAGCGGTAGTTGGTTCCACGCTGGGCGTGGCAGAGGGGGGCGGATTCTACGAAGAGGTAGTCGATGCCTTCGGCTTCGAGTTCCTTGGCGAGGTCGAAGGGGCGGCAGATGAGGTGGTCGCCGCCTTCGCCTAATGTGACGAGGACTTTGCCGGCGGTGATGAGGTGGACGCGCTGCCAGATGGGCATCTTGGAATCCTGGGCGAGCTCGGGGAGATCGCGGAGGGTGACTAGCGGGCGGGGGTCGGCGTTGCTGTAGAGGACCAGCGCGGGCTTCTGTTTTTTCTTGTCCCTCTCCTTGTCCTTGTGGAAGGCGAGGGAGAAGGCGGGGTCGTCGGCGGGGAAGGGCTTGCCGTCGATGCCGGAGACTTTGGATTTGAGGTCGCTGCGGATCATCTCGCCGCCGTCGGGGAAGACCAGCGCGCCGTTGCCGGAGACCTGGGCGTCGCCGTTGACGTAGCCGCCGGTCGTGACGTTGGTGACCTTGTTGCCGCTGAGGGTGGAGAGCTCGATACCGGCCCAGCCGCCACCGCAGGCGATGACGGTGGAGCCGTCGAAGGAGACGTGGATGTGAACGGGGCCCCAGGCTCCGCCTTCGTTGCCCCAGTTTTTGGAGGGGTAGGGCTCGGCCTTGAGGGTGGTGGCGTTGACGAGCCAGAATTTTTTGGAGTTGTCGCCGATCATGACCACGGGGCCGAGGGAGGCGGCGCCGATCGCGATCTGGCCGATGCCGCCTTCGGGGGCGGCGACGGTGAGTTCGAGCTCGAGCTTGGCGAGGTCCCAGCGCTGGATGCGCTTGAGGTCTTTGACGCCGACGTAGAGTTTTTTGAGGCCGACAGCGAAGCAGATGTCGCTGGAGGGCATCGGGAGGTACTTGATGACCTTGGCCTGGCTGACGTCGAAGATGGCGAGCTGGCGGAGTTTTTTAAGGTGGAGGACGATGTAGCGGCCTGCGCCGCCGACGCGGATTTCGTCGGCGGGGGCGGCGAGTTCGACTTCGAGCTTGCCGCTGGGAATGGTGGGCGGGGGGAAGGTTCCGTCGCTCGAGACGATGGGGCCGCCGGTGGTGGAGGGGTTTGTCGAGGCGGAGGCGGTCGTGTCCGTGGAGTCGGCGGCGGCAGCGGCGGCGAGGCCGGTGGTGTTGAGTTCTTCCTGGACGGCGAGGGCCTCGCTGATCTTGCGATTTTTGGTGTAGCCGCTGATCGCTTCGCGGTAGGCGGTGACGAGGCGGGCGTGGGCGGCGGTGATCGACTGATCCATCGTCTTCTTGGCGGATTGGACGGCGGGGTCGGTGATGGTTTCGGCGACGGAGCCGTCGTGGGCGGCCTTGATCTTGGCGGCTTGCAGGGATTGGACGCCGGCGAGGTCACCGGCATCGGCTGCGGCGTTGAGGCGGGCGTCGATGGCGGCAACGAGCAGGCGGCGGGCGGCGGTGATCTCCTTCTCGTGGGCGACCTTGGCGGCTTCGAGGCGGCCGGGGATGGTTTCGGCGTCGCCGGCGGCGATGACCTTGGCGGGGGCGTCGGTCGGCTTGGTGAGCGAGGGGGTGATCTTCCAGGCGGCAGCGGCGGCGTTGAGGGCCTGGTCGGCGGCGACGACGGTGGAGGCGTAGTCGAAGGCGGTCTGCTGGAGTTGGCCGCGGTAGCTGCGCTTGCCGGCGAGGTCGCCCTGGGTGTCGGCGTCGGCGGCTAGACGGAAAGCGTCGGCGAGGTTCTGGGCGGAGTCTTCAAGGCGCTTGGCGAGGCGGGTGAATTGGCCGATGGGATCGCGTGGGTTGGCGAGCGCGGCGGTGAGGGTGGGGAGTTGGAGGAGCTTGCTTTGGAGCTCGGCGCGGGCGGCGGTGGTGGTGGCGGCGAGGTGCTCGAGGGTGGCCTTCTGATCGTCGAGGCCTTTCTGGACGAGGGTGAGCTCGGCGTCGATGGCGCGCATGAAGGCGACGGCGGCCTTGGCGGCTTCGAGGGATTGTTTGCCGGCGTCGTCGTTGGCGAGGCCGGTGAGGTCGAGGCGGTAGAGCGGCCGGGCGGAGAGTTCCATGCTGGAGCCACCGCGGAAGGCGATCTTGCACCAGAGGGCGGTCTGCTCGGTTTCGAGTTGTTTGCGGTAGGCGAGGAGGTCATCGATCTTGTTGCCGATGCGTGCGGCGTCGGCGTCGGCCTTGGCGCGGTTGTCCTCGTTGGCGCGGTAGATGTAGTCAAACTGCGGCGGGCGCTGCGCGATCGGGCGGGGGTTGATGTTGATCGTGCTCGCGTCCTTGGGGTGGTAGAAGAATTTCTCGGCGGTCTTGCCGTAGAAATCCTGCCAAGGGACGGGGCCGCCGCCTTTGCGGTCCATGAGCTCATTGTTCTTTTCGGCCTGCGCGGCGGCGGCTTCCTTGGCGATCTTCTGGTAGCCATTGAGCTTGAGGGCCTTGTCGGTGGCGTCGATGCTGGATTCGATGGTGGAGAGTTGGACGGTGAGGAAGACGAGGCGCTGGTCGATCTCTTCCCAGCCGGGGGCGGCGGGTTGGGTGGCGGGCTTGGCGGAAGTTGCGCCGACGGCGGGGCGTGGCGGGGTCTGGGCGAGGGCGGGGATGGCGGCGGTGGCGAGCGCGGCTGCGAATAAAAGAGCGTGTCTCCGGAGGATGCCGTGGACCATCGTTTGACTCCCGTTTGCGAGAATTCTGCCGGGGAAGTTTAACTTGGGCGGGAGTGCGGGGGCAAGCGAGAAGCACGTGGCGAGGGGTTGTCTCGCGCGGCGGTTACATGCGGGGTCAGTCGCGCGAGTTGAAGGAGGTGGCGTACCGCGCTCGGCCCTCACCCCGACCCTCTCCCGGCGTACCGGGAGAGGGAGAAAGAGCGTCCTGCCCGCGAGCGGTCAGGCGGGGAGTTTTTCGGTCTCGCGGTCGTAGTGGCGCTGGGTCATGGCTTGGATGAAGGCTTTGGCGAAGGCGCCGGCGTCACGGGAGGCGGGGGCGGTGACGACGCCTTGGTCGGAGGTGACGTGGCCGGCGTCAGGGGGGAGGTCGATGCGGGCCTTGTTGAGCAGGTCGATCCCTTCGGCGATAGCGCCGATGGCTTTTCCGTGCATGAAGGTTTCGGCGACGAATTGCACGGCGAGCGTGGACTGCGCGAGGGTCGCGGCGCTGGCAGCGCCGCCGGGGATGAAGACTGCGTCGAACAGGACCGAGGCGGCGTTGGGGGCGGGGCGGTCGACGGGGAGATCCTTGCCGGCGTCGGTTTTGACCGTGCCGGGGAAGCGGGCGATGACCTCGTCGAGCGCACCTTCGGCGGCGAGCGCGGCTTGCAGGGCGGCGACCTGTTTCCCGTCTACGCCGTCGGCGACGAGGATCGCGACCTTCTTGCCCTTGATGCCGGGGGCGGGCTTGTCCATGCTGAGGGCGGCGGAGGCCGTCACGGATTTTCGGCCCTGGGTTTTGGGGATGGGGGCGCTGGCTTCGGGCGTGATGCCCTTGGGGTTGCGGCGGGCGGGCTTGATGCCGATGTTCTTGCCGACGCGCTGTGCGAGTTCGTCGGCGACGTTGGCGAGGAGCTCGCTGAGGAAGCGTTCGCGGATCGCCTGGGTCTCGACCATGTTGAGCTCGAAGCTGAAGGCGTTGACGATGTGGTCCTTTTCCCAGTCGGCCATCGAGTTCCAGAAGAGCGTCGCCTGGCTGAAATGGTCGGCGAAGCTGGGGCTGCGCTGGCGGACCTTATTGCCGTCCATTTTTTCGGCGACGCTGGAGAAGGCGGCGACGGCGTCGGGGGAGTGCATGGGGCAGCCGGTGGCGAGGGAGTTGGGGAAGTAGGCGACGCGGCCCTTGTGGACGATCTGCTGGCTCTCGGCGTCGCGCTGGTTGTTGGAGAAGGGGCAGGTCGGCCGGTTGATCGGGAGCTGGGCGAAATTGGGGCCGACGCGTTTGATCTGGGTGTCGATGTAGGAGAAGAGGCGGCCCTGGAGGAGCGGATCATTGGAGAAGTCGACGCCGGGGACGACGTGGCCGGGATGGAAGGCGGCCTGCTCGGTCTCGGCGAAGAAGTTGTCAGGGTTGCGGTTGAGGATGAGGCGGCCGACGCGGCGGACGGGGACGAGTTCCTCGGGGATGATCTTAGTCGGGTCGAGGAGGTCGAAGTCGAACTTGAACTCGTCCTTTTCCTCGACGATCTGCAGGCCGAGCTCCCACTCGGGGAAGTCGCCGCGCTCGATCGATTCCCAGAGGTCGCGGCGCTGGAAGTCGGCATCCTTGCCCATGATCTTCTGCGATTCGTCCCAGCAGAGGGATTGCACGCCCTTAATCGGTTTCCAGTGGAACTTGACGAAGCGCGACTTGCCGGCGGCGTTGACCAGGCGGAACGTGTGGATGCCGAAGCCTTCCATGGTCGCGAAACTGCGCGGGAGGGTGCGGTCGGACATGACCCACATCATCATGTGCATCGCTTCGGGGGTGAGGGAGATGAAGTCGTAGAACGTGTCGTGGGCGCTGGCGGCCTGGGGGATCTCGTTGTGCGGCTCGGGTTTGACGGCGTGGATCAGGTCGGGAAATTTGATCGCGTCCTGGATGAAGAAGACGGGGATGTTGTTGCCGACGAGATCCCAGACCCCCTGCTCGGTATAGAACTTGACGGCAAAGCCGCGGACGTCGCGCGGGGTGTCGGCCGAGCCGCGCGAACCGGCGACGGTGGAGAAGCGGACGAAGACGGGCGTCTGTTTGGACGGATCTTGAAAGAGGTCGGCCTTGGAGAGTTCGGTCAGGGGTTCGAAGACCTGAAAGAAGCCGTGGGCGGCGCTGCCGCGGGCGTGGACGACGCGCTCGGGGATGCGCTCGTGGTCGAAGTGGGTGATTTTTTCGCGGAAGTGAAAATCTTCGAGGAGCGTGGGACCGCGGACGCCGGCTTTTAAGGAATTCTGGTCATCGGCGACGGGGAGGCCTTGGTTGGTGGTCAGAATTTGTCCGGGTTCTTGCGTATCTTTCTGAAGATCGATGGATTTTGCGTCGGTGGTGGCGGCTGGTTTGGCTTTTTTCTTAACGGCCATGGTTTCCTTTAGGGCTGGAGAGGATTGGGATTGTTCCGCTTGGTGGATGTAGTCTTGCGGGGTTCGAAGCGTCAACGGGGAAAATCGCGAGGCGGTGCGGGGAGTGCCGACATGAAGTAGTATTCGCGGGCGGACGTTGGGCGAGCTTCCATGAAAAGAATTTGGCCATTTCGATCTCGGCAGGACGGCGTGAAGGCGGCTGCGCCCGAGGTGCAGGTTGAGGATGACGAGCAGCGGTACAAGCCGATTGAGTGGCCGCTGATCAAGCGGGTGCTTCGCGACTTGTTGCCATACAAGGGGTTGTATGGTGCGGGACTGGGGCTGGGGGTTGTCATGTTGATCCTCGATATGCAGTCGCCTCGGTTCATGCAGTTCGTGATCGACCACGTGAGCGCGTACGCGAGTGGGCGATTGCCGGGGATGAGCGAGCGGTCGGCCTGCTGGAAAGTCGTGAAGATCGTGGCGATCTGGGCGGTCGTTGCGGCGGTGGCGCGCGTGCTGGAGCGGTACGTCATCCTGCTCATGACGCTGGCGGGGGAGCGGGTGCAGTTTTCGCTGCGGAGGCGGTTGTTTGCGCATCTGCAACGGTTGTCGATGAGTTACTACGACAAGAC
>JAQGHM010000297.1 GCA_028291615.1 Phycisphaerales bacterium | reverse complement strand
ATTGGCTTTATTACGCCGCCGCTAACTGGCGCCGCGTCAACCTCCGCACCGGCGCCGAGGAACTGCTCATCGACAACCCGCGCACGCTCCCCAACTACGGCAGCGGCAATTCGTGGGACATCGCCCGCTCCGCCCATTACGGCCTGGTCGGCTTCTCCGGCGGCACGCTCTACCGCGTCCGCCCGCCCGCCGACGGTGCAACTCGATAAGCCGACGGACGAAAGTCATGGCGGGGCCTGGTCGTTCTATGGGCGACGCCCCCAGCGACCCCATCCTCGATCCTGCTATCCCTTTTCGGAGGGATTCGCCGATATTTTCCCCATGGGTCGGCGCGCCCTTTCTGCGCCCCGCGAGGCCGACCTTTTGCTGGAGAGGAAACCGTGGCACGTCCGATAACAATAAAGATCAAGCGGCTGAGCGGCGGGGAAGACCTTGCCCTGCCGGCCTTCGCGACTGAGCACGCCGCGGGCGCTGATTTGCGTGCGGCCGTAACGACGGCGATGACGATCGCGTCGGGTGAGATCCGGTTGATCCCTTGCGGGTTCGCGATGGCGATCCCGCCGGGGTACGAGGCGCAGGTGAGGCCGCGCAGCGGGCTGTCGAGCCAGCACGGCGTGACGTTGATCAACAGTCCGGGCACGATCGACGCGGATTATCGCGGCGAAGTGCAGGTGCCGCTTGTGAACCATGGACGTGAAGCGTTTACGGTCGAGCGTGGGATGCGAATTGCGCAGATGATCATCGCGGCGGTGCCGAAGGTGGTGTATGCGGAAGTGGACGCGCTTGATGAGACGTCCCGGGGCCATGGGGGCTTTGGGCACACGGGAAAAAAGTAGTGAGAAGCGAATAGCGAGAAGCCAGAAGAAACCTATGGACCATCCGAGTTTGATTCGTCGGGTTTTGTTTGTGCTGCTGTGCGGCGCGTGGCTTTTTTTGCTGCTCTCGCTGGGTAGCTTTCATGCCACCGACTGGCCTAGCCATGCGGTCTATCCGTACCCGCCAATGCAGAACGTGATGGGGGGGCCGGGGGCGTTCGTCGCGTATTACATGTACATGACGCTGGGGCAGGGGATTTTCCCGGTGCTCTTTTTCAGCGGGGTTTGCGTTGCGCTGACAATGTATGGGAACCGGGTTACGGATCTTTGGCTGCGCGCGATCGGGCTGACGCTGCTGGCGGTCGCGTTTGCGGCGGTGGTGCACATGGTCAAGCCGGGGACGCGCGCGGGGTTGCCGGAGGGGAACGGCGGCATCCTGGGGATCGGGGCTTCGAGCTTTTTACGCGGGCATTGCAGCGCGGTGCTGACGAGCCTGATCCTGATCTGCACGTTCCTGGTGGGGCTGCTGCTTTGTGCTGATGACCTGGTCATTCGCGCCCCGGCGATGATCCGGGGGACGATTCAGACGGTGCGCAACAAAGCGCCAGGGATCAAGGAGAACATCCGGCAGATCAACTGGAACATCGTGCCGCTGCCTAAGCTTCCGTCGCTGCCGAAGTTCGTGACGAAGGACGCGGCGGCGCAGAAGGCTGGGGCGAGTGGGCCGATCGAGCGCATCACCACTGATGATGTTGGTGGCTTTGACAGCGACGAGGAGGATGATGCGCCGCGCCTTCTGCCCAGGCTTGAGAAGCCGCTTCCGAAGGGGAAGAAGCGGCCGTCGGTTGAGGACGAGATTCACCTGGAATATGAGAATGATGATCCTGCGCCGGCGGCGCAGGATATGGCGTATCGGGATGAAGCGGATCCTGCGCCTTCTGTGGCGGCGACGATTCCTTCGCCTGAGGAGTCGAAGGTGGCGCGGCCGGCGATGGTCGTTAACGCGGGGAATGCCGCGAATGTCGCGAAGAATACGCCTACGGTTGCGGGGCCGCGGAGCGTCGCGACTATGCCGGTTGCTTCTGTTGCGGAAATTGAAGACAGGGTCACTGAAGTGACCCAGCCAACGGATGAAGGAGACGCGGAGAACCCTGGCGCTGGGGACGCGAAGAGCGAGATCATCGTTCGCCTGCCGAACACGATCAAACCGCGGCAGACTGCGCCGCCACCGCCCCCGCCGAAGGAACTTGGGGAGTACAACCTTCCGGGGTGGGACGAGCTTGCGGATGCGGAGCAGGGGTACGTCGCGAGCCAGGAAGCTTATGTGCGCGAGAAGGCGGCGATCCTCGAGCGGTCGCTGCAGGAGTTCAACATCGATGCGCATGTCGTCGAGATCGATACCGGGCCGGTGATCACGATGTACGAGATCAGCCTGGCGCCGGGCATCAAAGTCGCCTCGATCACGCAGCTTCAGAATGACATTGCGCGGGCGCTTTCGGCGATCAGCGTGCGCATCGTCGCGCCGGTTCCGGGGAAGAACACGGTTGGCATCGAGGTGCCGAACGCGCAGAAGGAGAAGGTGCGGTTTAAGGAGCTGATGCAGCTCGCGCCAGATAGCGCGCGGAAGATGATCATCCCGCTTTACCTGGGGAAGGACGCGAGCGGTGAGCCGCTGATCGCCGACTTGGCCGCCATGCCGCACTGCCTGATCGCGGGCACGACGGGGTCGGGCAAGTCGGTCTGCATCAACACGGTGATCATGTCGATCATGTACACCCAGCGGCCGGACATGGTGAAGCTGATCCTAATCGATCCCAAGGTTGTGGAAATGGCGCCGTTCAAGGATATCCCGCATTTGATGGCGCCGGTGATCAATGACTCAGCCCGGGCCTGTTCGGTGCTGGAGTGGGCGTGCGAGAAGATGGACGAGCGGTACGAGCTGCTGGCGGAGGCGGGGTGTCGGAATATTCGCGATTACAACAAGCTGACGCGCGAGGAGCTGGTTGAGAAGTTCATGCCCTCGACGATCGAGGAAGAAGCGAAGATTCCTAAGTTCCTGCCTTACTGGGTGATCATCATCGACGAGCTGGCTGATTTGATGATGACCGGTGGCAAGGAGGTCGAAGCGTCAATCGTCCGGTTGGCGCAGAAGGCCCGCGCGGTCGGCATCCACCTGATCGTTGCGACGCAGCGGCCCCAGGCGACGGTGGTGACCGGGTTGATTAAGGCGAACCTGCCGAGCAAGATCGCGTTCCGGGTCAACACGCGCATGGATAGCCGCATCATCCTCGACCAGAACGGTGGGGAACTGCTGCTGGGGTACGGCGACATGCTGTTCCTCAATCCCACCGTCCCCAAGCCGATCCGCGCTCAGGGGACGTTTATCGATGACAAGGAGATTAAGAACAGCGTGAAGCTGGTGCGATCGCTCGCTGACGCGCAGTACGAGCCCGAGCTGATGCAGGTGAAGGCGAAGTTCAACAGCGACGACATGAAGCAAGACGACATGTTTGACGACGCAGTGAAAGTGGTGTTGGAGACGCGGCGCGGATCGGTCTCGCTGCTGCAGCGGCGGTTGAACATCGGGTATGGGCGGGCGGCGAAGCTGGTGGAGATGATGGCGCAGGCGGGGATCGTCGGCGACTACAAGGGGACGCAAAGCCGCGAGGCGACGATTACGCTCGAGGAATGGGAGAACATGAAGGTCAATCAGCAGTCCGACGCGGAAAACGGCATGAGCGTGTAACGGCGCGGCATCAACCCCGGCCCGCGGGCGAGGTATTGCCATGTACCTGATGATCCGCCTGAAGCGCCACTATGCCGTGCCCATGATCTTGCTGCTGCTCACCGCGTGCACGTTGGGGGCGGCCCCGGTCGATGATGCCATCGTTGCCCGCTATGCCGCTGCCGCCCGGGAGGAGCGTGACACGGCCGGGCGAATTCGCGATGCCGACGCCGTGCTGGGG
>JAQGHM010000283.1 GCA_028291615.1 Phycisphaerales bacterium | reverse complement strand
GGCACCACATGTGGCCTCTCTGGGCGCTGGCGGTTGGACTCCTGCTTGCGATTTTCCTGGTCATCGACACGCTCGACCACCGCAAGGAGGAACGCGAGCAGGATGGCGGCGGTGGATCAGCCGTCCAGATCCTGGGCGCCCACAATTTTCTCTTTATCGGCGTGATCATCCTCGCAGTCTTTCGCCCTGGCGTCTTTGACGCCGCCGGCGAAGTCCTGGGGCGCAGCGGACGCATGGCCCTCTTTGACCTGATCTTCTCCCGCGAAATCCTGATGGCGTCAGCCGGGCTGGCCTCCAGGCGCCTGACGAAAGCCTCCATCTACACGTCCAACGATTTCTCCTTCGGCCCGATCAAGGAGGTCGCCATTCTCTTCGTTGGCATCTTCTCCACGATGGTTCCCGCGCTCCACTGGCTTGAACATAACGCCGACAAGATGGCGATCCGCACCCCCGGACAATTCTATTATGCCAGCGGCGCGCTCTCGTCAGTGCTCGACAACGCGCCGACCTACCTGACGTTCCTCAAGGCGCGCACGGGGGAGTTGCAGCAGTCCGAAATCGAAGACGTCCAGCGGGTGCTCGCACTGAAGAAATCGCCGCCGACGACGACGACGCTGACGCCGATCAAGTTGGATCTCAGTGAATACAAGACCGAGCGCGCCGGCGCTGCGGCTGCGGCCATGATCAAATACCACGCGTCCGACATTCAGCACGGCAGCGTGCAGCGCGAACAGGTCGAAACCGCGTTCCTGATTGGTCCGCCCGCCCTGAACGTGTTCATCCTTGCCATTTCCGCCGGTTCGGTCTTCTGGGGCGCTTGCACCTACATCGGCAACGGCCCTAACTTCATGGTCAAGTCGATCGCGGGCGCTGCGGGCGTGGCGACGCCGTCGTTTCTGGAATACGTGTACAAGTACACGCTGCCGATCTTGATTCCCGTCTACGTAGTGGTGTGGGCGGTATTCCTTCGCGGGCACTAGCTGAAGTGGCGGCTGCCGCGGTTCTTCCGCTCCTGTGGGACGGAACGCCGCCGTGCATCACAGCCGGCGATCCAGCGTATCGCCCCGACGCCGCGCCGCCTCATTCGCGCGCTCCTTGATCCGTGCCCCCCACGCCGCACCGAGGAACGCCGACACCTGCATCATGACGAAGAAGACCAATACAGCCATCCACTGCCAGGTCGTGAAGTAGATCGCCACGCAGGCCAGAAGGATTAGGGCCTGCATAAACCGCGCCGTCTTCTTGTATTGTTCCCACATAAGTAAGGTCATTGTAGTCTCCTGTGTTGATCCAGCCAGCCACCCAAACCCTGGCTCACACCATCGGCCTCTCAAACAAACCACGGGCGCCCTTCTCTCGAAGGCGCCCGTGGGTTTGAATCTCGAACGCACTGTGCTTGCGCGAACGCTACGACATCGCCGCGATCTGCGGAATCTGCGACTTCGCCGCCGAAACTTCCGCCGCCGGAACGTTTTCCGGGGCCATCGGGGTAATGAACTCCGGATAACCCGACGCGCCCATTTCGGGAATGTCCAAGCCGGCAATCTCGACTTCGGGCGGAACCCGGTTGCTCCCGAGCACCTTGCCGATGATGTAGAAGATCACGCCGCCGACGACTATGTTCCACGCGGCGCACACCGCGACCTCGATGAACTGGGCCATCAACTGGCTGGCGCCGCCGCCGTAAAACAGCCCGATCACACCGCGGCCGTCAACGCCCTGGAAAGTCTTCCAGCCGACGTTGTTCCAGCCCGCGCCATAGGTGCCGTCGGCGAAGAGGCCGACCGCGATGACGCCGAACGCGCCGCAGACGCCGTGTACGCTGCTTGCGCCCACCGGATCATCGATGCCGATCTTGTCGAAGAAGAAGACGCTGAGGACCACCAGCACACCGGCGACGCCGCCGATGATGAACGCGCCGACGGGGGTGACGAACGCGCACGGCGCGGTGATCGCCACCAGGCCCGCGAGCATGCTGTTGCACATCATCGACGGATCGGGTTTGCCGTACCGCAGCCACATGTAGAGCACGCCGGAGATGGTCGCAGACATGCCCGCGATCATCGTGTTCACCGCGACCATGCCGATGCGGCCGTCGGTGGCCGCCAGCGACGAGCCGGCGTTGAAGCCGAACCAGCCGAACGCCAGGATGAACGTGCCGAGTTGCACCATCGGGATGTGGTGCGGCAGGATCGCGTTGACCTTGCCGTCGGGCCCGTACTTTCCGATGCGCGGTCCGATCAGCAGCGAAGTGATGATTGCTAGGCAGCCGCCCTGCAGGTGTACGACGCCCGAGCCGGCGTAGTCGACCACGCCGTGGCCGATTCCAGATCGGTATCCGAGCTGGGCCAGCCAACCGCCGCCCCAGACCCAGCAGGCGAAGACCGGGTAGATGAACCCGCCGATGAAGATGCTGTAGATGAAGAAGCTCTTGAAGCTCCACCGCTCGGCGCAGGCGCCGGTGACGATCGTCGCGGTGGTGTCCATGAACGCCATCATGTAAAGGAACATGACGACGACCGCGCCGTCATAGGCCTTGCCCGTCAGGCAGAAGCCCGTCGTGCCGAAGAGGCCCCAGCCATGGTCGCCAGCGACCGAAGACCCGACGGTGAACATCGAATCCAGCGTCGGCAACCCCCCGAGCTGACCGGGGCCGCCGATCGCCGTGCCGTTGTACCCACCGCACATGAGGGCGAATCCGCAGACGAAGAAGCCCAGCATGCCCAGCGCGTAAACCATGAAGTTCATCGACATGGTGTGCGACGCATTCTTCGCCCGGCACAGGCCGGTCTCGACCAGCGCGAAGCCCGCCTGCATGAAGATGACCAGGAAGCCCGCGATGAGCACCCAGGTCATGTTCATCGAGTAATACAACTTGGCCGTGTGCTGGCCCAGTTCTTCAACCGTCGGCTTGTCCCCCGCCCACGGCTTCCACGTCCCACCTGACGGAGCATCGAGATTCTTATCCGCCGAACCCGTCGCCCAACCGCTTAGATACGAGTTGGGGGTCATCAGCGCCTTGGTTGGCCCGCCGTCAAAACCAATGGGGTCCGGAGCTGCCGTAGGCGCCGCGGCCGCCGCTTGAGTGGTTGCCGGCATGGTCGCCGGAGTGTCCGCGGACGCGCCGCGCACGATACCGAACATCGCCAGCGCCAAGGCACAACTCAGTGCCATAGGTCGCCAGCGGAAGGATAAGCACAAACGCTTCATATCACTCACCTTGCCTGAAGGGTGTCTGGACGATGGGCGCGACCGAACGCTCGGCCGTCAGGATCTGCTGGAAATGGGCTACTCCACGACGTGGCGGGCAAATCCCACCAAGCTCTAGGGAGCACCAACGCAAAGGTTGTGCCGGATCGTCCTATCCATATAACACTGAGCAAAACCGCAGAAAGCACTGGAGGGCCATGTCGGTAAAGTACGCAACGCCCGTGCATGTCCAGAAGAACTGCGCGCAAACTGCGCACTTTTCACCAAAAAGAAAACCCCGGTGCGAAGCCGCAAGCGGCGTCATATCGCTTATTTCACGTAAAACCGAAACTCACGGCCCAATCGCAACGCTCCCGGTCTCACCGGTCCGAATCCAGTAGCACTCCTCCAGCGGCAGGACGAAGCATCTTCCCGTCGCCGATCTTGCTGCCTCCGAACGCGCAGCCGAATGCGAAGTGGAGCCGCTGCGCCGCAGAAGAATAAGGACTCCAGACTTCGCCCCTCACCCACCTCTTCGACAAGCCCACAGCAGGCCGCCCCGCCGGGCCTCGCGGCTTGCGCGAGTTGCGCCGTTCAATTCATTCGCGTCCATTGGCGTCAATTCGCGGGCGCTCCTTCTTCCTAACGAAAAGAAGACAGACCGACGGGGCGGGTGAGACAGGCATAAGGATCGAGCGATAAGCTGTCCGGATATGACCCCGCAACGGCGCAAGCTGTTTTGGATTTTGACGAGAGTGGTAGCGCTGTTGGCCGTGCTCTGTCTGATCAAAGTGTTGTGTGACGCGCTTTACGACGGGCTTTTCTAGTTCGATTCCCTCAGTCCCGCCCCCCCGGATCATGCGACGGAGCCAATCCGCTGCGCGGCAGAAGAATAAGGACTCTCGACTTGCGCCCCTCACCCTCCAGCCCCGCCGGGCCTCGCGTCTTGTGCGCATCAGCGTGGTAGGATATCGGGTCGGTGAAAGGCCTCCGCCGCATCCTCATCAACCTGACAACGATGCTGTCGCTCTTGCTGTGCGCCTCCGCCGTGTTTCGTTCGGTCAAGGAATCGCCGCGGTGGGACGGGATCGGGCACGTCGAAGGCGTGGCGGGGGCGGCCAGTATGTCCGAGTTCGCGATCGTGGGAAAAGCCCTGTTTATTGGAAGGATCGAAGACCCAACTCCCATCGGACACCAGATGATCACCGGTGAGCCAGGGTGGGACGTCCACCTGGGTCCTGCCGAGAAGAACAAGGACGCGCAGGCGTGGGCGCTGGCCATGATGTTTAGCAATGTCAACTCCGAACGAGAGGTACTTGGCGTTCAAACCTTACGCGGTCGCCTGAACCGTGGGACGATCCGCACGACGGTCGTCCCGCTCTGGTATGTGGCCGCGCTCCTGGCGGTCCTGCCGTTTGCGCGGGGCGGGCGCTGGTGGGTGCGACGTCGACGAGCCCGGCGCGGACAACTGGGCGCTGCCGTTCCGTGCCCCGCCTGCGGCTACGACTGCCGGGCGACGCCCGGGCGCTGCCCGGAGTGCGGGCGCGAGGCGCTGTTGAACGATGCGCGGCAGTATCCCGACCACCGCGCCGAGCGTCGCCGCATGGACATTTGAACGATGTGAAAGACAAAGACCGCAGGCCGACGGGGCGGGGTGAGATGCCGGGGCGGCTGAAAATCCTTTCATCTCTGTCGCGCAGCGACTCCCACATCAGCGGACGCACGGGGGGGCAGCCGCTCCGGCTGAGCCTCGCCCCGCCCCGTCGGCCGGAGCACTGCGCGGGAGCGTGGAAGAAACGATAATCGAACGTGATCCGTTTGCCGGAGCGCCGCACTGCAGTACGATGCGCCGCCCGGAGCCGATGAAAGTGCATCATCTCGCGGAGACAACAATGCGAATCTTTCTTTCCAGCGTCATCATCGGATTAGCCTTGCCGGCTATCAATGGGTGTGGCTGTAGAGACATCAGCACAAGCGAGGCGGTCACACGCAGTAACATGGTTGGCAAGTGCTATGTACTGAGAAGGGACGCGCGCATTGTCGAGGTCAAGCATTTGCACCGTCTGATGGCCATATCCGGTGATAAACTCGCTGATCCCGCTTCTGGTGAGGAGCCTGCCGGCGTTCTCGCGTCCGGCACGAAACTCACGATAACACGAGTCGAAAACTGCACCTATCCTCCAGGTTTGAGCATTAATTTTACCATAGCGCGAATTGACGATGGACCACTGAAGGGAACGGTGGTGACGACGAATCGGATTGGCTTGGTATATAATAACCCGAAGGTTAATGAGTGGGATATAGCCGTACCATGCGTGCAGACCAGTTCGGAGGTTCCCAAATGATCTCCTCTGGCTCCCCAAGCCGCTCGGGGCCCGACTGGGCGAATCGCCCCCCATTGTCATTCGACGCCAGTGAATGCGGCTGCGCCGCGAAGTGAACGGACTCTCGATCCCCCCAAGGGGGGGGCGTCACCCTCTCGGCTCCGGGAGCCTCGCGTCTTTCGCTATCGGAACCGCGCCGCATTCCGGGCAGCGGTCAGGCGTCGCGCGGCAGTCGTAGCCGCACTGGGCACAGTGGCCGGTGGCCGCGCGGCGAACGCCGCGGCGACGGCGGGCATCGCGCCTGAACGCGAGGGCCGGCGGGACGGCTAGGAGGGCAACGACAAACCATATGGGAATGAGGATCACCGTCGAGCTTCCCTCTGTCCCGATGGAGCGCCCGAAGTAAAAACCGGCGACGGGCGCGCGGTCGCTGGGGATACGGCTCGCCGCATCGTCAGAGACGTATCGCGCGTGGTGACTCTCGCTCCACCAGCGGACGCCCGAAACCAGCGTGACCCGACTGAAGACGGAGCTGCGATGGCCTTCCAAACTGAACTCGCCGCGGGAGATGCTGGCCACGTAGGTCGACCGCGGGGTCTGGCAGTAGGTCCGCCGGAGTTGATGATAGCTCAATCTCCAGAGGAAGACCGTCACCACGGCCAGCGCCAGGGATACTGTCGGCGTCGCGTTAATGAGGATTCGAATCGCCCGCTTCACCGCCGTACCGTCCCCTCTTCATGCTTCACGTCTTCATGCTTCACGTCTTCATGTTTCCCGCCGCCTGCGGCTGGCCTTCAGTTTAATGACGAGCAGCCAAGACATCCATCCCCAGCTTGCTGTCCTGCACCGCCCGCTCGATCGCCTTCAAAACGCCGGGGCTGAACGGCTTCACCAGGAGCGCCCGTCCCCCCTCGCTGGTTCGGAGCTTCAAGCGACCACCCGGATCCATTCGGCAAATATCGCTAGTGGACCAATCCCCGCGCGCTTTCTGTGCATGCGCCACCCAAACTCAAACCCCGCGTGCGGTTTCCGCACGCGGGGCAATCAACGTGTCGCCTCGGATTTCACCGCGGGTCAAAATTCACGGCCCAATCGCAACGCTTCCGGTCTCGCCCGTGCGAATCCGGTAGCACTCCTCCAGCGGCAGCACGAATATTTTGCCGTCGCCGATCTTTCCCGACTGGGCGGCTTCGATAATCGACTTGATGGCCGGCTGCACGAAGTTCTCGTTAACGGCAATCTCAAGCTTCACTTTGGAGAGCAGCCGGATGACGCCTTCACTTCCGCGGAAGTTCTCCTTGAAGCCGCGCTGGCGTCCGCACCCGCGGACATCCGACGCGGTCATCAGGCATATCTCGTGCTTGGCCAGCGCCTCTTGCACGGCCTCAAGTCTCTCCGGACGGATAATCGCAACAATCATTTTCATATCAGATCACTCCTTGCGTGGATTCCGAACAAGGCCAGCAGGGGCGGGCCATGAAGCCCGCCCCTGCCGATGCCCGATCTTTACTTGAGGACGACGCCGGCAACTTTCTCGCTGGCCAGCACAGGGGGTGTGTAGTTCACGGTGTCCCGCGGCATGCCGTGCGGCGCTGCCAGCGCGGAGATGACATACTCGGGGTAAGCCGAGATGCCATGCTCGTGCAGATCCATGCCTTCGAGTTCGCCATCGTGGGAGATGCGAAGCAGTTTCAGGGCGTTGAGCACGCCGAACATCGTCATCGCGACGACAAACGTCGAGCCGCAGATGATGAGGCTGCCAATGATCTGAGCCTTGAGCACCGTGATCCCGCCACCGTAAAACAAGCCGGTAAGGGCGGGGTTCGAGGCGTCGATCGCCGGGATACCGGTGTTGCTGCTGCCCGCCGCCGCATATTCGCCGCTGGCGAACAAGCCCAGGGACAACGTACCCCAGATGCCGCAGACGCCGTGCACGGGCCACGCGCCCACCGGATCATCGATGCGCAGGTGCTCCAGGAGATCCGCCGCGAAGATCACGATCACACCTGCAATCGCGCCCAGGGCGCATGCCCCCGCAGGGCTGACCCAATAGCAGGGGCAGGTGATCGCCACCAGCCCGGCCAGGAAACCGTTGGTGATCGAACCCGCATCCCACTTGCCGACGCGGAAGTACATCACGAAGACCGCAGCCATGCCCGCCGTGCAGGCGGCAAGCGTGGTGTTCGCCGCGACGCGACCAATACCACCGTAATCCATCGCCGACAGCGTGCTGCCAGGATTGAAGCCATACCAGCCGAACCACAGGAGCAGGCCGCCGCAGACTGCGATCGTCAGATCGTGCGGCAGCATGGGGCCGCCGCCGTCGCGCTTGAACTTGCGACCCAACCTGGGTCCAAGCCAGATGCCGCCCGCCAAGGCAATCCAACCGCCGATCGAGTGGACGACCGTCGATCCGGCAAAGTCGTGGAAGTTCATTCCCATGCCCGACAGGAAGCGCCACGTTCCATCCGTCGACGGCGTTCCCATCGTGTAGAGGAAGCCGTCCGGGCCCCAGCACCAGTGGCCGAGGATCGGGTAGATAAAGCCCGACACGCAGACCGAATACAGTATGTCCCCCCAGAATGCGGTGCGGCCGATCATCGTGCCGGAGCAGATCGTCGAAGCGCAATCGGCGAACGCAAACTGGAACAGCCAGTGCGCGAGCACGGGCACGCCCGTCGCGGCGTAGGTCGACGTCGCCTTAACGCCCGCAAGGAAGAACCAGCTCGTGAAGCTTCCATCAGCGTTGGCGGTGGGGTCGTGCCAACCGATGAAGCCGTTGCCCGCGCCGAACATGAACGCGTAACCCCATGCGTAATACAGGAAGCCGCAAAGACACGTGTCGAACACGCATTCGACCAGCACGTTTACGGTTTCCCGCGAGCGGCAGAAGCCCGCTTCCAGCATCGTGAATCCAACCTGCATGCCGAACACCAGGAACGCCGCGATCAGCGTCCAGACCGTGTTCAGCGGGTTGATGATGTCCGTGCCCGTCAGGGGCGCGGGTGTTGCCGGCACGGCCGCCTGCGTCGTCGCCGGCTGAGTCACGGCCGGCGTTGCGGGCGTTGGGTCGGCATACGCGTGCCCCGATTTGAGCCAAAGCGAAAACGCGAGAATCCCCAACAGCAGGATCGCCAGCCCCAGCATCTTGCCAAGCATCAGCGTCATGCCGTACTTCCGCCATTCCGGATCGCGCAGCCGAACGCCCAATCGGGAAAGCCGAGCCGAAAATGTCAGCCTTCCTCCATCATATTCAGGTAAACGGGACAATAGCTTCATATCCTCACCATGCCTCAAAAAAGTAGACAAACCGACACCGCGACCGACCACGCGGCCGTCAAACAACGCGTACTGAATTGGGTACCCAAGGGATGCGGTGGACAACCGCCAGACTCCGCCCACTCAACGCAAAGATCGTGCCCAACCGCTCAATGTGCTTCCTGAGCCAGCAGTCACGAAGGCAGTTCAGTCGCTGCCGATAAAAAGAGGCAATTCATGCCGGCGGGGGGTGCGAGTGCCTAATTTCCGGGCGTGATGGATCGCTGAAGTGCTTATAAGTGCAATACTTATGGTGAAACTCGGAATGCCCTGTGGGTGGTTTGCATGGCACCGATTGATTCGACTAAGTGCTATCCTCATATACGAGGGAAACGCTGAATCGTGCCACGGTAATTCTCTTACACGTCTAATGCCAACAGCGATTGCCCGTCGATGATCCGTTGGTGCTGAAGATGTAAACCGGCGCGGCACACCAACCCCGCGTCGACAGGAGGCCAAAGCTTGCACTATCTGTTGTACGACATCGGCGTCGCCGTCATCGCCGCCACCGTGTTCGGGCTGCTCGCCCACTGGCTCCGCCAACCGATCCTCCTCGGCTACCTCATCGCCGGCGCGCTCGTCGGCCCCGAGTTGGGCTTCGGCTTTGTCCACGCCGGCGAGAGCATCGAGATCATCTCCGAGATGGGATTGATCCTGCTCCTCTTCATCATCGGCCTCGAACTCAACATCAAGGAGGTGCTCGCGGCCGGGCGGCAACTCCTGGTCGCGGGGTTCGGCCAGTTCCTGATCTGCCTTGCGCTGGGCGTGGGGGTCTTCTGGCTCTGCGGCCTCGGCCTCTCCGGCAAGCACGCCGACGGCCTCTACCTCGCCATCATGTGCGCCCTGTCGAGCACGGCGATCGTCGTCAAGCTGCTTTACGACAAGGGCGAACTCGACACCCTCCCCGGCCGCCTCACGCTGGGCGTGCTCGTCATCCAGGACGTCTACGCCATCCTCGTCCTGGCGCTGCAACCTAATTTCGCCAACCCCTCGCTCATGCCCATTCTCAAAGCGCTGGCCGGTACGGCCGCGCTCCTGCTCTGGGGATTCTTCTTCAGCCGCTATGCGCTCAAGCGCATCTTCGCGTCCATCGCCAAGAACCCCGAGATGGTCTTGGCGGTTTCCGTTGGTTGGTGCGCCGCCGTCGCTGCTGCCGCTGGCGCATTGGGGCTCTCAAAGGAGATGGGCGCCCTCGTTGCCGGGCTCTCCATCGCGGCGTTCCCGTACAGCGTTCACGTGACCGCCAAGACCCTGCCGCTGCGCGACTTCTTCCTCACGCTCTTCTTCGTCTCGCTGGGGATGAAGATCACCGCGCCGAATTGGGGCATGGTCGCGCCGGTGCTGGGCATCGTGGCATTCGTATTCGTCTCGCGCTTCGCATCGGTCTACCCGTTGGTGGTCATGACCGGCGCTGGCCGCCGCGCCGGCTTCGTCACCAGCATCAACCTGGCGCAGATCAGCGAGTTCTCATTGGTCATCGCCAGCCTGGGCGTCGCCTACGGGCACATCGGAAAGGGCACCGTTGCGATCACGATCTACGCCATGGCCGTCATGGCCGTGCTCTCGTCTTATGCGATCCGCTACAGCCACTCCCTCTACCAGGTATTCGAGCGCTTGACCGGCGCGCGCAATCCCACCGCAACCGACGACGCCGAAACCGCTGCCAGTCACGGTCCCGAGATCGTCCTGCTGGGCTATCACCGCGGCGCGCGGGCACTGGTTGAAGCGCTGGAACGCCGCGACGCGGCACTTCTCAAGCGCACGATGGTGATCGATTTCAACCCGGTATCGCTTGAGGAAGCGAGGGAGCGCGGCCTCGTCGCACTCTTCGGCGACATCGGCTCCATCGAAGTGCTCCGGCACGCGCACATCGGCCATGCGAAGTACATCATTTCCACGATCCCCGACCTGCTGCTCAAGGGCGTGGACAATGCTGAGCTGGTCGAGATGGCGGTGGCGATTGCACCGCACGCGATGATCATCGCAACCGCGGACGATGCGCAGCACGAACGCGAGCTACGCGCCAAGGGCGCTGGGGCCGTCGCCAGAGTCTATGAAATGGCTGCCGACGCGCTCGCGGAAGCAGTCACCGACACCCAGCGCGCCCGCCGGCGCACCGACGCGGTTGCCCCATCCATCCTCGTTGCCTGAGCTATCGCTTGTCGCGCATTTCGTCCATGACGTATTGCATGGCGTAGCGAATGAGCTCCGAGCCGCTCGCGAGGTTGAGTTTTTCCTTGATGCGCTCGCGGTGCGTCTCGACGGTCTTGACGGAAAGTCCCAGCTTCTCGGCGATCTCGCTCGGCCCCACGCCGTGTCCGATCATCTGGAAGACCTCGAACTCGCGGTCCGACAACCGCTCGATTGGCGACCCGCCCACGTTCTGCGGCCCGGCGACCAGGCGATTCACCATCCGCGACGCCATCTTCTCCGACAGGTAAACCTCCCCGCGCAGCACGCGGCGGATCGCATTCATCACCTGCTCGGTCGCCTCCTGCTTCATGATATACCCCTTCGCTCCCGCGCGCAGCACGCGCTCGGCGTGCAGCGACTCATCATGCATCGACAGCACGAGGATCGGCAGTTCCGGCTTGCGCTGCCGGATCTCCTTAATCAACTCGATCCCACTGCGGTCTTTCAGGGAGATGTCCACGATTGCAACATCGGGATGGGCTTCGTCAAGCGCCGCCAGCGCCTGCTGGAAGTCTTCCGCCTCGGCGACGATGGAGAGATCCGGCTCTTCGTTGATCAACTGGCCCAGTCCCTGCCGCACGATCGGGTGATCGTCAACGAGCAGTACCTTGGCCTTGGTTGTCTTCACTTCCGATGGCTTGGTCACGGTGGGCATACGACGCATCCTTCTGGGAATGGTGAAGCGCGCACGTGCAGGCGACTACGGTTCCGCCACCAAGGCGCTTGCGCACTTCGAGTTGGCCTGAGATCATCTTCGCGCGATACCTCATGATACGCAAACCCATGCCGCCTGTCCTGACGGAAATCGGATCAAATCCCTTTCCGTCGTCTTCGACCGAGATCCTGATTTCCCCTTGGGTCCGTGTCAGTTGAACCACGATGCTGCGCGGCCGCGCATGCTTAATCGCGTTATTCAGAGCCTCCTGCGCGATGCGGTACAGGTGGATCGCCACCGGTGGGTTTCGGAAGTGCGAATTGCCTAAGCTCTCGAAGCGGCATGGCGCGCCGTAGAGTTCGCTCGTGCCTTCGGTGAGTTGCTTGAGCGCCGATGCCAACCCCTCTTCCTGATCCAGGTCCACCGGCGCCAGGCCGCGCGCCAGGTCGCGCGTCCAACCGATTGCCTTGTTGACCAAGCCTGCGATCTTGCGCGCGTCTTCGGCTTCGGGAATCGTCTTGGCCGCCAGCCGCTGCTCCATCAGCTTCGACATGAAGGCGATGCCCGTCAGGTGCTGGCCAAGTCCGTCGTGCAGGTCGTGACCGATGCGGCGCTGTTCGGTATCGGTGATCTCCAGCAGTTCCTTCTGCAGGTTGCGCGCCTCGGCCTCATTCCGTTCGGCGCGGCGGCGGGCGGAATTCAGCGTCTGACACAGGACGCTGACAACGACCCCTTCGATCGTAAACATCGCGGCGCGAATCTTCTGCGCGGTCGTTACCAGTCCCAGCGAATGGAACGGCTCCATGAAGAAGTAATCGCCGATCACCAATGCAAAGCCCGTCGCCAGCAGCCCCGGTCCCAAGCCGCCGTACCACCCCGAGACCATGACCGCGGCCAGTGAGAGCATGAACGGAGCTTCCTGCTCCATTCCCAGTTCCATGTGGGTTTTCAGATAGAGCTTGAAAAGCAGGCTGATGCCGACCGCGAGGATCGAGACCGCATAGCGGCGCGCAATTACTCTCATCGCCTTGCGGCGGCGCCGCACCTCGAGGGTGGATGACAACTCGGCCGGAGGATCGGCGGTCAGGATTGACATGTGTACGTCAATCATACGCCGCCGAGGGGCGGCGGTCACATCTTCTCGGCGTACTGGGCGATGTGCTCGGGGACCGGGTAGTGCTTCATCAGGAAGTCGCGGAGTTGCTCGCGCTCGGCGATGAGGAAGTAGACGGCCTCGTCGATGCGGCGGCTGGAGAAGTTGACGGCGCGGATCAGGTTTTCGGCGTCGGTGGCAACGTTCAGGTGCTCGCCGGCGCGGCTGGTCGGGAGCAGGTGGAATTGCCAGGCCTGGCGGCGGTTAACCACGCGGAGGCAGTCGGCGTCGAACGTGACCTGCTCGAGGTCAACCACGCCGGCGGTGCGGATGTACTGCTCGACCCAGGCGTCTTCGATGGCCTGCGGGTCGATGCCGAAGAGGCGTTCGGCGAGGTCGCCGAAGGGGCGGTGCGAGGCCTTCTGCACCTTCAGGATGTGCGAGACCTGTTCGGCGGTAAGGACGCCTTGTTCGACGAGCAGTTGACCGATCGGGATACCTTGCACGCGAGCCTCCACTGTAAGGGCGGGGGTAGGCCGCCATTACATTTATCGGCTATCGGGCCGCGGGGCTGAACAGCGCGTGCAGTAGGGCCGCCGTATCAGCCTTTGACCAGCTTTGCGTCGAGTTCCATGGGGACTGCGGAGAGGGCCTGGGAGACCGGGCAGCCGGCCTTGGTGGCGTTGGCGATGTCATTGAATTTGGCGTCATCGATATCCGGAACGACGGCTTCGCAGACGAGTTGGATCTTGGTGATCTTGAAGCCTTCGCCGACCTTGTCGACGGTGACCTTGGCGGTCGTGGAGACGCGCTGGGGTTTGAAACCGGCGCCGCCGAGACCAGCAGAAAGGGCCATCGAATAACAGGCGGCGTGGGCGCCGGCGATCAGCTCTTCGGGGTTGGTGCCGGTTCCGGATTCGAAGCGCGAGCTGAAGTTGTACTGGCCTTCGAACGCGCCCGAGCCGAGCTTGACCTTGCCAGCGCCGGTCTTGAGGTCACCGGTCCAAGTGGCGGATGCATTGCGTGTGGGCATGAGAATCTCCTTTGAGTAAATGGGGACGGAAAGCTTATCCCGACCCGCGGCGGATTGCGAACGCTCCTACGATTGTTTCAGGCAACGATCGATCCGCGCCAACGACCGGTCTTTGCCGAGGAATTCGAGGGAATGGAAAATGGGGGGGCTGACGGTGGTGCCGCTGATCGCGACGCGAATCGGTTGGGCGACGTTGCCGAGGGTTAGGTTTTTGGATTCGCAGTATTGTTTGATGGCGGCTTCGAGCGGGTCGGCGCGCCAGTCGGGGGCGGCGGCGAGGAGCGGGCGGATTTCCTGGAGCGTGTTGAGGCCGGCGTTGTCGTCCTTTTTGAGGACCTTTTCGACGGCTTTGGGATCGAAGGTGATGTGGTCGTCGGGGTAGAAGAAGAAGCGGCACAGGTCGTCGACCTCGCGCAGGGTCCGGAAGCCCTTTTTCATGTGGAGTAGCTGGGCAAGCTGCTCATCGGTGGCTTGGTTCAGGGGGGAGTCGGGGTTGACGCTGAGGTAGTCGCGCAAGGCTGCGAGCAGGCGCGCGGGGGTGGCGGTTTCGACGGTTTGGGTGTTAAAGGCGAGGAGCTTGGCGCGGTCGAACTTGGCGGGGGCGTTGCTGATGCGGTCGATGCTGAAGAGGCGCGTCATTTCATCCATCGACATCAGCTCGCGGTTTTCGCCCGGGCTCCAGCCGAGGAGCGCGAGGAAGTTGAGCAGGGCTTCGGGGAGGTATCCGTTGCGGCGGAAATCGTGGACCAGGATCTCGGGGAGGTCGGTGGGTTTGAGACCGATGACGGGCATCAGCTT
This sequence comes from Phycisphaerales bacterium, assembly GCA_028291615.1. Classification (GTDB taxonomy): domain Bacteria; phylum Planctomycetota; class Phycisphaerae; order Tepidisphaerales; family Tepidisphaeraceae; genus RYN-433. The sequence goes on along the minus strand of JAQGHM010000283.1, from coordinate 1,160 downwards.
GTCGTGGTCTGAGGGGTCTAGTTGGGATTTGCTGTTGGCTAGCCAATCGGCGATTCGCGAAGAGGCAAGCCCTGTTTGTGCCGCTAGGTCTGCGGGGGTTTTCTTGGTGTTCTTCAGGTAATTGTTGGTTTGTTCGCGCACCTTTTTGTCTCGGTCGCGCTTGCCCATCTTGGTGTTGTCCATGTTCTGGATGGTGGAGAGGTGCGCGTAGATGGGCCGCGGGTAATTGAGGGCTTCCTGAAGCGCGATGTGAAGGAAGGTGTTTTTGGTGTGCTCGCCGCCTCGAAGGATGTGGGTGATGCCCATCTCGACGTCGTCGACGACGACGGCGAAGTGATAGGTGGGCATTCCGTCGGTCTTGCGGATGACGAAGTCCTGGCGCTCCTCGTCGGGCATGACGATGTCCTTGCCGGCGATGACGTCGTGGAAGCGGTATTCCTTCGCGGGGGTGGCGAAGCGGATGACGGACTTGCGGCCCTGGGCTTTAAGCTGGGCGATCTGGTCGGGTGTGTAGCTAGGACGGCGGTAGACGTAAGGGCGCTTGGCCTTCTCGGCTTGCTGGCGGAGGGCGGTGAGTTCTTCGGCGGTTTCCCAGGCTTCGTACGCCAAGCCTCGGGCGATGAGGTCGGCGATCAGGCGGTTGTAGAGATCGACCCGTTTGGATTGGAAGATGAGGTTGTCGGCGTTGTCCCAATGCAGGCCTAGCCACTTGAGGTCTTCCAGGAGTTGGTCGCAGGCCTGCTGGGTGGAGCGGGCGAGGTCGGTGTCTTCGATGCGGAGGAGGTAGCGACCCTGAGAGCCCTGGTTGCGCGCGAGGAGCCAGGAGAAGAGGGCGGTGCGGGCTCCCCCAACGTGGAGGTAGCCGGTGGGGCTGGGGGCGAAGCGGGTGACGATCGGGGTGCTCATAAGTGGCGGATTATTGTACGGGTGAGGGTAAAGGGCAAAGGGCGATTGGAAAGGCGAGGATGGAAGATGGACTTCGGCGCGCTCAGTCGAGCCGAGGATCGAGGATGGCGGGGAGAGTTGGGTTCGATTTGAAACTATGAAGCAAGCCTCGCAGTCGGGCGTTCGGGATACATTGTCGGAACTGTGTCTCATGTCCCAACAACGTTCGCCAGCAGCCGAAAGGAGGCTTGCCATGTATTACGTCGGATTGGACG
>JAQGHM010000264.1 GCA_028291615.1 Phycisphaerales bacterium | reverse complement strand
AAGCTCCCCTACTCCTCCCTCACCAAGGGCCCCGAGACCTACTGGGACGCCCCGGGCATGCAGCGGATCAAGATCCCCTTTGGCGGCCTGACCCCCGATCAGATGGTCGTACTCGCCGAACTCGCTGAGGAATATTCCGACAACATCCTCCACATCACCACCCGTCAGGACATTCAGCTCCACTTCATCCACATTGAAGATTGCCCCGACATGTTCCGCCGCCTCGCCGCCGTCGGCATCACCAGCCGCGAGGCGTGCGGCAACTCCGTCCGCAACGTCACCGCCTGCCCGATCGCCGGCGTGTGCAAGACTGAGACGTTTGACGTCACCCCCTACGCCAAGGCGATCGCCTTCTACCTCCTCGGTCACCGCGACACGCAGGACTTCGGCCGAAAGTTCAAGATCGCCTTCTCCGGCTGCGAGCACGAGGCGTGCGCACTGGTCTCCATCCACGACTTGGGCGGCATCGCCAAGATCCGCGACGGCAAGCGCGGCTTCGCGATCTACGTCGGCGGCGGGCTGGGCGCTGTCCCGCACAACGCCAAGCTCATGTTCGACTTCCTTCCCGAGCAAGAAGTCCTCCCCATGGCCCGCGCCATCGGCCGCGTCTTCGCCCGCCTGGGCGAGAAGAAAAACCGCAACAAGGCCCGCCTGAAGTTCGTCGTTCAGAAACTCGGCATCGAGGAGTTCAAGCGCGTGGTCCTCGAAGAGTACAAGACGATGCCCGCCGATCCGCTGGCGCAAAAGTTCTTCGACGAAATCCCCAAGTGGAAGGAAGAAGCCGCCCTCCCAACGGTCCAATTAACCGTCCGCGCCAAGCAGCCCGAGGGCTTCGCCGAGTGGAACCGCAATAACGTCTACCCCCAGCGGCAGGCGGGCTACTCGACCGTCACCGTTCACCTCCCGCTCGGCGATTGCACGCCCGATCAGTTCCGCTCTTTGGCCGACATCACCCGCAAATACGCCGGCGGCAACGACGCCAACGGCGCAGCCTACGCCCGCACCACCGTCGAGCAGAACCTCGTCCTCCGCTGGGTTCCCGACGACAAGGTCATCGACCTCTACACCGAGCTGAAGACGATCGGCCTCGCAGAGCCATACGCCAACACGATCGCCAACGTCGTCGCCTGCCCCGGCACCGACACCTGCAAGCTCGGCATCTCCAGCAGCCGCGGCCTCGCCGGTGAACTCCGCACCCGCCTGACCGCCAAGCTCGCCGCCGGGCAGGTCAATTCCGCCATCCGCAACCTCCGCATCAAGATGTCCGGCTGCTTCAATTCCTGCGGCCAACACCACGTCGCCGACCTTGGTTTCTACGGCAACTCCCGCAACGTCGGCGGCTACACCGTCCCCCACTTCCAGGTCATGCTCGGCGGCATGTGGGCCGAGAACGGCGGCTCCTACGCGCTGACGATGGGCAGCGTCCCCTCCAAGCGCATCCCTGAGCTCGTCGACGCCCTGACGTCCAAGTACGTCAGCGAGAAGCTCGCCGACGAAACGTTCCAAGCCTACTGCAAGCGGATCGGAAAGAAGGCGCTCAAGGAGGTCGTTGACCTGTTCACCAAGGTCCCCCCGCACGCTGAGAACCCCGACTTCTACAGCGACTGGGGCGACCCGCGGCAATACACCATCGGCGACCTGGGCACCGGCGAGTGCGCCGGCGAAGTCATCTCGCTCGCGTCGTTCGGTTTCACTGCCGCCGAGACCGAGGCGTTTGAAGCGCAGCTCCTGCTCGACGGCGGACAGTACAAGGCCGCGGATGAGAAGGCGTACAGCGCCATGCTGCGGGCGGCGCACACGCTGGTGCAGTTGCAGTGGTTCGACGCGCCGGATGAGCCCAATTCGATCGTCAACGAGTTCCGAACGCGCTTCGTCGATACCCAGATCTTCTGGGACAAGTACCACGGCGACCAGTTCAGCCGCTACCTCTTCGCCCGCCACGAGGGGCCCGACCCGCGCTTCAACCAGGATACCGCCCACAAGCTGATCGAAGAGGCGAACCTCTTCATCGACGCGTCGCACAAGGCGCACGCGAAGTGGCAAACGGAGCAACAGCCGCCAGCGGCGACGAAGGTTTAATCGTATCACGGGCGTCCCGCCCGTGCCTGAACCGCAGTATAGAAGAATCGTTTCACAAGCAGTATTTCTCAATCTCTACGCCGTTTGCACGGGCGAGACGCCCGTGATACGGGCAAGGCATCAAGACTCATGCAGGCTCAGAAACTCTGCCTCAAACTCTTCCTCAAAGACCCCGCGCAATTGCACGGCGTCAAGCTCGTGCCCATCTTCCAATCCTGGATACAGATGCACGCGGTCGAGGATCATCTCGCCATCGATGTCGCTGATTACGAGCACGTCCCCGACGGCCCCGGCACCGTGCTGGTGACCCACGAAGCCAACTTCTCACTCGACAACGGTGGCGGGCGACCGGGATTGCTCTACCAGCGCAAGCAACCCTTGTCCGGGACCTTCGGCGAGCGTCTGGCGGCGGTATTCCGTTACACCCTGCAGGGGGCAGCGCGGCTGGAAGAGAACCCCGGACTGGCGTTCCGGACGGATGAGATTTCGTTCCGCGTCGCTGACCGCCTGCTCGCGCCCAATACGGCGGAGACGTTTGCATCGGTGAAGCTCGAAATCGAGGCCTTCCTTCTCAAGCTCCTTGGTCCGTCGGCGGCATTCCACCTGGAACACAACCCCTCCCCGCGGACGCTGTTCGAGGTGACGATCAAATCCGCAACCTCGGCGAGCGTTTCGGATCTGCTGGCGCGGCTGGGAACAGCAGTTTCGGCATAAATGCTCAGGTCACGCTTCAGGCGACAGCGCCCGCTCGACGAGCGCCTTCGCCCCCGGCGGAATCTCCAGCGTCAGCGCCACCTCCCGCCCCCGATCCGACATCTTCTTCCATGTTTTCCGCAGGATATTGATCACCTTCTCCGCCTCGTGCTCCGCGGCAAAGTCAGCGAAATAATTCTCCAGGAACACCAGGCAGATCACGTCCTCCAGCGTCTGCGCCTCCGGATCGCTCTTGATCTGCTCCTTGCGAATCAGCGACCCCGCGCGGGCGATCGTCCCCTCGTCATACCCCACCTCGCGCAATATCTTCCCCGCCTCCTCAGCGTGAAACTTGTAAAGCGTCGTCCGCCACTTCAAATACCCGATCCGATCCATCGGGTAATCCGACCGCGGAATGCTCCACCGGCGGATGTGCTGCGCCCGCGCCGCCAGCTTCAACGCCTCCGAAGCATCCGGCGCGATCCGCCCCAGCCACGCCGACATGCGCTGCGAATAAAGCAACTCCTTCCCGTGCGGGTCCATCGCATTGGCAGCGTCGATCCGCGCCACCGCCTCCGCATATCGTGCTTCATCGTCAGGCATAAGTCTTTCCGCCCAAAGCCCATGGAACTTGTTCCGTGGGTCATCACCGCGACTATACCATCCGTTTCCCCCTCCCCTATAATGCCCACCTGATTGGACGAAGCCGTTGTACCCGTGGAAGGAGCCGCCCGTGGCCAAGAGTTCGCCGCTTTCCGAAAAACTGGACGAGATCCGCAGCCGGATCGCCGCCGCCGCCGCCAAGGCCGGCCGCGACGCCAAGGACATCACGCTGATCGCCGTCACCAAGACCGCCGCCCCCGAGCAATTGCGCGAGATCGTGCAGCTCGGCGTCTCGGACCTGGGCGAAAGCCGCGTGCAGGTGATCGCCCAGCGCATCCCGCAGATGACCGAGTTCCTCGCCCGCCAGCGCACCCACGGCGACGCCGCCGCCGTCCCCGCCAAGGTCCGCTGGCACATGATCGGCCACCTGCAGCGCAACAAGGTCAAGCCCCTCCTGCCGCTGGTGGATTACATCCACAGCATCGACAGCCTGCGCCTGGCCGAGGAGATCGAGCAGTACGCCGGCAAGCTCGGCAAGCGGATGCCCGTGCTGCTGGAGATCAACGCCAGCGAGGAGAGCAGCAAGTCGGGCGTCGCGGTCGGCGCATCAGTGCACCTCGCCGAGCAGATCGACTCGATGGCCAACGTCGCCCTGGTCGGCCTGATGACGATGGCCCCGCTGACGGAGGACAAGGAGAAATGCCGCTTCGTCTTCGCCCGCACCCACGAGATCTTCGAAGAGATGAAGTGGCACAAGATCGGCGGCACCCACTTCCGCCACCTCTCCATGGGCATGAGTAACGACTACGAGACCGCCATCGCCGAAGGCGCAACGATGGTCCGCATCGGCACCAGCCTCTTCGGCGGCAAAGTGGAGCATGAGGCGGAGGACGGGGAATGAATGAGGATGGGGGGATGGGGAGGTAGGGCGATGGGGTGTGAAGGCCCTACTCACCACCACCCCATCTCCCCACCTCCCCATCACCATTCATGTGGGACCTGGACCCCTTCCAATTCTTCCGCCTGACCGTCGCCTGGATCGCGACGATTTACGCCACCGTGATCACGCTGCAATCCGCCTGGGGTTGGGTACTCTACCTGTCGGGCGGCGACAAGTACATGACCATGGTGCGGCGCTACCTGATCATCCACGCCCTGCGCCTGCGCTTTAAGACCTTCTGGGGGGACGTGATCATCTGTATCCTCCTCTGCATGGTCTTCCTGCTGCTCTGGCGATTGCACGGCGTGATCGCACAGGGAGTATGATCCACACCGATGAGCGCGAACCCGCCCGATCCCAATGACCTGAAGCTCCTCCCGCCCGTCGGCGAGGCGGGCCGACCGCCCGCGCCCAATCCCGCCGGGGGTGCAAGCGAGGCAAGCCCCACGCCAACGCCCGCCGCCGCCGTGATAGCAATCAGTCCCTCCGCCCCGCGGCAGCTCGCCGATCTCCCCAAGGACGAGCTGGCCACCCTCGCAGAGGAATTCGGCCTCGAGCCGCGCCGCTACAAGACGCCGCAGGACCTGGTCAGCGCCATCCACGGCCGCCGACAGCTCATCGCCTCCCTCGACCGCGACGCCATGGTCGACGTCGTCCGCTGGGGCCGCCGCCCCGTGCCGATCAACGCGACAAACGAACAACTCGCCCACGAGATCTGGCGGATCAAGAGCATGCGCTTCGACGGCCTGTCGGAGCGCGGCCTTATCGCCCTCTCCCGCCTCCGCGGTGTGGAGATCGCCGCCGGTGAACCGATCCCGGCGATGGTCAAGAAGCTCAAGAAGAGCGAAGGCTTCTTCGCCCGCATGAACCGCAAGCGCCGCGCCGTCCTGGGCTCGATCGTCTCCAACATGATCGGCGAGAATGACCCTGCCGCCGAGTACCAGTTCCTCCCCCCGGTGGAAGGCCGCGGCGGACCCGGCCCGACAACCACCACCGCCAGCGCCGCGCCCGGCGCCCGCGACCGGTCGATCAAGGAGGAGATCGAAGAATCCGGCCTCTTCGGCGGCATCGCCTCTCGCGTCAAAAAGACCGCCGACCAATACATCAACCAGAAGCTCGACGAGATCGAGAGCCGCATCGACCGCAAGCTCGATGAGATCGACCGCCGCCTCGCCGAGTGGCGCGACAAGGAGATCGCCAACCGCCTGCGCATCCTCAAGATCACCCTCTGGGCGTCGGTGATCGTCGCGAGCTTGTCGCTGATCTACTCTTACGTGAAGGTGAACTTCTACGACAAGCCGGGGAACGCCGCGACGATGCCCACCGCCAAAAAGTAGGGCGCGGGGAATGGCGCATTGCCGATTGCCGATTGCGAATTGCCGATTGGAAGAGCGGACGCTTCTCCTTCAATCGGCAATCCAGTTCTCCCGTTCGCGTCCCCCCCGGCGTTGCATTAAGCTCCCACCCCGATGACCGCGCCGACGCTCAACGACTCCCCCCCCGAGAAATCTTGGGGCCTCTTCCGCGCCCTCCGCTCGCGCAACTACCGCCTCTTCTTCGTCGGGCAGATGATCTCCCTCATCGGCACCTTCCTCACCCAGATCGCCACCGTCTGGCTGGTCTACAAGCTGACCAAAAGCCCCCTGCTGCTCGGCACCGTCGCCTTCGCCGGGCAGATCCCCCTCTTCTTCCTCGCCCCCTTCGGGGGGGTCTGGGCGGATCGCTGGAACAAGCGCAAGCTCCTGATCATCACGCAGATCCTCTCCGGCCTGCAGTCGCTGGCGCTGGCCCTGCTCACGCTCACCCACATCGAGGTCTGGCAGATCGTCACCCTCGCCTTTTGCCAGGGCCTCATCAACTGCTTCGACATGCCCGCGCGGCAGGCGTTCACCGTCGAGATGGTGGAGAACCGCGAAGACCTCTCCAACGCGATCGCCCTCAACTCGACCATGGTGCACGCCGCCCGCTCGATCGGCCCCGCCGCCGCGGGCTTTCTCGTCTACTACGTTGGCGAAGGGCTCTGCTTCCTGATCGACTCGATCTCCTACATCGCCGTCGTCGCCTCGCTGCTGCTGATGCAGGTCAAGCCGCACGCCCCGCGGCCGCGCACGCGATCGGTCATCGAGGAACTCCGCGAGGGAATCGCCTACGTCTGGGACTCGGTCCCCATCCGCGTGCTCTTGCTGCTGATGGCCCTCCTGAGCCTGACCGGCATGCCTGCCTTCAGCATCCTGATGCCGATCTTCGCGGATGCCCTCGCGCCGGGCCCGGGGCGCGGGGCGCAGACGCTGGGCATCCTGCAAGGCGTCAGCGGCTTGGGCGCATTGGCCGGCGCGATCTACCTCGCCTCGCGGCGCAGCGTCGTCGGCCTCGGGCGCATCATCGCGCTCGCCGGCCTCCTCTTCGGCGGGGCGATCGTCGTCTTCTCCGCCGCCGCGAGCGCGGGCCTGCTCTGGGCGGCGCTGCTCATCACCCCCCTGGCCGGTTTCGGCATGATCACCGTCTTCGCCTCCGCCAACACGCTCCTGCAGACGCTGGCGGACGATGACAAGCGCGGCCGCGTGATGAGCCTGTTCACGGTCGCGTTCATGGGGATGGCACCCTTCGGCAACCTCCTCGCCGGCGCTGCCGCCGACCACTTCTCCCGCGCCGGCGGTGGGCAAGTCGCCGGCGCCGCCCGCACCGTCGCCTTCGCCGGCGTGATCGTCTTGGTCGCCGTCGCTTTCTTCGCCGCCATGCTCCCGGTCATCCGCAAGATCACCCGGCCGATCTACATCCAGAAAGGGATCCTCCCCGAAGTCGCCGCCGGCCTCGAAGTGACCGACGCGGAACAGGGATGGCGGGAATGAAGCGGGGCGAAGGAGGAATCGGATCGCCAGATCCGCCAATTCACGCGAATGAACGCGAATCAGAGAATTTGCAGCCGTTATGGGTCATCAGTCCGTCCGCAGACCCGCGCTATTCTTCCGAACGCCTGTAAGAGCCGACCAGACACCGGATCTTGTCGCGATTGTCGCGCACGAGGCGCTCCTGTTCGCGCCAATAGAATTCTGGGAGATGATCCAGGTCGAACCACTTCACCTCCCATTCCCTGCGGTCGGTGGGTTTGCCTTCGACTTCATCGGTCATGAAGAGAAAATAGTGAGTCGTCTGCCAGACTGAGCGCTTCCCGGCGAGGCGCTCGCCGATGCCCAGTTCGCCGAGCAATTGAAGTTTTCGGAAACCCGCCTCTTCGCGGATCTCGCGCGCGGCGGCTTGTTCAAGCGTTTCGCCAGGTTCGACGCCGCCTTTGGGGAGGACGTATTCGTGGTCGCCGCGATCTCGGATCAGCGCGATCAGGACCTGTCCATTATCCATTCGAGCGACGACCCCGCCCGCGCCGGTGCGGAGCTTAACGTTTGCGGGTTTTTGGTAGTACCAATCGGGTGCCGTGGCCATTGCCTACTCATACCGCAGGCACTCGATCGGGTCGAGCTTAGCGGCTCGGGTGGCGGGGTAGTAGCCGAAGAAGATGCCGACGGCGGCGGAGAAACCCAGGGCGAGAAAGATGCTGTAGGGTTTGACGATGGTGGCGAAGTCGGTGAAGCGGCCGAGGATTTCGGCGGAGCCGACGCCCATGCCTACGCCTAGCAGGCCGCCGAGCGCGCTCATGACGAGGGCTTCAATGAGGAACTGGTTGAGGATGTCGCGGTCCTTGGCGCCGATGGCTTTGCGGATGCCGATCTCGCGCGTGCGCTCGGTGACGGTGACGAGCATGATGTTCATGATGCCGATGCCGCCGACGAGGAGGCTGATGCCGGCGATCGCGCCGAGGAGGACGGTGAACTTCTTGCTCACCTCGTTGGCGGTTTCGAGGAGGTCGGCCTGGTTGCGGATGTTGACGTCGTCCGGGGTGCCGGGTTGGAGGCGGTGGCGCTTGCGGAGGACGGCGAGGGCGTCGGCCTGTAGCTGGGTGAGGTCGGCGTCTTCCTTGGCCTGGATGTCGATCTCGCGGAGGTAGTCGAGGCCGAAGAGCTGCTTCATGGCGGTGGTGTAGGGGACGATGAGTTGATCGTCGGGATTGAAGTAGCCCTGATCGCCCTTGCTCTTGATCAGGCCGACGACGCGGAAGTTGATGCCGTTGACCTTCATGGTCTGGCCGATGGGATCGCTGGCGCCGAAGAGGTTTTCGGCGGTGACGGGTCCGATGACGGCGACGCGGGCCATGCGTTCGACGTCCTGCTCGGTGAACATCTCGCCGCGTTCGATCTCGAAGGCGCGGATGGGCATGTAGGTGATCGAGGTGCCCATGACGGTGGCGCGGGCGTTTTTGCCGAAGTACTTGAGCTGGCCGTTGCCGCTGACGACGGGGGCGATGGCGCGAATGCCCCTGACCTGGGTGAGGAGGGCGGTGGCGTCGTCGAGGGTCATGTTTTGCTGCGTGCCGGACATGACGCCGCCGGTGCCGCGCTGGCCGGGGCGGACGACCAACAGATTGGTGCCCATGGCGGAGATCCGGCCCATGACCGAGGCTTGCGTGCCCGCGCCGATCGCGAGCATGGCGATGACTGCGCCGACGCCGATGATGATGCCGAGCATCGCGAGGATGCTGCGAAGTTTATTCGCCATCAGGCTCTTCAGGGCGACTTTGAGGATCATCCAGAGGATCATTTGAGGAATTGAATGGGAGAAAGGGAGACCGGGAGAGACGGAGAATGACGGCATGCGCCGTCATGGCGGAATAACTCACTTCTCAGGGTTATCCATCATTTTCACAAGTTGCGCGATTATGTGGTTGTAGGTGTCATCGAGGCGGCGATGCGTGGCCACATCGATGTAGCCTGATCGAAACGAAAAATCCAGCCATACCTGAGTTTCAGCGGCTTCGGTTTCTGAATCACTTAACTTAGCGATAAACGCGGCCCGATAGCGTCGCTTACGCCAAGCCTCTGCAATGTTCGTGCACACCGAGCGCGAGGAGCGGCGAATCTGATCGGTCAACGAATACTTTTCTTCCGGCGGAAATGCCTTTGTGAGCCGAAAGATTTCCATCGCGGCTTCAAACGCAGCCTGATAGACACGAAGTTCTCGAAATGTCTCAATTCGTTCGGGCGTAGCCATTATCACTGCTGATGCTATTGCATCATCTCCCATTCTCCCATTCTCCCACTCTCCGGTTCAGCGACTCGTCCATCCATCAGGTAAATCTCGCGGCGGCAATGGCGGGCGACGGCGGGGTCGTGGGTCACCACGATGATCGTGCGGCCTTGATCGTTGAGGGTTTTGAAGAGGGCGAGGATTTCCTCGCCGGTGCGGCTGTCGAGTGCGCCGGTGGGTTCGTCGGCGAGGATGATGGCGGGGTCGGTGACGATGGCGCGGGCAATGGCGACGCGTTGGCGCTGACCGCCGGAGAGTTGGTTGGGCTCGTGGTGGGTGCGGTCGGAGAGGCCGACGATGTCCAGGGCTTTGAGAGCGCGTTCGCGGGCGTCGTGGCGGGCGGCGTAATGGAGCGGGAGCTCGACGTTTTCCAGGGCGCTCATGCGCGGCAGGAGGTGGAAGGTCTGGAAGACGAAACCGATGCGCTGGTTGCGGATCTCGGCGAGGCGGTTCTTGGAGAGGCCGGCCACGTCTTCGCCGGCGAGCCAGTATTCGCCGGCGTCGGGGTAGTCGAGGCAGCCGAGGATGGCCATGAGGGTGGACTTGCCGCTGCCACTGGGGCCGCGGATGGCGACGAGCTCGCCGGCGTCGATCTTGACACTGACATTGTTGAGGGCGCGGACGGTTTGACCGCCGAGGTGATATTCTTTAACCAGGTGTTTGGCGTCGATCATGGAAATGGGCGTAAGACGCGGCCCGCGAGCGCGCCAGCTAAACGAAGAGAGTTACCTGCCGCCGCCGCCACCACCGCGCCCACCACCACCTCCGCCGCCGGGGAAGACGCCCATGCCCGGGGGGCGGGCGCCGCCGCCTTCGCGCCATTTGCTTTGGGGTTCGTCCTTGCGGACGGTGATGATCTCGCCTTCGGTCAGGCCGGCGAGGACTTCATACTTCTCGCCATCGGTCAGGCCGACCTGCACGGCGCGCTCCTCGCTACTGGCGCCGGGTTTCTCGATGGTCGCCAGCATCTTGCCCTGCTTGCGCGTAAGCGCGTTGGCGGGGACGACGAGCACGTCCTGCTTGGAGGCGGAGATCACCTGCACGTTGGCGGTCATCTCCGGCTTGAGAAGGTTCTTGTTGTCGCTGGTGACTTCGACGCGGACTTCGAACGTGACGACGTTGGAGACGTTGACGCCTTTGGTGGCAATGCGGACGACCTTGCCCTTGAAGCGCTTGCCGGGAAAGGCGTCGGCGGAGATGTCGGTCTCCTGGTCGAGCTTTACCTTGCCGATGTCGCTCTCATCGACGCTGGCGAGGACGAAGATGCGGGAGAGGTCGGAGAGGATCATCGCCGGCGCGCCGCCGCCAACGTTGGTGATGCCCGAGGAAATGATCTGTCCCTTTTGCACGCTGAGCTGGGCGACGACGCCGTCCATCGGCGCGATCACGGTGGTGTCGGCGAGGCGCTGCTTGGCGTTGGAGAGGGTGATCTGATCCATTTCGACCTGGGCTTCGGCGAGCTTGATGTCCTGATGCTTGAGCTCCAGGCCAAGCTCCTGGGTCTTCAGATCCTGTTCGGCAATCTCGGCGTTGCGCAGCTCACCGGAGGCCTGGGTGGCGGCGGTTTCGGCGGCCTGCAACTCTTCGGGACTGGCGAGCTTCTGCTCGAACAGATTGCGGCGACGCGCGGCTTTATCCCGTGCGTCCTTGGCGGCGGTTTGAACCATCTTCAACGTGCTGGCGATCCGGTCGCGGCTGGTCACCAGCGTCTGCTCGGCGATCGTCAGGCTGTGCTTCGACTGCGCGAGCTTGGCTTGCGATTGTGAGAGCTCGACCTCCGACTGCCGCACCGCCCGCTGTTGGTCGATCGGATCGATCTGGAGGATCAGGGCGTCCTTCTTGACCTCCTGGCTGACGTCATACGGAAGCTCGATGATCTGGCCGGCGGCTTTGCACTTGATCTCGACGTCGAGGTTGGACACCACGCGCCCGGTGCTGGCGACGGCTTGGAAGATGTTACCTTTGGCGACGGTGAAGCTGGTTGTGGTCGGTTGGGTGGCAGCGCCTTTGGCGATGTGGGTCTGGTAGTAGTAGAGGCCGCCTAAACCCAGCCCAACCAGCAATAACAGGGAGATGATCTTGATCATGTTCCAGTTCCGTCGAGGCGCCAATTCTTTTGTGACCGCCATCGGGTGCTCCCGGGGGTAAACCGACCAGCGGGTCGGTATTCATCTTATGTGAAAAACGTGGCGGTGGCGAGTTTATTTCGATGGAGCGACGGCGCGGCGGGAACTTTTCCGGCCCTATAGCGTCAACGGAGATGACTCAACTTCTCCTGCCGAGGCTGCCATGAACCGTTTGATCGCGCTTGTCGTTCTCGTCGTATCGCTGGCCCTGTCGCCGCTTGCCTGGGCGGACGGGTTCATCGTTATCAATCCCGGCTCCTCGTCGGTGGCGGTGCCGCGCGGGCATTTTCCGTTTGCGCCGCTTGAAGTGACTTACCACCGCGTCAACGTGGATATCAACGATCAGGTCGCCACTACTTCGGTCGATCAGGAATTCTACAATCCTAATCCGCAGCAGCTTGAAGGGACGTACCTCTTCCCCCTGCCGCCGGGCGCGCACATCGATAAGTTTTCGATGGACATCAACGGCGTGATGCAGGAGGCGGAGTTGCTGCCGGCTGATAAGGCGCGGTCGATTTACGAGGAGATCGTTCGCAAATATCGCGATCCAGCGTTGCTCGAATACGCGGGCCGGGATGCTTTCAAGGTGCGCATCTTCCCGATCGAGGCGCAGAAGGGGAAGAAGATCAAGATCACCTATACGCAGCTTCTCAAGAGCGATACGGGGATGACGGAGTACACCTATCCGCTCAATACGGAGAAGTTTTCGGCGCGGCCGGTGCGGGATGTTTCGGTGAAGATCACGCTGGCGTGTAACCAGCCGCTCAAGAGCGTTTACTCGCCCAGCCACACCGTCGAAATCAAGCGCGACGGGGATAAGAAGGCCGTCATTGGTTTTGAGGACATGAAC
>JAQGHM010000233.1 GCA_028291615.1 Phycisphaerales bacterium | reverse complement strand
GGCTGCGCCCGGCCCCGTTTACCCGCTGGTCGCGGGGCTTTGCCGCGGCGGGGGCCGCGGTTGTTCACGCTCCGCTTTTGAGTGAACAACCGCAGCCCCCTCGCCGGGAAAGCTGCTTTTTAAGAAGGGGAACCATGTACGGCATTCATCTACGAACACGAACCATTCGCACACGTCCGGACATAACAACGCTGTGGGATCGCATCCGAGGGCGGACTGCGGAAACGACAACGATTCGGGTGGAACAACTGGTGATTATCGATATTGAAGAACGCAAGTATGGGCCGGGCAAATGGGTCACCGGCTGGATCGACGGCTTCGACTTTGAAGCCCTGGTGTTTGCCGAGCATGCATTGCGCGCTTCGTATGAAATCGACCAAAGCCGCATTTCAAAACTGTGCCTGAGAGATCATCAAACCCAACGGGAGGCCTATCACTGGGATAGAGGTTTGGACTATCCGGCACAGAATAAGCGATGCAAAGCCGCAGTGGAATGCCTGGCCCAGCACCTGGCGGAGATCGTCTTTCCGAGCGATGGCGATCCCGTGAAGCGATAAAGAAAGGCAGGTTTGTGATTGAATAACCGCAGCCCCGGAGTGGGGCAGCATTTTTAAAAGGGGGATCCATGAACAGCATCGAAACATTAAAATCGGAGGTGAGCAGCGAGACGCCGCGGATCTACGTAGCCTCGCTCGCCGACTACAACGCTGGCCGGCTTCACGGGCGGTGGATCGACGCCGACCAGATCATCGAGGACATCCAGCGGGAAGTCGCAGAAATGCTCGCCGAGTCGAAAGAGATGATCGCCGAGGATTGGGCGATCCACGATTACGAGAATTTCGGCGGGCTCCGGCTGTCGGAATTCGAAGACCTGGCCTTTGTATCCGAGATAGCTCAATTGACGGGCGAGTACGGCACGTTTTTCGCCGAGCTGGTCGCGCACTTCGGCGGCGCGTGCGGCGCCGAAGAGGCACGGCGGTACATGGAGGAAGGATATTGCGGGGAGTTCGACAGCCTGGCTGATTACGCGGTTCAGCTGCTGGAAGACTGCTACGGGGACGCGATCAAGAACCTGCCCGAGTTTATTCAGTATCACATCGATTACGAAGGCATCGGACGCGACATGGAACTGAGCGGTGATGTGTTCACGATACGAGACGGCCGCCGGATTCACGTTTTCAATTCGCACATCTGAAGGAAACGCGACGCCGCCGGGGAAGACCCGGCGGCCTTGAAGTTCCGCCGCGATGCACGCATCGCGGCGGCGGAAGCAGAGTTCAGGCAGAGTTCCAGCTGCGAAACCGGCCACCGGGTTGGAGCGCCGCCTGAATACCTACTCTTCCGCGTCAGTAGGTCGCTCCTGCTTTGAAAAATGTACCCTGTTTTGTACCCTACGGATGGAGAAACATGGGACACAGGATACAATAGCAACAGTACCGCCCGTGAGCGTAACTCACGGGGTTGCCGGTAGTAACTTGACGACGCACGACTTACGGCTTTTGGGCTTATTACGCTCATAACCCGGAGGTCGGAGGTTCGAATCCTCCCCCCGCTACTTCAAAGACGGTCGCGAGAAATCGCGACCCGCCGATTTACGCAAGACGCCGAGGCCTACCAGCTTCGGCGTTCTTGTTTGTGTCACAAGCGGCGGTCGCTAAACTCCGCGGCATGGAATCCGGATCGAATGGGCTCGAGCATCGTCGCACGATCGTCGTCATGTTGATGGCCATGATCATTGGCGTGATGTCGACAAGGACATTGCTAGCGGGCGAACCGGCAACTCGGCCGGCGCTGTCGGGGGACGGAGACGTGCTGAACTTCAGCCTCTTGGACTACCGAGGCAAGCACTACGAGCTGCGCCGGGTTAAGGCGCGGGCGGTCGTGCTCTTCTTCACCGGTTCGGGCTGCCCGATCGCGCGTCAGTACGCGCCGGCGCTCCAGCGAATCAACGAAGAACTCGGCCCCAAAGGCATCGTCGTCTGGATGGTCAACTCGATGCCGCAGGCCGACCCCAACGATGGAAAGCTCGACGCGATGTACGCGCTGGGCCGCATCGCGCCGCGTGAAATGCTTGGGGACCGGTATGCGGTGCAGGGCATTGCAGACCTGGTGCCCAAGTCGGTCCTCGGCGATCGCGAGACGCTGAGGCAGGAGACGCGCGACTACGTCTGGGGTGTCCCGCCGATGCCGCCGGTGTTGCGCGATGACCGCCAGCTCGTCTCGCGCTACTTCGGCGTCAAGCGCACGTGCGACACGCTGGTAATCGACATCGAAAAAATGGCCGTCATCTACCGCGGCGCGGTGGATGACCAGTTTGCCGAAGGCGCGCGACGGCCGAAGGCCAAGGCCCATTACCTTGAGGACGCGCTGGCGGAATTCCTCGCAGGCAAATCGGTCACGTCGCCACAGACCAAGCCGCACGGTTGCGCGGTCGCCTATGAGACCGGGCCGGACGACGAGGCGATCTCCTACGCGCGGCAGGTCGCGCCGCTGCTGCAGAAGAGGTGCGTCGAGTGCCACCGGGCGGGCGATATTGGCCCGTTCGAGATGAACAGCCATGCAACGGTCAAGCGCTGGTCGGCAATGATCCAGGAGGTGTTGTTGGACAGGCGCATGCCCCCGTGGCATGCCGACCCGCACTACGGCAAGTTTACCAACGATCGTTCGCTGACCGCGGCTGAAGCCCAGACGTTACTGCGTTGGGTCAGACAAGGCTGCCCGCGCGGTGAGGGGGAGGACCCGCTCGTGGAGGCGCCGGTCGCCGCCCCGCCAGACTGGGCGCTGGGCAAGCCGGATTTCCTCGTCAGACTTCCCAGACAGCAGATCCCCGCTACCGGCGTAGTCGATTATCGCTACATCGATTCCGATTTCGTCATGCCGCAGGATGCCTGGCTCCGCGCGGCGATCACCCGACCGGGGAACCGGCAGGTGATCCATCACATCATCGTGCGTGTCCGCTATCCGATGTTCTACCAGGGCCGGCCGGACGAGGCGTACCTGTTCACGACCTGGGTGCCCGGGTTGGCGCAGGCGGAGTGCCCTGCGGGCACGGGCCTGTTCGTGCCGAAGGGAGCGCGGTTCAACTTCGAGATTCACTACACCACCAACGGACAGCCCCAGACGGACGAGAGCGAGGTCGGGCTCTATCTGGCGAAGGAAAAACCCAAGGCTAGGTTCGAAACCCGCGGTAGCGAGACGCGCGAATTGGATATCCCACCCGGCGACGCCGACGCAAAGCACGTCACGTCCTACTGCTTCAAAAAGGAGACGCGAATCTTCGGCCTGTCGCCGCACATGCACGTGCGCGGTTCGTGGTTCAAGTTTGAACTGCTCCATCCTGACGGCAAGCGTGAGACGCTCCTATCGGTGCCCGCGTATGACTTCAACTGGCAAAACGGCTACCGCCTCGCCGAACCGAAATTAGCGCCCGCCGGTTCCTGGCTGCTCTGCACCGGCGGGTTCGACAACTCGGCGAAGAACCCGAACAACCCAGATTCAACCGCCCGAGTGCGGTGGGGGCCGCAGTCCTGGAACGAGATGTTCATGGGATTCATGGACGTGGCCGAAGAGCCGGCGACCGTTCGAGATGTCGAAAAAAAATAGCGGAGGCGCCGGCGGGATGTACAATGCCCGCAAGTGCGCCGCGCTACCCGCTTTACTTTCGACTCACTTGCGGTTCTGTCGCTCGGGGCGTTGTTCCTCGTGCTGCTGCTTTGGCTGACCAGTTACTACCGCTATCGCGTTTTCTCGCACGAGGGCCGCGTGCTGGTGCTGGCGATCAAGGAGAATGCGTTCACGGAAGAATGGCTCCGAACCAAGCCGCCGACCGCGCACGATTGGGGGTTGCTCCTCCCGGCGGGCGCGTGGCGCTTCATGGGGATCGCGTTCGCTCCGACGACGATCATCGGCAGTTACAGCTTTACCTTCACGAGCGGCGGCAGGGACGTCACGATGTTCATGCCGCTCCGCTACTGGCAACTGGCGATCCCGTACTGGCTGCTCGCGGTGCTGGCAAGCGCGCTACCGCTGGCGCGATGGCTGGCCGTCGCGCGCCGTAATATCCGGCGGCGCAAGGGAAAATGCGCCGCTTGTGGTTACGATCTGCGCGCCACGCCGGATCGCTGCCCGGAGTGCGGTGAAAGTGCGACAGTTCCGCGATTGAACGTGCGGTAACGGAGGTCATCTTGCAGATTTCATTGGCTGGGAAGACCGCCATCGTCACCGGGGCCGCATCGGGCATCGGGCTGGCGACGGTTTTGAAATATCTCGAGGCCGGCATCGACGGTGTCGTGGCGGTCGATGTCGCGGCCGAGCCGCCGGCGGCGCTGTTGCATCATGCGGACGCCGTTCGGCTGCGCTACGTCCGCGGCGACGTTTCCCGAGATGAGACCGCCGCCGCGTTTACCCAGGAGGCGATGCGCGCGTTTGGACGAATCGACGTGCTGGTGAACAATGCCGGCATCAGCGTCGTCAAGCCATTGCACGAACACACGCCCGAGGAATGGGACGCCGTCATGGATACCAACGCGAAGGCGATCTACCTGGCGGCGCGGCACGTCGTACCGATCATGATGCAACAGCGCTCCGGCGTGATCCTCAATACTGGCTCGATTTCCGGCGTCGCCGGCATCGTCATGCAGGGTGCTTATGGCGCGTCTAAAGGCGCGTTGCACCAGATGACCCGGCAGATGGCGATGGATTACGCTCCGCACGGCATCCGCGTGAATGCCGTCGGCTGCGGAACGGTGGATACACCAATCGTACATAAGTCCGCGGCGGCTTCGGGCGATCCGGAAAAGTTCTGGGCGATGCTCAGGTCGGGGCATCCGATTGGCCGCATCGCCCAGCCGGACGAGGTAGCGGCGTTCTTCACCTACCTGGCCAGCGATCTGGCCAGCTTTTTCACCGGCGCAGTCCTGATGATGGACGGCGGCTATACGGCGAGGTGAGCATCTTAGCGTTTTAAGAAAGCCAGCGATGAACCTGAACCTCGAGGGTCATGTTTGCGTCATCACCGGTGGTGCGAGCGGCATTGGCCGGGCAACGGCGATCGCGTTCGCCACAGAGGGCGCGCATGTCGCGTTGTGGGACCTCGACAGCGCCGCCGCAACCAACGCTGCCGGGATGATTACAGGCAATGCCACCCGCGCGATCGGCATCGCGTGTGACGTGACCGACGAAGCCTCCGTCGCTCAGGCGCTGGCGCTGACTGCGGAGCGGATTGGGCCGGTCGATCACCTCGTTCACGCCGCCGCCATCGGGTCGGGAAAATTTGGCTTCCCGTTCACGAATCTAACCCCGCGTGACTGGCCGCGCGTGCTCGAGGTGAACATCATGGGAATGACGCACGTCGCTCACGCCGTCGGACCGAGATTGGTCGCGCGTGGGAAGGGGTCGATGGTATTCGTTGCCTCGGTGGCGGGGCAGATGGGCTCGCAGACCGATCCGCCGTACAGTGCTTCCAAAGCCGCGAACATCAACTTCGCGCAGTGCATGGCGAAGGATCTTGCCCCGCACGGCGTACGGGTGAACACTGTGTGCCCGGGCATGGTGCAGACGCCCCTGAACCGGGCAGTGTGGCAGGCGTGGCATGACGCCGCGCCGGCGGTGGAGCGGTTAAGTTACGATGAGTGGTCGGAGCGCAAGATTCGCGCGGTGGTGCCGCTGGGCCGCTGGCAAACGCCCGAGGCGATCGCGGACATGATCGTCTTCCTGTCGTCCGACCGGGCCGCCCACGTCACCGGGCAGACGATCAACGTTGACGGCGGCTGCGTGATGCATTGGTAAATCCGCCACAAGCGCGGCGACCTTTTTCACTGGGAACATCTCGATGAATCAACCGCTAAGATGCTTCACGCTCATTTTGCTTTGCGCCTGCTCCTCCCACGTGTGCGGGCAGGAGGCGTCGATCCGCGTTGATACCCGCGCTGCGGGAAAACCGGTCAGCCGCTTGCTCGCCGGCGCGTGCATTGAAGATGTGAACCACGAGATCTACGGCGGCATCTACAGCCAAATGATCTTCGGCGAGAGCTTCCAGGAGCCGCCGACCGCCTCGCCGGTAGCCAACTTCATCACCGCCGGCGGCGACTGGGCCGTGAAGGACGGCGAACTGAGTGGCGGCGCAGGTCCCGGCCCCAAGCTTGTCAGCAGCGTGGTTCAAGGGTTCAACTCCGGCGAGGTCGGGGTCGATCTCTACCTGCCTGGCACTGCTCCCGGCAACGGGGGGCTGATCATTCGCGTTAACCATCCGCGCGTCGGCGCTGATGAATTCGACGGATACGAGATTGCAATTTACGCCGATCGCAAAGTTGTCATGCTCGGCCGCCATCAGCACAACTTCACGATGCTCAAGGAAGCGCCGTGCGATGTCGGACCCGACCGATGGGTTAACCTCGTTGCCAGGTTCGGTGAGAAATCGATCGACGTGCTGGTCGATGGTAAGCGTGTCCTGGAATTTGAAGACCCGAGCCCGCTGAAGGACGGTGGCGTCGGCCTTCGCCAATGGCAGCGGCCGGCGCGGTATCGAAACCTCTGGGTGAAATCCGGCGACAAGCGCATCGAGTTGCCATTAGCGCCCGATGCCGACGCGCAGGCCGTCAGCGGCATGTGGTCGCCGATCGCGAGCGGCTCGGCAAAGCTGCAAGCCAAAATCGAACCCGGCCAACCGTTCACGGGCGTGCAGAGTCAACGCATAACATTTGGTGGCGGCGAAGGTGAAGTGGGCGTCGCCAACGAGGGCCTCAACCACCAAGGCCTCGCGTTGACGGGTAGCCAACCTTACGAGGGATACCTGTGGCTACGCTCCGAGAGGCCCACCGAAGTATTTGCCTGTCTTGAAAGCAACGACGGGACAACCAAATTTGTGGAACAGCGCCTGACCGTCCAAGGTGAGGGTTGGCGGCGATATGAGTTTGCTCTCACGCCGCGGGAAAGTACGACCACCGGTCGTTTCACAATTCGCCTGAAATCGCCCGGCGCATCCATCGTCGTTGGGCATGCCTTTCTACAACCGGGCCCGTGGGGGCGATTCAAGAATCTGCCGCTGCGCCGCGACGTCGTCCAAGGTCTGATCGACCAGGGCATCGTCGTTCTCCGCTACGGCGGCTCGATGGTCAACGCCCCCGCATACCGGTGGAAGAAGATGATCGGCCCGCGTGACCGCCGCCCGTCATACAAGGGACATTGGTACCCCTACTCGACCAATGGCTGGGGCATCTCCGACTTTCTCGATCTTTGCGAGGCGGCGGGATTCGTCGGTGTTCCAGACTTCAACATCGACGAGTCGCCGCAAGACATGGTGGACTTCGTCGAGTACGCCAACGGCCCCGCCGACTCTCCATGGGGCCGCGCGCGGGCGGCTGACGGGCACTCCAAGCCATACGGGGTGAAGTTTATCCAACTGGGAAACGAGGAACGGGTGGACGAGGCCTATTACGCGAAGTTTGCCGCGATCGCCGTCGCGATCTGGACAAAAGATCCGTCCATCACGCTGGTCATCGGTGATTTTGCATATAACCGGCCGATCACCAACCCGATGAAGTTCGACGGCGCGGATTCGCGCATCACGACCCTGGCCGCGCACAAGAAGATCCTCGAACTAGCCAGGCAACACGACCGCGAGATCTGGTTCGACGTGCACATCGACACAGACAAGCCAGAACCCTCGCCGTCGCTGAAGGCGCTGCCCAGTTACGTGGAGGCATTGGATAAGCTCGCCGAAGGCGCTCGGCACAAGGTTGTCGTTTTCGAGCTGAACGCGAACAACCCGCGCCAGCGCCGCGCGCTGGGCAACGCCGTCGCGATCGGATCGATCACGCGCGACGGCCGGCTGCCGATTGTGACATCCGCCAATGGCCTTCAACCCGATGGCCAGAACGATAACGGCTGGAACCAGGGGCTGCTGTTCCTCAACCCGTCAAAGGTGTGGCTCCAGCCGCCGGGGTACGTGACGCAAATGATCGCCAATAGCTATCAGCCGCTGGTCCTGGCGGCGACGCTTACCAACGCCGATGATCTCGACGTAACGCCACTCCGCAGCGAGGACGGCAAGTCATTCGTCCTTCGCGTCGTAAACCTTAGTCCGACCGCCCGGCCAACCCGCATACTGCTGGATGGCTTCGCGCCGAAAATTCCCACTGCCAAAGTCGAGGAACTCGCAGCGCCGCTCGAAGCGCTTAACACCGCCGCCGACGCGACCAAAGTCTCTCCGACGACAAAGGAATGGCGGCACGGCCTGGAACAGGGCGCGGCGATATACGTCTTCCCGCCGCATTCGTTCACGGTGATTTCAATTCAATGACGCCCTCAATTGCGACCGTCGTGAAACTGACGTCTGCGTATCACTGGAGGAGGATCGAAGTGGCACACCGTTTCCGATTGGCTGCTTGTTTTGCGTTCCTTGCCTTCCTGGCTCCGCTGACCGCGACCGCGGCCACACCGGGTCGGCCAAACATCATCTTCATCCTGACCGACGATCTCGGATACGGCGACCTGGGCGCGTTCTTCCAGAACCAGCGACAGGCCGCCAAACGTCCAGACGAACCGGCCCAGTTCACGCCCAGGCTCGACGCGATGGCCGCCGACGGAATCCGCCTGACTCACCACTACTGCCCCGCGCCGGTGTGCGCACCGTCGCGCGCGTCGCTGCTGCTCGGCGTGCATCAAGGCCATGCCAACGTTCGCGACAATCAATTCGACAAAGCGCTGGAAGACAACCACACGCTCGCCACGGTTCTCAAGCAAGCCGGCTACACTACAGCGGCGATCGGAAAGTGGGGCCTGCAGGGCAAACCGACCACGCAACCGCCAGATTGGCCCGCCCACCCGCTCAAGCGCGGCTTCGATGAATATTTCGGTTACATCCGCCACGCCGACGGCCACGAACATTATCCAAAGGAAGGCGTTCATCGCGGCGCGAAGGAAGTCTGGGACAATCGCACCGAGATCTCCGCCAGCCTCGACAAGTGCTACACCGCCGATCTCTTTACCGCTCGCGTGAAGAAATGGATCGTTGATCACGAAGCCGCCAAGGCCGCGCAACCCTTCTTCCTATATCTCGCCTTCGACACGCCGCACGCGACGTGCGAACTCCCGACCCAAGCCTACCCCGCAGGCAGCGGCTTGAAAGGGGGGTTGCAGTGGCTCGGCAAGCCGGGGCAGATGATCAACACCGCCTCGGGCAAGGTCGATTCGTGGTATCACCCCGACTACGCCAACGCCACCTGGGATGACGATCACGACGCAGCAACGCCTGAGAAACCATGGCCCGACGTCTACAAGCGCTACGCCACCAGCGTACGGCGGATCGACGACGCGGTCGGCGACCTGCTCCAACTCCTCAAGGACCTGAAGATCGACGACAACACGCTCGTCGTCTTCACCTCCGACAACGGCCCCAGCATCGAGTCCTATTTTAAGGAACCCTACGCCCCGACGTTCTTCGGCAGTTACGGCCCGTTCGACGGGATCAAGCGCGACTGCTGGGAAGGGGGCCTCCGCGTGCCGACGATCGTGCGCTGGCCCGCGTCAGTTCCCGCCGGGCGGAGCAGCGCGCTCCCTTCGTCGTTCGCAGATTGGATGCCGACATTCGCCGCCGTCGCCGGAATCGCGGCGCCGGCGCGAAGCGATGGCGTTTCGCTCCTGCCCACGCTCACCGGCACGGGCACGCAGGCGACGCCGCGCGTTTACATCGAATATTTCGTCGGCGGCAGCACGCCCCGATTCGCCCAGTTCGAACCGGCGCACCGCAACCGCCTCCGCCGCCAGATGCAGGCCCTGCGCATCGGCGATTACATCGGCGTCCGCTACAACATCGCCAACCAAAGCGACAATTTCGAAATCTACAACGCCGTGACCGACCCAAAAGAAGCCCATGACCTCGGCCACCTCGCCGACTTCGCAAAACTGCAGCAACAGTTCAAGGATACCGTGCTTCAGATGCGCCGGCCGGGCGGTGACGTGACCCGCCCCTACGACGGCGAGTTGGTCCCCGCAGTCACGGTCGCCGATGCCAAACCGGGCTTGGCATGGAAAAGCTTTGCAGGCCCGTTCCCCTGGGTGCCGCAATTCGATGCCGCCGAGCCGACGGCGCAGGGCATCTCTGCGCAACCTGATTTGTCCGGACAACCAAGCGACCAGGCACTCGGCTCTCTCTATACCGGCTTCATCGATGTTCCGGTCGATGGCAAATACACCTTCTCGCTAACAGCAGATTCCGGCACGCTGCTCCGATTGCACGAGGCAACAGTCATCGACGCCGATTTCGGCCACAAGCTAGGCGACCAAGCCAGCGCATCGATCCTGCTCAAGGCCGGCAAGCACCTGATTAGACTCTACTACGCCCACCGCTCATCAACCGCTCCGGCGCTTCGGCTCGAGTGGACCGGCCCAGAGATTACGAAACAGGTCGTTCCAGCGACCGCGTTCTCGCATGGCACGTGGTGATAGTGCCTGAGCCTCCAATTTACTCCCCATTTTCTTCGCGCTCTTTGCGCCTTTGCGGCGGTACCTATATTAGAAAGCTATGAAAAAGTCTTCCATGTTCAAAAAGGTCTTCATCGTTCTCGCCGCGCTCATCCTGATCTTCGTCGTGATCGTCGCGCTGCAGCCGTCGGATTTCAAAATCGTCCGCAGCGCCAAGGTCACCGCCCCCGCGCCGGCCGTATTCGCCCAGGTGAACGACTTCCACAACTGGGAGGCCTGGTCCCCCTGGGCCAAGCTCGATCCCGCCTCCAAGGCCATCTTCGAAGGTCCATCAGCCGGAACCGGCGCGATCTTCAAATGGTCCGGCAACGACAAGGTCGGCCAAGGTCAAATGACCATCACCGAAAGTCACCCGAATGATCTCGTCCGCATCAACCTCGAATTCATCAAGCCATTCGCGGCGACCAACACCACGGAATTCACTTTCAAACCCGACGGCGACCAAACCGTCGTAACCTGGAGCATGTCCGGCAGGAACGGCTTCATGGCCAAGGCCATCTGCCTCTTCATGAACATGGACAAAACCGTCGGCGGCGACTTCGATAAAGGCCTCTCTCAGATGAAGTCCGTCGTGGAAGCGCCCGGTACGAAATGACACCCGCGCCGCCACAGCTAATCCGCGATCCCATGCCCCCGCGATAGCCGTTCAAAATCCGCCGGCGTATCCACATCCCATCCCGCCTCAGGACACGCCACCCGATGCACGATCTCCGGACGTTCCAACCAGAGTTCCTTCGCCCCGCGATCATCCCGAAGCGCCAACAGCGCCTGAAACAATTCAGAACCCACAATCACCGGCGGCCCCAACGTCTCCTCAAACGCCGCGACAGTAACCAACCGCTCCGAATGGGCATGCGCATTGACCAGCCGACGCAGAACACCCGCCGTCACCAGCGGCTGGTCGCACAACATGATCATCACAGCCGACGGCGCATGCGGCAGAGATGAAAGATGACCCACGCCAGCCCGAATCGACGTCCCAATCCCCCGCTCCCACCCCTCGTTCCGCACGACATCAACCCCAAGCCCCGACAATTCCGCCCGCATCTCCTCCGCCCGCGCCCCCAGCACCACGACAACCGGCCCACACCCCGATTCAATCGCCGCCTCAGCCGCGCGACGCAACAAACTCCTCCCCTCAAACGATAACAATTGCTTAGGCCGCCCCATCCGCGCCGATCCCCCAGCCGCCAGGATCACGACCGCTACATCGAACATGTCGGTCCCCGCGCATGATCGCCAACCGACGACGGCCGATCCTCCTCCAACTTGGCTCGCTCGTGAATCGGCCCCGACCGGTCCCGCAGAAACCCCGCCGACGCCCCGCGCACCACAGTCTGAATCTCCGCCACGATCGCCAGCGCAATCTCCTCAGGCGACTCCGCCCCCACATCCACGCCAATCGGCGCGCGCACGTCCCAATGGCCGATCGAACCCACCTCATCAAGCAATTGCCCCGTACGCAACCGCGGCCCCAGAATTCCCAGATAACGCGGCTCGCCGCGCAGCCCCGCCAGGATCCGCACGTCGCGCGGAAAATTATGCGTCATCAGCACCACCGCCGCATCCGCCGCAAGGCACACGCCCGCCGTCGGATCCTCCGATGAAGTCACCAAAAATTGATCCGCCTGCGCAAAACGTTCCCGCAGCCCCGTCGCCGGCCGCGACGCCACAACCGTCACCTCCCACCCCAGCACCTTCGCCATCTGCACCACCGGCACCACGTCCGGCCCGCCGCCAAAAATAACCACAGCCTGCGGCGGCGCAACCAGCTCGACAAAAACCTCCACATCGCCGATCTCCAAAACCCGAGCCGCAAACGGCACAGGCGCAGCCCCCAGCAGATTGACGATCGACCGACGCAACTCCGACTCCTCAATATCCCCCTCAACCCCACCATCGTCACTGATGCTCAGCCGCGCCCCTTCACGCACGCTCCCATCAAACGCCGCACGCACCACCGTCGCAATCGCGCAAGTCCGCCGCTCGGCGATCGCGCGCCCCATCCACCCCAGCGGCCCGACTGCCCGCCCATCCAGCCGCTCGATAAACACCTCCACCACCCCCCGGCAACCCGTGGCCACGCCCGCCGCAAGCGCTTCATCATCCGTCGTATCGTATCGCGCCATCATCGCCCGCCCCGTCGCGATCACCCCGATCGCCCGCCGCACCACGTCGCGCTCCAGGCAACCCCCGCTCACCCCGCCCCAGCACCGCCCATCCTCCGCCACCAGCATCCGCGCCCCCGGCCGACGATACGCCGACCCATCCACCCGCACCACCGTCGCCAGCGCTGCCGGCCGATCCGCCGCACACAGCAATTCAAACGCGGCGAGGATTTCCGGCAACTCTCGCATACCAAGCTATCCGCGCGCGAACTCAGCTCAATTCGCCTTCGCCTTCCCCAGTCGGATCGGCATCTGCCGCACCCGCACCCCGGTCGCCGCGAACAACGCGTTCGCCACCGCCGGCGCGATGGCAATGATAGGCGTCTCCCCCGCCCCCGCCGACGCCAAATCCGCCCGATCCAGCAAATGCACCTCCAGTTCCGGCAAGTCCGCAAACCGCGGCACTTCATAGTCCGCAAAATTCCCGTTCAAGATCTTCCCGCCCGCAAATCGCATCTCCTCCCGCAGCGCCGGCCCCAATCCCATCACGATCGCCCCCGTCACCTGCCGCATCAAATTCGCCGGGTTGATGATCTTCCCACACTCATAAGCCTGGCAAACCCGCGTCACCGTAAACGTCCCCGCCTTCCGATCCGCCACCACCTCCGCGCACGCCGCCACGTACGACCCCTTGTCGGTGCCGCACGCCAGCCCAACGCCGACGTCCGCCCGCTTATCCTTCACCCGCGACGCCCAATCAAACCGCCGCGCCGCCTCCTCCAGCACCGTCCGCAACCGCCCACCCTCCAGATGCGCCAGTCGAAATTCCAGCGGATCGCGCCCCGCCAGCACCGCCAGCTCATCCATGAAACTTTCCCGCCCAAACGTATTAGCGGTAACGGCCAGCGCCCGGTAAGACCCATGCCGCAACGGCGGCTCCGATCCCACAAACCGCGCCTGATTCTTCGCCACCCGATAAGGGCTCTGCACCTCGTTCCCACCCGAATTGATATTCGTAAAGTTCCACGTCGCCAGCCCACCCCGATCATCCAAACTCGCCTCCGCCTCGATCACCCCCGCCGGCCGAAAGTACGCCCATGTAAATTCCTCCTCGCGCGTCCACCGCAAACTCACCGGTTTTCCCGCCCCCCGCGCCAGCCGCGCCGCCTCCACCGCGCACTCCCCCGTAGGCTTCCCGCCAAACCCACCCCCAACATCCGGCACGATCACCCGCACCCGATCCCCAGCCACCCCCAGCGCCTGCGCCAATGCTCCCCGCACCCCAAACGGCTGCTGCGTCCCCGTCCAAACCGTCAGCTTGTCATCGATCCACTCTGCCACCGCAGCCCGCGGCTCCATCGGACAATGCTGCACGTACGCAACGTGATAACTCTGCCGCAATGACTTCGCCGCCTTCGCCACCTCGTCCGCAAACGGATTCTTCGGCGCACCACCGCGCACGCGCTCGCGCAAATAATCGTAGAGCGCCTCGCTAGACGGCTGCGCCGGCGGATCCTCCCACTTCGCCGTCTTAGCGATCGCCTCCAGCGCACGCTCCGCCAGAAAAGCCGTCGTCGCCGCCACCCCGACGAAATCCTTATCCTGCACCGCCACCACCCCCGTCATCCCCTTCGCCGGCCCAAGATCCACCGACGCCAGCTTCGCGTTATATGCCGGCGCGCGCAGCACCCGCCCATACAACATCCCCGGCCGAGAAACATCCGAAGGATAATGATGCGCCCCCATCACAATATCCCGACCATTAGGCCGCGCCACCGAAGTCCCCATCACCTTCCACGATTCCACAGGCGTCATTACGACATCCGCCGGGATCGCCCCCGCCAGCAATTTCTCTGCATCCTTATCCGCCGCCAGATCCGCATAACTCAGCGACCGCGCCCCCGCCGCACCGTCGCTCACCTTCCCATCGCGCACCTCCAGCGTCTTCGCATCGACCTCCCACCGCCGCGCCGCCAGCGCCACCAGCAGCCCCCGCGCCGCCGAGCACCCCCGCCGAATCGCCGGCACCGTGCTAGGCGTAGACTGGCTCCCCGAGGTCCCCCCGTCATCCGGCGCTAACCCCGTATCCGCCATCACCAGCCGCACCCGATCCGCCCCCACCCGCAACTCTTCCGCCGCCGCCTGCGTGAGTTCCGCTCGCGCGCCCTGCCCGCACTCCACCTTTCCCGTCATCACCGTGATGATCCCGTCCTGTCCAATATGCAACCGCGCCGCCACCGTCTTCGCCCCACCCGCCCCGCCGCGCCCGCCGCCCCCGCGACCGCGTCCACCCGCAGGCGCCACCTGCGCCCGCGCCGTCTCAGGCGCAACCGCAATCACAATCCCCGCCCCCAACACATTGAGGAAACCGCGCCGCGTGGTGCTCAGAGTCTTCGTCGCGATCATGGTCGCACCTCCGCCCCGCGGTTGCGCCCCGCACACCGCCGCACCGCCCGCAAAATGTCCGGATACGCACAACACCGGCAAATATTCCGATCCATCCCCGCCACAATCTGCGCATCAGTAGGCTTAGGATTCTCCGCCAGCATCCCCACCGCCGCGATGATCATCCCCGCCGTGCAATACCCGCATTGAAACGCCCCCTCCGCCAGAAACGCCTCCTGCACCGGATGCAATTTTTCCCCGCTCCCCAGCCCCTCAACCCTCACCACCGTCTTCCCCACAACCTTGGAAACAGGCGTGCGCCACGAAAACGCCCGCCGCCCATCCACCAGCACCGAGCAAGCCCCACACTCCCGCTCCCCACACCCATACTTCGCCCCCGTCAGCCCCAGATCCTCCCGCAAAACATCCAGCAGCGCCCGCTCCGAATCAGTGGTAACCGAACGCCGCTCGCCGTTGGCAGTAAACTTGATCGTGCTGTCCATAAGCGCTTGCCCTTTCCAAAAGACGGGAACTACGATACCCACTCAGCACATGAAATCACATCATTTCATCACCGCCTTGGCAGCCCTTCTAACCTTCACGCTCCCGGTCGCGCGCTCCGCCGACAACCCGCCGCCCACCGTCAAATCCTACCGCATCATGCCCGTAGGCGATTCCATCACCGAAGGCGGCAAGACTTTTTCCAACTACCGCCTCCCGCTCTTAGACAAACTAACCACCGCCGGCTACCACATCCAATACGTCGGCTCCCGCAAATCCGACTCCCGCTTAGGCCCCCTCCCCCACGAAGCCTACAGCGGCAAAAATGCCGAATTTCTAGCCACGGCCGCCCCCAAATCCTTCCGCGACCACCCCGCCGACATCGTCCTCCTCCACGCCGGCCACAACCACACCGTCGAAGAACAACCCATAGAAAAAATCGTCGCCGCCACCGACACCATGATCCAGGCCTTCCGCAAAACCAACCCCAAAGTCATCGTCTGCCTAGCCCAGGTAATCCCCAGCGGCAAACTCCCCAAGTATTCCTACATCCCCAAGCTGAACGAAGCCCTAGGCAAACTAGCCGCCCGCCTGAACACCCCCGACCAACCCGTGATCCTAGTCAACCAAGCCAACTCCTTCGACCCCGAAAAAGACACCATCCAGGACAAGGTCCACCCCAACGAAACAGGCGCAGAAAAAATGGCCACGAGATGGTTCGAAGCCCTCACCAAAGTCCTGGAAAAACCGAAGTGACCTCTTTTGAAATCCGCAAAAGCCCACGGAACTCGTTCCGTGCGGTTTCCCCCCGCGCCCATCTCAAGCGCACACCCCCGCGCGCCCAGCCAACCCACGCCGGGGCAGAGCGCCCGGGAGCTACGCGACCAGAGCGCCGCCCCGGATTCCGCGTCTCAAACGACGTCGCATTTCACAAAACCCTCAAACCACAAACCGCTCCCCATCCCGCCGCGCCTGCCCAAGCGACACCAGCGTCTCCAGCAACTCCCCCACCACCGCCAACTTCGCCCATTTGAATCGCCGCGCCACCTCCTTCGCCAACAGCGGCCCCCCCGCCCTCTGCAACACCGGACGCACCGCCTTCGCCTGCTTCGGCATCTGAAGAATCTTCACTTCTGCTCGTCCTTACTAACTTTACTCAGATAATCCATTAGCCTGCGGGCAGCTCTCACGTAAGCCTTCGCTTCTTGGTAGTCGAACGGTCCCATCTCAAACGTTGCGCGGTGTCCGACCTTCAGCAAGGCGTTAAACAAGTGCATCTGCTCAGGCGTGACGATCTTGTTCAAGGCCAATGAAATTCCCAGCACGTCAGGCGCCGCATTGGATTCTAACCCAACCCCCTTACGTTTTAGGGCCTCGCGCGCCATATGTTCCAATTCCATGGCACTGGTAATTACGGACATCCGCGGATTCCCAAGCACCAAAGTATCCTTTACTTCAACGGCCTGAGCGTTCGAGATAGGCAAGACCTTTTCCGCTTCTTTCTCAAGCTCCTTCACCGTTTCGCCAAACTCCGCTTCCAACTCTCCGTACTTCACCTTCTTAAGAAGCGGCACGAGTGTGGCCAATGGATTCCGCAGCAGCACAACAATGAACAACGCAGCCGCCGGCCACGCCAGTGACTTCACGAGCTCGGAGGTGAAGGTCAACCCATCCATATTCGTCACCCTGCGATCTCTTAGAATGGTTCACGCAGCTGGCAGTTTCGAGGACTTGGATTTCTTTGAGCGAACGGTGCGTAATTCCATCATCAGCCTTTCGCCTTTGGGCGTAAGGCTCCAAAAAAGTGACCCTTGCTCAAGTTCTGTATTTATTAATCCAAGGGCTTTGAGCTGAATCGTGATTGTCTGAAAATCCTGATCGACCAGATATTGGTATTGGCCTTTCCTCTCGCCACGATTCCGGAAAGACAGTTGTACGAGCTCTTGAACACGCTTCTCGGTCGGAACCTTTAACAGATAAGGCGCGATGTCGGAGAAGATGTCTCGCCAAGAAAGGCGGATCGTCCATTTCGTTATAGTGCCTCGATGGCTCTCCGTCATATGGGCAGTAAAACCTTCATCCAAATTCGCCAGTCGTTCAATTTCTAAAGGTGGGTTGATTACTGATTCGCCGAGTCGTTTATTTAGCGCCGCGTTCTCTTTACGAAGTTCATTTAATTCCGAAAGAGCGGTCTCATTTGAAATCGTGTTCGCGCGAACCCACCCAATTGCCGGGAACATTTTGATCGTCTTTTGAAGGCTTAAGGCGACAATCCCCGGGAGGTCACTGGCGCGATTCCAGAATCGAACAAGCCTTCCCTGAGACACCTGATCCCGAAAGGCGTCTAATTTCTTTCGAAGGCCGGGACTTAGCTCTGTTTTGCCTGCTGGAATCTCGTCCGGCTTGTCGTGAAGTAGTGCAATGACTTTGATGCCGCGCTCTACCGCGTATTCGTATTCCTTTTCCGTGTAGCTGATCCCTTCCGAAGTCGTTGAACCGTATCGCCCACCGATGATCAAGAGATAGTAATCGCAGTCGTCAATAACACGCTTGATAAACTGCCATTGCTCCTCGTCGGTGGCCGGGAACAACTCCATCCCCGCGGGAATGCAGTCCATTTCCATAAGCGCCTGAATGACGCTCTGGCGCTCGTCCTTTAGGTCCGCGTAGGTGGAGCTGACGAAGACCTGGTATCTTTTATCCATCGACCTTGATTCTATCGGCAAGCCGGCCATTAGCACGTTTCCCGCGCTATGCACTTCGATGGCGCGAAAACGCGGACGCAGGACGGAGCTTAGTATCTCGTACGCCGCCCTTCGCTGGGCTTCCCCGCATCGTCTCGAAACAAAAAAACCGCGCTTGTAACGGACGAGCCCCCCGACAAAGACCCATCCCTATGCCGAAACGTAATCGCCTTCTTAAACACCTACTGAGTCCCAGAATCCTCCATCACCGAAGGCAAAGGCTACCCACCGGAGCGTTGTGATTTGCGGGGGCTAGGAAGAGTTGATAATTCGCTCGCTCCCCCGCCCCAGAGTTCCACCACCGCTTGATAATGTGCGGCCCTTGGGACATGCGGCCGCGACTACACATCATCTCTCCAACAGTTCCACCACCTTATCTCTCCCATCCTTTGCCCCTCTGACTCTTTGCTTCTCTGCGACAAATCCAAACCCCGCTTTCGCGCCCACACCTCTCGGACGTGTGACGCAAAGGATCAAAGAACCAAACGATCAAAGAATCACCAGCATTTCCTATTTGACACGGTCTGAAATGTTAGGTAAAATACCGGGGTCAAAAAAGGAGGGGTTCCATGCTCGTTCTCGCCCAACTCGCCGTTTTCCTCACTCCATCCCCGCCACCAGCCCTGCCCGTCGAATGCATGAAGTTGCACGGAAATGCACGGGTTCAGAAAAACGCAAAATTCCCCCCACCCATCTTAACACCCACCACCCCTCAAGCGGCCAAGCGCGTATTACCAAACAAACCCAATCACCCCCATTCCCGCCGAAAAACCGCGATTCCGCCCGCCCACACCGACAAACAAACCCAACCAAACCCAATCGGCAATCTCCCACTCCCCTCGCAGCGCCATCGTCGTCAGTGCATGTACTCCGCCAACCGCTCCCTCACCACATCAAACGACACCCCCTTCACCAGATACCCATCCGCCCCCGCCTCCCGCGCCCGCGCTTTAGTCGCCTCGTCCGCCAGCGCCGAATACATCACCACCGTCGTCCGCGACGTCTGCGGGTCCGACCGGATCTGCGCCAGCACCCCAAACCCGTCCACCTCGGGCATCATCACGTCCAGCAGCACCACCTCCGCCTGGATCTCGCGAAGACGCTGCGCCGCCACCGCCCCATCCCCCACGCACAACACCTCCCACCCAGCCCGCCCGAGCAATCGGCGAAGCGAATCACACGTGTCCGGACTGTCATCAACAACAAGGATCTTGGGCATGTCCGAACCGTTAATACGAGCCAGCGAAGCGCAACACCACACTCACTTGAACCAACGCAGGCGCATCTGTCATCCACCAAAATCAATGCAACGTCACTTCGCCGTCACCCGCTTCACAGTCGCATGCACCACCGCCCGCCCGCTCAGCCCTGTGAGATCGACCGTCTCCCCATCCGCCGCCACCCCCAGCGCCGCATCCCCCGCAGCCGCACTCTCGACGCGCCACCCGCCCGGCAATCGAAACCGCAGCAGTGTCCGCGACGGCGCTCGTGCCGGCAGCGAAACCTCCGCCTCAACCTTCCCGTGCGCAAGATCCGAACGAATCGAAAACCCCACCTCACCAAACGCCGTCGCCGCCCCCGACACCTTGATCTCAGCCCCATCCACCAACCACCGCCGCGGCGTCGCAAACCCCAGCCGCAACGTCTCAGGCCGCCCGTCATCATCCAGATCCAAATCCTGCACCAGCAAATACCGCAACTGCTGCAGGAAATTCGCATTCGCCGCGCTGTTAGGCGGCAAATACATCTGCCGCCCAAACTCATCCACCGGCCGCAGGCACGACCCCTCCGATCCGATAAACGTATCCCGCGTCATCCCCAGCGCCAGCTTGCCGTAGAAACAAACCAGCGCCGCATCCGCCTCGTCGCGCTCCAGCAACGTCAGCGCATAGCGCATCCCATAGAGGTCATTCACATTACTCTGCTCCATCCAAAAGCTCTTCTCCGGAAACGCCCGGTTCTGCCCAGCGAACCGCCCGCCGCGATTCTGCACATACCGGATCAACCCCGTCGCCGTCTCCGAGTCATGCCGGAACACCCCCGACCCCAGCACGTAGGTGGACATGATGTTCCAGTAGCTCCCCATCCGCGAAGCGGCGATCACGTCGTAAGGCGCCTCCTCGCCAAACAAACCGATCGGCACGAACGGCGGATCAACATCCCGCCGCACGCTCTTCTCAAGAGCCGCCAGCACCCGCGCCCGAAATTCCGCCGCCACGCCCTTCAACCGCTCCGCCTGCTCCACCTCGCCCAACTCGGTCGCATCCGCCAACACCGCGGCCATGTCCCGCAGCGCCCGCCAGCCATTCGCGTTGGAATTCAGCGAATAGACCCGCGTATCGATATCCCCGCAATACTTCTCGCGCGGGAACAGGCCCGACTCCTTTTCGCGGCCATTCACCAGCAGGTCCACCTCCTTCTGCCACCGCGCCCGCTGCTCGCGCAGCAACGCCACGTCCCGCGTCACCCAGTAATAATTCGCCAGCAACTGCAGCTTGAATGCCCCCTGATGAAACTCCAGCCCCTTGCGCGTGTAGTCCATCAGCGGCACGATCATTCGCCGCGCGTCCGCCGCATGCCCATAAAGCAGCAGCGCCCGCACCGCGTCGCCCCCCTCAGCCTCGTACAGCTTCGCATATTGGTTCCCCGCGCTATAGCGCATGTCGTCCTCCTTGAGCAGCGCGTACGAGCCCACGACAAGCGATCGCCAGGCATCGTTCACCCGCGGTTCCGCCACCGTCAATTGCATGCCACCATCGAGCAACCGCGTCCACACCTCCGCAGCCAAGCGTCGCTCCTCGTCATACGTTGCCGCCACCTTTGCAGGCGCGTCGGCGGCCGGCTCTGTGAACACCACAAGCGTAGCAACGCCGCCCGCGACGAATCGCGCCGTCAACGTGTTGCGCGAGGGGTTGAACTCCCACCCCGACCCAAATGCCACCAGCGACTTTCCATCCGCCCCCGCCAGCGTCCCACCCACTCGCCGCAGTGGCGCGGCCGCCTCCACCTGCGCCTCCACAAGCCCCGCCTCCCCACCCGCCAGTGTGAACTTCATGAAGATCGCGCCGTGCGACAACAGATCCGGATCGACGCTGGCGAAACATTCCTCCGCATACGTCGCCTTCTCCTGCCGGTAACGCAACTGCACGATCGGCAGATAACCCGCCTCATACTTAGGCCCGTCAAGCCGCCGCAGGTCCGCTCCGAACTCCTCCCGCGCGTTCCCCACTCGAAAAGTCACCGGCACGCCCGCCTCGCCGCGCCAGTTCGGTTGCCGCGCCAGCGCGTTGATCACGCTGCCGTTGCTGACAAGCCGCCCCTTCACCGCCGCCCCCGGCGCGCTCAACGTAATCGGATAATGATGGAACGGCGCATCCACATACCGCAGCGGCGGCAGCAGAGGCTCGAAAAACTCATAGCTCGGGCCGTCCGTCTGCTTCAGCGCCGCCTCGCCCCAGAGATCCCGCTTCGAAGCGATCGCCTCGTCGAGACTCGCTACGCCCGGCTCCGCCGCGAGGGTCGTCAGTGCAGCGAACACGACCAGACACAGGCAGGCACGCGCGCAGGAATTCATGGCGAGCATCCTCGCATCAATGTATGCTTGAGTTCAAGCCGATTACTGGGCGATCTGCCCGCGGAGCAGCCGGAGATACCCCGCTCGAAAAGCCCCGTAAAGCTGCAGATCCGAACGATACGTCCGGCACTGCGTGACGATCGGATCGTCGCCGTTGGGGCAAAATCGCCCAATGCGGAGCAGGTCCGAAGAGCTCGGCTTGAGCGGGAGATGCGTCTTATGAGGCCGCACCGTGACGCCGACCTTCAACCCAACCTCGCGGCAGATCTCGACGATCTGCGGGTTGTGCGCGCCATTGGGGTAAGCAATCGCAGTGGGCGTGATTCCGGTCATTTCCTGCAGCGCCAACTGCGCCGTTTGAACCTGCTCGCGAACCTGGTCGAGCGTGTAATTGGTCAGGATCGCATGATCGGCCGTGTGGTTGCCAAGATGCACGAACGGGCTGGCCGCGAAGTCGCGCAGCTCAGCAGGGGAGAAGGGGCGGTCAATATCCCCGCGCGGCGTGAGAGCGCTGGGACCGAATCGCGCGATGAGCTGCGCCTCGATCTGATCCGTTCGCAGCCCCTTCAGTCCCACCGTCTCGCGATAAATCTGCCGTCGCGACGCGCCCTGCGCGGTGCGCTCGCGGTAGAACACGTCCCACCAGTAGCACTTGTTCTGCAGCACGTGATTGGTCGAGATGAAGAAGAGCGCGGGCACCTTGAACTCTTCGAGCACCGGCCGGGCGAGCGTGTTGTTGAAGTAGCCGTCGTCGAAGGTGATGAGCGCATACTTGCCGTCGGGCGCGAGCCCACGCAGGAGGTCGGCCGGCCCGATGAAGCGATATCCGTGCTCCAGGTAGTATTCGACAAATTGGCGAAACTGCGCGACCGTCGTGCGCTCAAGAGGCTCGACGAGGTTCAGGTCCATCTCGCGCTCGTCGCGAAAGAGCGAGTGAAACAGGAACGGCATGAGCGCATTTTGTTCGCGGCGAAGCGCCAGGTACGCGCGGGCAATAGCGGCGTCGGCGGCGCGGACGAACTTTTGAATCGCGGGAATCATGAGGGATTAGCTGACCGTTCAATTCTGCGGTGTATTTCGCAGCGCGGCAATCGAAAATTGTCGCGCCACCGGTTCGCCTCGGGTCTTCCCGGACAACTCCGGCACCGGGGACACCGACAAACTCTGGTACGCGTGCAACGTCCGCTCGACCATCGCGTCAATCGTCAACTCCGCCGCCCGCGCGCGCGACGCCGCCGCGTAACGCAACAGGCGCGACGGATTAATCGCAAGGTCGATCAACGCGCGGGCAAAGGCCGCATCATTACCCGGCGGCGTCACCGCGCCGTTCACGCCCGGCTCAACCAAAATCTCAACGCCCGCCGACGACGTCGCCACAACCGGCAGCCCCGCGACCATCGCTTCGAGCACTACATACGGCAGCCCCTCCTTGCGACTGGAGAGCGCAAAAATATCAAACCCCGCGAAAACGCCGCGCGCGTCGCGCTCGCCAAGCCAGATGATCTTGTCCGCGACGCCCAGCCGCCATGCAAGATCGCGCAGCGGCTTATCCAGCGGTCCCGCGCCCACCATTGCCAGCCGCGCCTGCGGCGCCACTTTGGCGGTCGTCGCGAACGCTTTCACCAGCACCTCAGGCGCCTTCTGATCGACCAGGCGGCCGACGAACCCGATCACCAGGGCATCGTCCGCAACCCCCATGATCCGCCGCGCCTCATGCCGAGGCGTCAGCTTCAGCGCCCCGATCCCATTAGGTATGGTGATCACCCGCGAGCGGCCAAGCCCCACCCGCACCGCCGCCCGCGCCTCCTCGGGCGAAACGGCGATGATGCGCGCGGTGCGCAGGCTCAGCGTCAACTCGATCGTGAGATAGAAAAGCCACTTCCAGCGCGGAAGGCCCGGGTCCATCATGATGAGCCCGTGCAGCGTGTAAATCGCTGGCACGCCGGTCCCGAACGCCGCCAGCCGCGCAATCGCGCCGCCCTTGGAGCTGTGCCCGTGGATCGCATCGAAGGGACCAAATTTGCGAAGGTAGCGGCGCACGGCGCGGACGACGCCGATGTCGCGCGGGTGCGGGCCGGTGCGCATCGGAAGCGACAATGCTCGCAGACCGTCG
>JAQGHM010000225.1 GCA_028291615.1 Phycisphaerales bacterium | reverse complement strand
ACACCGTATCCCTCCCGTTCCGGCGCAGCCGGTTTAGCGCCGGAGCGAGGTCGCGGTACCACGCCGGGTCAAGCTAAGGGCCAGGCCGGCAAGCATCAACGCACAGGTCCCGGGTTCGGGCGTCACGACCACGACCGTTCCGCGGATATCGTTGACGTCATCGCCGAAGTTGACCTCCACCAATTCAGCCTCGCCATGGCCATGACGATGACCCACGACCGGCGGAGTCGGAAGCTGCACGACCGCCGGCGGGAGGGTGGTCCCGATGTTCTGATTAAAGCCGACCGAGTCGATCAGGAAATCCCACACCGATGGAGCGCCGACCGCCGAGACCGTCACGCTCGTGATGCCGCCGGGGGCGACCAGGTCGATCAGGCCGTAGCCGGAGTTGAAGTTCGGCACGACGTCGGTCAGCGTCTGGCTGGCGACCAGGCTCGACCCGTTGAAGGCGGCGACGGAATAGGACTGGTTGAACGTCTCACCGTTGAAGAGCGCGAAGCTGACCTCGGTGGTGGTGGACGCCGGATCGATCGCGATCGTGAGCTGCTTCGACAGGCGGTTGCCGAAATCCGCCGTTCCGTAAACGTTGGGCTTGGTGGCGAAGGAGATGGCCGGAAAGAACGTGGCGAATCCCAGGACGACCCCGCCCGTGAAGGTTGCCGGCGCGGTCGTGATCGTCTGCGGACCAGGCACCGCGACATAGATGCTAGGACCAGTCGCGAGCACCGGGACGTTCTCGAAGTCGACCGTGGTAACCACCGCCGCACCGGCCGGTGAAATCGCGGTCCCGGCGACGGCAACAACGGCGAACACCCACGCGATCGAGGAATTTGCATTCATGTCTTGGACTGTACTGACTTGGCCCCCGGTTTTTTGCCGAGTGCAAAATGTGCAGGCCGACGTGGGGTCCCAGGCAGCCGATCTGGAAAGCCCTCAGCGGCTGCCCGCCCGGTTATCCGCGGAGGATCTATGTCGGCGCGCGGCAGGAATCCGCGCCGGCGTTTCCGACGCCGAGTTACGCCCCTCCGCGCCCACCACGCATCGCGCCGCCGGCACGCGCCCGGCCAACGGGGCGCACGCGCCCGTCGCGACTGCAACCGCCGTGGCCGATCACCAGTCTCGCGTCGAGCTACCCGGCCCGGTGCGCAAGATCATCGACGCCTATGCCTTCTGGCACTCGGTGGGCGCCGAGAAGCCCACGCGCGGCGCGAGAAGCTTTCTCACATACCGGCGATGCCTATCAACACGATGACCTCGGCGGAGTCTTCACGTGGAACGCGATCCTGATGGAACTGGCGCTCCGTAACGAGCACGCCGTTCTCTGCGCACGCGCAGGCGAGTTCATACACCAGGACATTGGCAGAGCGTCGAATGACGGGGTGAGCATGTTTTCGTTAGGCGGCTACAACATGATCGTCCAGCTACCCGAGGGGCGAATACATAACATCCGCGGACGCCACGCGGGTGAATCAGAGCCGGAGGACCACATCAAGACTGCCGCCAGGCTCAAGAAGCTGGCGAAGTCGTGCGCCACCGCATAGCGACGTTGAACTTCCCGGACGCCGACGCGCTGAAGACCGCCACCATCCACGCCTACAACGCGATTGAACAATTGCATTCCGTCGCCGCAGAACTGGATCGCATCGCCACCTTGCAGACGTGGGCCGGCGGTCAGAAGCAGCCCGAGACTAAGCCTCGCGATCGGCGGGGGCGGTGAAAGGCAGCCATTTTGACTGTTCCGATTTTTGCAGTGTGCTAATGACCGAGGATATGCGAGCTTTGCCAGCATGCCCACCGACGACCTGATTGCCCGCGTAGAACTAGCCAGGCGGAATCGAAAAATGATCACCAGTACCCCGAGACTCCCGCCGTGGCTGATTCAAGCCACGGCGCGCGACCTCCACCCTCGCCACGGCAGTTCGGTTACACGGCGTCAGGATGATCGACGGATTATGCAACGGGGTGATTAACCTCGAACCCGCGCAGCCTGGCCTTGCGCCGCCGCCAGCACACCACCATAGCGGCACCGCAAGCGCGGCCGACACCGCCCACCATTGCACCACGTAGAACCGTTCGCCCGCATAACTCCAGGACCAGCACGGCAACCAGGGACGGTAAGCCGATCCCGTCTCCTCCTCCAGCCGCCAGTCCTCACCGGCGACTCCGATCATGTAGTGCCGCGACTCGTTTGAGGGATACAGGTAAATGGCCCCGGACTTCGACGATAACATCCAGCCGCAAGCGACGCCGAAGTCACAGCGCCAATAGCTGCGCACCCACACCGCGATCGGGATCAGCAGCAGCGGAGCGAGGATCAAACGAAGACGGGTCATCTCAAGGGAACCCAGGCCCGACGACGGTAGCCGCGATGAACAGCGCGACGCAAAGAATGACGAGGATCACGAGCAACCAGCCCAGCGCGACGAGGCAGCCACGTGATCGGGTACGTTCCTGCTTTCCGTAATCCAATGGGGGATGCTGCACGCGAAGCCACCTACTCTACTTCGCTGGCTTTTTGCGGGCTAATTGAGCGCGTCAGGGGCGTTGCGATCTGTAACGTGACAGGGACGCCTACGTCGGCACGTCGAACACCATGGCGGTAAGCCAGAAATGACGCCGCGGGTCGTCGGCCCCAAGTGTGGTACGATCCTTGCATGAGTCGCCTGCTGCGCATCTTCGTACATGCCGCGACCGTCGTGTCGCTGACGCTTTGCCTGGCGACGGCGGCGTTCTGGGTGCGAAACCGCAACTCGTCCGAAGAGTGGGTCTGGTGCGATCCGAAGCCCCCGACAACGTGGCCCTGCCCACGCATTCCCGTCTCGGGGCCGGCGCCGACGACGACGGCCGCATGGTCGTTCCGTGCCCTCACCGTTTCGCGCGGCCGTGTGTGGTTCCTCCATGGGCGGTACATTACCTTCGACTCGCCACCCCGATCTCCGTACTTTCTGCCGCCCAGTGCCGGCCTCCATTGGCGGCGGCCGGGTCCCCTCGCCGATCACTCGGTGCGCGGCTCGTCTGGCTTCATAACCACCACGTTTGGCCTCTCGGCCCTGGACGCCCAGTTTCAAGAGAGCGTTGGCGGCTGGCCGGGCGCAAGCTACCACGCTGGGATAAATGGATTCGCCGTTGCGATGGGCTGGGCGATCCTGTTGACGGCCGTCTTACCGTCGTATCGACTCGCGACAATTGTTCGCCGATGTCGCCCGCGTTTGGGCCATTGCCTCTCGTGCGGCTACGACCTGCGCGCAACGCCGGACCGCTGCCCGGAGTGCGGAGCCGTGCCGAAAAACGCGGAACGAAAATCCAATTGGCCCATCACCCCGCGCCGGACCTGTTAAGATCAGGCCGTGACGACGATCCGCACAACCAAGGGCCAGTGGAAGGGGAAGCGCGCCGGGGCCGCATCGCGATTGGAATGAATCCAGCCTGACTATCTCTTGGGGCTGCTCAGGCGTGCCGATCTCGACCGGCTGATGACGTTCGATCATGTCCCGAAACTCAGTCACAATGGCGTGGGCGCCGAACTTATTCTTACCAGCGGCCACCCTCGCTCTGAAAGATTCGGGGCGATGCCGTGCGGTGCGGTTAGGCATCGTACAGCTTGCCACGTTACGTGACGGTCACCCGGTACCACCGTAATGCTGAGGCCCCAAGCGCCGTCCCTTATGGCGGACGGTTCTCAAGGGCTAGACGATGTCATCAGCACGATCTCGAGTCGTTCACGCTCGAATGGAAGGCCTCGACCCCCTTTCCACAAACCGAGAGGAACCAATGAGTCCGATCGAACTCCTCGAACCGCGAATGTTGCTAACTGCCGGCGCCCTCGATCGCACCTTCGGCAACGGCGGCATCGTCACCACCGACCTGCCCGGCCCCACTCACGTTTATGCCAGTGCCCTGGCGATGCAGAAGGACGGCAAGATTGTCATTGCCGGCAACGCAGTCGGCGCCGGCAACGACATCGTC
This sequence comes from Phycisphaerales bacterium, assembly GCA_028291615.1. GTDB lineage: Bacteria > Planctomycetota > Phycisphaerae > Tepidisphaerales > Tepidisphaeraceae > RYN-433. The sequence goes on along the minus strand of JAQGHM010000225.1, from coordinate 1,472 downwards.
ATCACCCGCTTGAATCCCGCCGGCACGCCTGATCCATCGTTTGGCGCCGGCGGTGTCGTCACCGTCGATTTCACGAGCGAATACGCCACCGCCCGCAACGTTGTCATCGATGCCGCCGGTCGCATCCTCGTCAGCGGAACAGTTCAATTCGAGCTCTCGGTTGTGCGCCTGCACCCGGACGGCAGGATCGACACGTCCTTCGGCACGGGCGGCAAGATCAGCTTTTCCGGCAATTACAGCGGCGATGCCGCGCCCCTTGCGATTCAGCCCGATGGCAAGATCCTCATCGCCGCCATCGGTAATGCTGACGACGCCGGCCTCAATGTCTTCCGCCTCGACGACCGCGGCAGGCTCGATCCCTCCTTCGCCAGCGGCGGCAGACTTCACGATAAGTTCGGCGACGCCAATTCGCTCGGCGCGCTCGCGGCCCTGCCCGACGGCCGTTTTGTCCTTGCCGGTCAGACCTCTCCCGCCGGCGATCAGTTCACATTCGTCGTCCGCTACACCGCCGCTGGCAAGCGCGACAGCACCTTTGCGAAGACCGGCCTGATCGTCGGCAACTTCTTCCCAGTCCAATCGGTCATCAACGACATCGCGCTATCGCCCGAGGGCAAAGTCCTGATCTCCGCCAGGATCAGCGACGGTTATGCCGTCGCGCGCTTCCGCGCCGACGGCGCCTTCGATCTGACCTTCGGCCAGCGCGGCATCGCCACCATTCCGGTGCCCGGCCCGGAGTATCTGCCCAGCCACATCGCAGTGGATGGCAGCGGCAACATCGCGCTGGTAGGCCGAAAAGCCACCGACAACGTCACCGCACCCGGGACGCTCGCCCTCGCCCGCCTGACCGCCGCCGGCGCACTGGATACCTCGTTCGATACCGACGGCATCGCGCTGCTCCCGCTTTCACTCGACGCCAGCGGAAGCGCCGCCGCCTTCGATGTCGCGTTCCAGGCCGACGGCAAGCTTGTCGTCGCCGCGCCGGGCGACCAGTCGCTGCTCGCAGCCCGCTTCACAACCTCCGGCGCGCTCGATCCAGCCTTTGGAAGATCCGGCCAGGCGACGCTCGCCGTGCCCGGTCACTCCAACCAATCCGCCAACGCCGTCGCCGCACTTCCCGACGGCCGCATCCTCGCCGCCGGGAGCACCGGCTATGCCGGCCTCTTCGACTTGACCAGCGCCACCACCGGTCTGCTCGTGCGATACCAGGCGAACGGCTCGCTCGATCCTACCTTCGGCAACGCCGGCCGCGTGGTCAGCAATCTCTTTCCCGGCAACCACGAGTTTCTTTCCGTCGTCATTCTTCCCACCGGAAAGTTCCTGGTCGGCGGCAGCAACGGCAGCGGTGGATTCGTCGCGCGTTTCAATTCCAACGGAACCCTCGACACGACCTTCGGCGCCGGGGGCAAAGTCATCACCGACTCCGCCGTCGCCCGAATGCTCCTGCTCAAGGACGGGAAACTCCTCGTGGGCAT
>JAQGHM010000216.1 GCA_028291615.1 Phycisphaerales bacterium | reverse complement strand
GGGCTCCATCTCCTATGCCGAGTTTCGTCACTTGGGCAAGGAGGGCGTGCTGGGGCGGTACAGCTTGCACTTCCACCTGGCGGGGGATTCGATGCGCGGATCTTCGATTGTCGGGGCTTCGATCTGGGACAGTGGGAATCGCTGGATTACGGTGCATGGGACGAACTACCTGGTGATCCGCGACTGCGTGGGATACCAGTCGATGGGGCATGGGTTTTTCCTGGAGAACGGCACGGAGGTTTACAACGTGCTGGATCGGAACCTGGCGGTGCAGGCTTACTCGGCGAAGAAGCTGCCGGATCAGGCGCTGCCGTTCGATGTGAATGACGGGTCGGGGTTCTGGTGGGCGAACAGTTTGAATTCGTTTACGCGGAACGTGGCGGCGGAGTGCGACGAATATGGATATTTCTTCCAGGCAATCGAGACTCCTGAGTTCAAGCCTGCGTTTGATATTCGCCAGCCGGATGGATCGAAGGTGAAGACGGACGTGCGGACGCTGCCGTTCTTGCGGTTCGAGGACAACGAGTCGAACTGCCAGCGGCGGCATGGGTTTAACCTGGGTGGAAGCGTGCCGTTCGGCAAGGGTGTGAACGGGGTCGGGCCGGATGTGATGCATCCGTTTGTGGTGAAGAACTTCCGGGTATGGAACTCGCACTGGGCGATTCATCCGGTCTCGCCTAGCCTCATGATCGACGGGTTGGACGTGCATGCGTGCGAGTACGGCCCGTGGCGGGCGGTGTATAAGGATCACGCGTATCGGAATGTGCGGCTGGACCAGATCGCGGTGAATGCGGAGTTCATGCCGATCGGGACGCGTCCGGTCGAGGCGGAGTATCCGAAGCCGCTAAAACTTGTCGATGACCTGCCGCCGGTGACGGTAATTACGCGGGTGAGTAAGGCCACAGGTGGGCGGGCGGTGGTGCGCGGGACGACGGCTGATAATGGGGAAGTGCGGGCGGTTTTGGTGAACGGGCACGCCGCGCGGGCGGTGGCGGGGAATTTTTCGGAATGGGAAATCAGTCTCGACGATTTGAAGTCCGGGCGGGTTGTATTGACCGCCGGGGCGGAGGACGCCGCGGGGAATGTTGAGAAAACACCGCACGTGATGGCGTTTGACATGCCGTGACCGCCTATAATGAGCGACCTTTCTTTCTCAGGAGTGATGAACATGAATTATATTTTTCTGGCATTGCTGGCGTTGTCGCTGTTTGCCCTGGCTTGCGAGCGTTCGAGCGTGAACGCCGCGGAAAAGGCAGCAGAAAAGCCGACGACGCAGGATGCCGCGGTGGGTCACGTGGAGAAGAGCGACGCGGAATGGAAGAAGCAGCTTACGACGGCGCAGTACCACGTGCTGCGGGAAAAGGGGACCGAGCGCGCCGGGACCGGGGAGTATGTGAATAACCACGAAAAGGGGACGTACCTGTGTGCGGCGTGCGGGCTGGAGTTGTTTTCGTCGGACACGAAGTTTGAATCGGGGACGGGTTGGCCGAGCTATTGGCGGCCGATCGCGCCGAGCCACGTGAAGGAGATCACGGATCGCACGCACGGGATGGCGCGGACTGAAGTGACGTGCGCGCGGTGTGATGGGCATTTGGGTCACGTCTTTGACGACGGGCCGAAGCCGACGGGGCTGCGGTATTGCATGAACTCGGTGTCGTTGAAGTTCGTGCCGGCTGAGGAGAAGGATAAGAAGTAGGGCGGCGGTCTGATAACGACCGGCATTAAATCGCTCGTTTGCTTTGGACATCCGCCAATGGGATGTCATCGCTGGAGGCTGCCCTTGCCCGGGCAGCCAGTGAAGCCAAGGCAGACGGAGCGTTGTTTATGGGACAATCCAATTGCGCGCCCGGCGTTGCGCCGCGGGGCGTTGCCCTTCATACTTTTCTGGACGCCGAGACACGAGCAATGCTCTATGCGCAGGGCGGTCAGGTTGCAGCCATGATCGATCCGCCCGAGCACGTGGTGCCAGTGCCGCTGCCTTTTCGTGGGGCTGGCTGTCGCGCGACGGCCTTCCGCCTGATGGATCTTTTGTGCGGGTGAGCAAAGCCGCGGGCGCGATCGGCCGATGCTGGTGATGTCGCTCGCCGGCAGGTCCGGACGACTTAAATCTGGCAGAAACCTGAGCCCGCGGAGTGGGTGCCGCGGGCTCGGCGTGTAATTGGGGCATTTTTAGCAGTATAAACGTCAAGTCGCGCTCTGGGTCGGCCGATTCCATCGACATGCGGGACGTACATAAACTTGCAGGTCGTTATCGGATTTCACTGGACCGGGCTGCGGATCAGACGTTTGTCGCTCGATGCGTTGAACTGCCCGGCGCGACTGCGCGGGGATTGAGCGTGGACGACTTGGTGAAATCAGTTCGCGCGGTGGTGGGAGCGGAATTGATGGCGCTGCCTAGCAAGGGACGGCGCGCGCCGATGCCCCTGCGGGATATCGAGGGGCGGCTTGGCGCGTGGATGACGGACCTGGAATTGATTTCTGAGATGACGATGGCTGCGCCTTGCGGCGTGGTGAAGCCGCTGCCGTCGGCGCTGCATGCGATTGCGCAATGGACGATCGATCGGTATCGCATCGTGCTTGAGGGGGATGAGGTTGAGGGGTACGTGGCGACAAGTCCGGAGTTGCCGGAGGCGGTGGGGCAGGGGCAGACGGCGATGCGGGCGGCGGTGGATTTGCGGTGGCAGTTGGAGGAGCGGGCGTTTGCGATCTTGAATGCGAATCGGGTGCCGCCGGAGCCGTTGCAGGACGTGGAAGCGCGGCGGGGCGAGAATCGCATCAAGTTGGCGGCATAGAAGACAGGGGCAAACAAGTTGGCCCATGCCACCCTGCTCATTCTTTTCAACGATTATTGCAGTTGTCCGATTACGGCGCGCAGGGAAGCGACTGCGCCGCGCCAGCTTGCGGTGGTCTGGGCGGCCTCGTAGGTGAGGATGTCGTTGAGGTGGACGAAGTCGCGGTTTTCCAGGGCGGCTTTGATCTGGCGGAGTTGCTCGGCAAAATCGCGAACCATTTCGGTAAGGGGGCGGCCTTCACTTTGAACGGCGGCTAGATCCAATCGGAGGAGTTGCGCGGTCTTGAGGACCGATTCCTGGGCGTGCTGCCAGGTCGAGAAGCAGCCGCTTAATTTTTCCATCGCCCGCTGGTTCTGGTTCTGGACGATCAACTCGCTGGCTTCGCAGCGGAGGCGGTCGGCTTCGGCGAGCTGGGCTTCGACTTCGGTCAGGGCCTGGACGGCGAGCTGACGGGGGTCGGCGGTCTCGACGAAGAGCGTGTGCTGGTTAAGCGGGATCTTACGGACCGTGCCCATCTGCGAGAGGTCGGGTTCCTGGCCGTCGACCAGGACGTGGACGACCAAGCGGTTGTCCTTCTGCAAGTGGGCGATGAGCTGGCCCAGGGTTTCGAGGCCCATTTCGGCTGCGGGGAGGGGCTGGCGATCGACGGTAACGGACATACGACGACTCCTTCAGGTGGACGCGCGACCACATTCCCTATCGGTTGGAGGAGGGCGTTCGCGTGAGTCGGTCCGATAACTGTGGATGAAACAAGACGTGAAACATGAAGACGTGAAACATGAAGATCGATTGTCTCTTCATGTTTCAGGTTTCATGTTTCACGCTTTTACACGTCGAGGTTTTTCACTTCCAGGGCGTGGTCTTCGATGAACTGGCGGCGGCGTTCCACGTCTTCGCCCATCAGGAC
>JAQGHM010000195.1 GCA_028291615.1 Phycisphaerales bacterium | reverse complement strand
CAGAGGAACATGTGATCGCCCTGGATCACGGGCGAGGGCACGTAGGGGTAATCTGCGCCCGTTGGCATCTTGTATAAAACCTTTGCCGGCGCGCCGTCGGCCGTGCCGGGTTGGACGACGACGCACGATCGGTTCTTGCCGCCTTCGCCGCTGGTGCCGACAACCAGCGAGTCTGTGGCGACCGGCGAGCCGACGGCGCGGAAGGGCATGGCGTCGGGAATCTCCCAGAGCGTCTTGCCGTTTTTCGGATCGATGCCGGCCATGCCGTTGGCCTTGGAGGTGATAACCAGTTGCGGGGCGGCGCCTTTTGGCTCGAAGATGCACGGGGTCGAGGCGGCGGTGAAGGTTTGCCCGTTCTTCCGTTTGATGCGCCAGCGTTCGCTTCCGGTTGCCTTGTCGAGCGCCACCAGCGACGCGGTCGGGCCGTCCTGATCATTGGGGACGATCAGCATGTCCTGAAAGAGGATCGGCGAGCAGCCGCAGCCGTGCTGCGAGACCCAGCGGCCCATGTCGTACGTCCACTCGTCCTTGCCGTTGAGGTCGAGGCAGTAGACGGTGTAGGAATCGGGGGCGATGAAGGTGAAGTAAACGCGCTCGCCGTCGGCTACCGGTGACGCGGAGGCGAAGGAGTTGAAGTCGTGCTGCTTGAACCAGTGTGACGTGTACTCCTTCTTCCAGAGCGTCTTCCCGCTCTCGAGGTCGACGCAGATGAGGAATCGCGTGGCCTCCTTTGGATCGGCGCAGGTGACGAAGACTTTTTTACCGACGACGACCGGCGAGGAATGGCCGGTGCCGGGGAGCGCGATCTTCCATTTGTAATCTTTATCGGTGAACGACGCCGGCGTGTTGGCGGACGCTTCGACGCCCGAGCCGTTAGCACCGCGGAAGCGGGTCCAATCCGCCCCCGCGCCAGCCGCCGCTGCCAGCACTGCCGCCGTTAATACGCTTGCCATCAACCCGCGCTTGCCCATGGACGTTCTCCGAAGTGTGAGGAACCGGAGGTGAATACTCTCGAATTGGGCGGGCGTTCGCAAGGACGGGCCGGGCCGAATCCAAATGCGCCGCAAAGGCGCAAAGAGCGCAAAGTAATTCAATTTGAGGTCATTTTTCATTTGCGCTCTTTGCGCCTTTGCGGCCGCATCCTCTTCCCCATTGACCGGTCCCCCTGCTTCGGACACACTTTCGCCATCGAAAACCCTTAACCTTCCGGAGCCGCCATGTCACAGATGAACCGTCGCGACCTGCTCTCGCTTGCCGCTCTTACTGCCGCTGGATTTGCGCTTGGGCCCGTCGCGCGGAGCTTTGCGGCCGATGAGCCGAAGAAGAAGGTCCTGTTCTTCACGCGGTCGGCCGGTTTTCCACACCCCGTCGTCACCCGCAAAGGGGACGAGAAGCTCGCGTACGCCGAAAAGGTCTTCAGCGATTTCGTGGGGAAGGAGTATGAGGTGACCGTCTCCAAAGACGGCTCGCTCTTCACCCCGGAAAAGCTCGCCGCGTTTGACGCCATCGCGTTCTACACGACCGGCGACGAAACCAAGACCGGCCCCGACAAGACGCCCCCCATGCCCGCGGAGGGAAAGCAGGCGCTCCTCGATTTCGTCGCGTCGGGCAAAGGGTTCATCGGCTTCCACTGCGCCAGCGACACGTTCCACAGCAGCAATTACACCGACAAGTCGAAGGAAATCGCGAAGCAGGCGCAATTGATCCGCGACAAGGATGCCAAGTTCGAGGACGTCCGCGACCCGTACATCAAAATGATCGGCGGCGAGTTCATCACCCACCAGTCGCAGCAGCCGGCCACAATGAAAGTCGTTGATGCGAAGTTCCCCGGGCTGGACGGCGTTAAGGATTTCGGCTTCACCGAAGAATGGTATGCGCTGGGGAACTTTTCCGAAGACCTTCACGTGATCCTGGTGCAGGACACCGACTCGATGAAGGCCAAGGGCGAGAAGGCATACCAGCGCGCCCCCTACCCGGCGACGTGGGCCAAGCCGTATGGCAAGGGGCGTGTGTTCTACACGAATATGGGCCACCGCGAAGACGTGTGGACCAACCCGATCTTCCAGCAGGTGACGCTGGCGGGGCTTGCGTTCATCACGGGGCGGACGAACCCGGACATCGCGCCGAACATCCAGGCGACGACGCCGGAGATCGTGACGTTCGCGGCGGCCAAATAGCTGGGACTGCTCGATCGAATCGGATAATCAAGCATGGTCACCGTTGACGGTGACCATGCTCTTTTTTGCACCTTTCCACGGGCCCTTTGCTGCGAGGGCTGACCAAGGCACGACCGTTGCTCCGCACCGGGTTCAACGTGGTCCGGGAACCAATGGAAAGGAGGTGCCTCAACCGCACCAAGAGCAGCACGATCTAGTTCATTCGTATTTACGATCTGTTCTCGGCTCAAGGTTATGCTTGAGCCGCCACGACGAAAGGAAGCGCAATCATGACTCGTTGTCTCACTCTCTCGCTCAGCGCGTTCGCGCTAATGCTCGCCGGCACGGCCGTCCGCGCCGACGTAAGCGATAAGGTCAAGGAAATGCAGAGCCCCAAGGACTCGAAAGAATTCGCGATGAAGGCCGCTGAGGGCGGTATGCTGGAAGTGAAGCTCTCGCAGCTCGCCCAGCAGAAATCGCAGAGCCAGGAGATCAAGGATCTGGCGAAGCAGCTCGAGCAGGATCACACGCAGGCCAATACGGAGTTGATGGCCGCGGCGCGGGCGAAGAACATTTCGCTGCCCAGCGAGCTCAAAGGCGAAGCTGACGAATGCTATCGCGCGTTTCAGAAACTGGACGGCCAGGATTTCGACAACGCTTATCTGCTGTTCAACGTCAAGGATCACCTGAAGGACGTGATGATGTTCCAGAAGGAAGCGCAGAACGGAAGCGATCCGGACATCAAGCAGTGGGCTAGCCAGACGTTGCCCAAGCTGCGCCAGCATGCCGGACACATTGGCAAAGTGGCACAGGCTGCCGGCCTGCCGGTCGATGTACTCGCGTCAGGTCACCATGGTGACGGCGCGCAGCCTGCGGGCTCGCAGATCCGCGGCTCGTCGGGCACGGATTCAGGGACCCGCACCGATTCGAATCGGGCGAGCGATCGCAAGTAAAGTTGAATCGACTCGTGGGAAACCATCCCCTAAGCCCCGGAGCAAGGTCTCCGGGGTTTTTTCATGTGTATTCGGGAATGTCGGCGGCGGTGGTCGCGAGCGTTCCGGATTTGACGCGCTCGTATTCCTCTTTTACCCAGGGGATCTTGGCGGCGTTTCGTTCCATCCAAAGCGGGATGGGGGTTCGCTGGTTTTTCTTGTCCAGTTCCGTGAATTCCACCACCACGTCCTCGCGGCTGTAGCTTGAGAGGTCGTGGAGTTTTCCCATGTGGATGCAGTCGGTGGGGCAGGGCTCGGTGCAGAGGGCGCAGAAGAGGCACTTCGAGTAATCGATGGCGAAGCGGAGGAGGTCGCCGTTCTTGGGGTCTGCGGGATTGACGGTGCCGGTCTGCTTGTCGATGCGGCGCGGGCCGGACTTGTCGATGTAGATGCAATCGACCGGACAGGCCTTGGCGCAGAGGTCGCAGGCGATGCACTTGTTGGCCTCGAACTCGTGGATGCCGCGATAGCGGGGGGCGAAGGTGAGCTTCTGCTCGGGGTATTGGACGGTGACCGTCTTCTGGAAGCAGTATTTCAGCGTGATTTTCATCCCGATCGCGACGGATCGGAGATTGTCGTAGATGTTCTGGAAGTATCCGCGCGCGGTGGCCATGGGGAGGATTATTGCAGACCAAAAAGAAAAAGTCCCGGCCTCACCCACGCGAAGGCCGGGACCAGAAGTCCGCAGAAACAGCAACCCACTCGGATTTTTGGATCAGGCTTGGCAGACGTGAAACAGCCGAAGAAGTGGGATACTGCTGTTCAACTCACTGACGACGCAAAGTATGTAGTTATGGAGAAGTTGTGGCAAGAGGAAATAATTAAAATTTGATGAGAAAGGGGTAAGGAAATGGTGGAAATTATGATTTGTGCAAGTAATTGCAAAGGCTGCTGTTAATTTGGGTCAGATTTAACGCTCTCCAAAAGTGGTGAATCAGGGGCCGCGACGCCGATGCTGGTCTACGGAGCCTCCATGACTGACCGCATCCTTTCACGTTGCCTTTGGCTGATCATCATGAGCTTGATCGCGGGCTCGGCCGTTGGCAGCCTCGTCCTGATCTATTCGGGATTGTTCAGGCTGATCATGCGGCAGTTCGATACCGGGGGGCTCGTCGTCGGGGCGGGGACGGCGCTGGCGACGGCTTGCTGGGCGCTTTGCCGGCATAGCGACGACCTGATCGATCGGCGTAGCTGATCCGTCAGGGTGACGCATCGCGCCGTATGCAGTTCCGCCGCAATCTCATCCTTTGGCATTGGCACGATGTTTGAAGTTGCGCCGGCACCAACCTTTAGCCGGAGTGCACGGATGACGACTGCCAACGCATGGGAGATGGGACAGCAGACTCAGGAACAACCGGAGCAGCAGGAAGAGGAGGGGCAAGCGAGCGGCCGTACGATCAACGTGGGGGAACAGGAGCGATGGATTTCGGCGGGCATAGGGGCCCTGCTGGCGCTGTATGGGTTTAAGCGTTTGAGCGCGGCTGGCATCCTGGTGGGCACGGGCGGGGTTTTGCTGTTGCAGCGCGCGTTGACCGGTCATTGCCCGCTCTATGAAAAGCTTGGGCTTAACACTGCAACGGGGGAGGGGGCTGCTCCGAAGGAATACTTCGAACGTGGGATTCACGTCGAGGAATCTTTCACGATCATGAAGTCGCCGGAGGAGCTTTACAGCTTCTGGCACAACTTTGAGAACCTGCCGCGGTTCATGAAGCATTTGAAATCGGTCAAGGTGCTGGACGAGAAGCGATCGCATTGGGTGGCTGACGGACCGGCGGGGATGGATGTGGAGTGGTACGCGGAGATAATCAATGACGAACCGAACAAACTGATCGCCTGGCGTTCGCTGGGCGGGGCGGACGTGGACAATGCGGGCTCGGTGACGTTTCGGCCAGCGCCGGGAGATCGGGGGACCAAAGTTTCTGTTGTGATTGATTACATCCCCCCTGCCGGGAAGGCGGGGGCGTGGATCGCCAAGTTGTTCGGGCACGATGCGGATCAACTGGTGCGGGAGGACCTGCGGAATTTTAAGCGGCTTATGGAGACGGGGGAGATCCCGACGACGGAAGGTCAGCCGATGGGTGTGTGCAGGTGAAATCGAAGCCCACGATGTATCGAATGATGATGGCGGGTTAGACTGTTCAGATGCTCTGGATCCTTATTGGCGGTCTGGCAATCCTGATTGTCGTCGTCATGATTTATGCGAGCAATCCGAACCGTCGGGAATAAGCCGTGATGTCTGGGATGTGATGAACCCCAAGATGCGCAGGTCAGGAGATGCGAATTACTCCCGCCGCTCGTCGCGTACTGGTCTGGCATGTTTCGGAATCTGGGCTTCGG
>JAQGHM010000181.1 GCA_028291615.1 Phycisphaerales bacterium | reverse complement strand
ATCTTTGACGAAGGCGCGCTGTACGTGGGGAGCGATTCTTATCGCTGGTACGTGCCGGAAAATGCGACGAACGTGCCGGGAGGAAGTTATCTGTCGCGCGTGTCGGCGGAGCAGGGATGGATCGATTCGATCATTCGGCCTGCGCTGACTGCGACGGCGACGACGTCGTCGTTATCCGCCACGACGATTACGAGCAGCGCGGTGCCGGAGCCTGGTGCGGCCGTGACTTTGGCGGCGCTGGTGGCAGGCGGTTGCCTCGGGCGGCGGCGCCGGCGGTAGGGGCGGATCAAGATGTTCGGACTATGACGATGGAACGGTGTGGGAGGGTGGTGTCGCGCGCGGCGCAGTTTTCATGCCGTTTTTAGGCATATGGAGCACGGCATTTGCCGCGTGAACGAATGGTTCGTATGTCATAGGCAGTTCAAGCAATCCGGGGGAGAAAGAAAGTTCTCCTATGTTTCGAAGCAATCGTAAAACTTCCGCGGCAAAGGTGTCGACCCAGGCTGTGTTGATCGAGGCGTGCGAGCCGCGCCGGTTGTTATCACACGGCGGAAGCGGGGCGGCGACGCTGGCGGACGGCCTGCTGACCGTGACGGGGACGCGGCGTTCGGACGAGATCATGGTCTCAGTGGATATAAACGACGCCACGAAGCTGGATGTCGTGATCAACGGCAATCAGGTGAACCAGGTGGTTCTGGCTGACGTGACGGGCATCCTGGTCAACGGCGGCAACGGGAACGATCACATTACGATCCAGAACACGCTGACGATCCCCTCGACGCTGATGGGCGGGAACGGCAAAGACAAGCTGAACGGCGGCGCGGGGGATGACGTGCTGGACGGCGACGAAGGCAAGGACGCGCTGTCGGGCGGCGGGGGGGACGACGCGCTGTCGGGCGGGCGCGCTAATGACAACCTTGACGGCGGCGACGGCAACGACACCCTGTCGGGCGGCAAGGGGAACGACAACCTGACCGGCGACGCGGGGACGGATACGCTGGCCGGCGGCATCGGGGATGACTCGGTGAGCGGCGGCGACGGCGACGACCTGGTCGAAGGCGACGCGGGCGATGACAGCCTGGACGGCGGCGCGGGGAACGACATCGTCACCGGCAACACCGGGCACGATCACTTCAACTCGGGCGACAACCAAAATGAGAAGAAGGACGTGGAGTCGGGCGATGATGATCCGGTCGTCATCGCGTGAGGCGACGCTGATCGAATCGCGAACGACGCACGCGTATGAAATTGAAGCCGGGGCGACGATGAGGTCGCCTCGGCTTTTCGTTGCGCGTGCATGTTGGATCCTCATGCTGCGGTTGAGCTCGGGGATTTCAGGAATGGGCTGGATTGCGGGTATTCGGCTAACCATCGCCTGGCCTATGATTTAAACCGGTCGCTGGCGGTTTCATTCTCCAGGAGATAATTCCAATGCCCAAACTCGCCCTCTATGCGCATCTCGAAGCCAAGGCTGGTAAGGAAGCCGAAGTGGAGGCCTTCCTCAAGTCCGCGTTGCCGTTAGCTCAGAAAGAGCCGGGAACGATCACGTGGTATGCCTTCAGCGAATCGCCGGGGCATTACGGAATCTTTGATACGTTTGATGATGAAGCCGGTCGTCAAGCACATTTGGATGGGCCGATTGCCAAGGCGCTGATGGCAAAGGCAGAAGAACTGTTCTCCAAGCCGCCGCAGATTCATAAGATCGGTCTGCTTGCGACGAAGCTGAAATAGTGTTTGCACCGCGATGGAATGCGGGCTTCGCTTGAAGCTCCGAACCCGGCGTGGGGTGGTGGCGCTGCATCGAAAGGAATCCGGGGCGGCGCTTCGGTCTTTAGCGACCGATGCTCTGCCCCGGCGTGCTTTCTGGTGTGCGCTTTGCGCTTAATTCGGGTCGTTGCTATTGAAGGTGTCGCCCTGGCTGATGTCCCCGGTCTCGTACCCTTTTTTAAACCATGCCATGCGCTGGCGGCTGGTGCCGTGGGTGAAGGAGTCGGGGACGACGTATCCCTGGGTTTGTTTTTGGATGCTGTCGTCGCCGACGGCGCTGGCGGCGCGGATGGCTTCTTCAAGGTCGCCGGGCTCGAGGAAATGTTTGCCTTTCTGGCCGTGATGGGCCCAGACGCCGGCGAAGAAGTCGGCCTGGAGCTCAAGGCGAACGGAGAGGCGGTTGTATTGCTCCTTGCTGACGCGGCCGCGCTGGGCGTCAATCTTGTCGGTGATGCCGAGGATTTTCTGGACGTGGTGGCCCACCTCGTGGGCGATGACGTAGGCTTCGGCGAAATCGCCGGGGGCTTTGAAGCGGCGGCTGAGTTCATTGTAGAAGGCGAGGTCGATGTAGACCTTTTCGTCGCCGGGGCAGTAGAAGGGGCCTGACGCGGTGGAGGTCATGCCGCAGGCGGATTGGACCCGGCCGGTGAAGAGGACGAGGTGGGGGTTTCGGTATTGCTTGCCGGTTTGTCTGGGGAGCTGATCGCGCCAGACGTCTTCGGTGTCGGCAAGGACGACCTTGACGAACTTCACGAGCTTTTCTTCAGCAGGATTGTTCGACGGATTGGCGAGCTGTCCTGAGGGTGCGCCGCCGCCACCGGAGTTGGGCTGGAGGACGGCGCGGGGGTCGCCACCGAGGAAGTAGACGAGGAGGGCGATGATGATGGTTCCGACGCCGCCCCCAGCGACGAGTCCCCCGCGTCCGCCCATCATTCCGCGTTGATCTTCGACGTTGTCGGATTCGCGATCGCCTTCGGTGCGCATGGGGGGTTCCTTGGCTTTCGTGCGGCTGCGGGTTGCAGGACTATGGGGAAATTGTTGCCGCGAGGGAGGAAAGCGGTCAATGGAGGAATTCTGAATGTCGGTGATGTGAGCGGAGAGACGTTACCGTGCGGTAACGGGTCTACCGCCGGTTGCGGCGCGACGGACCTTTGCGGGCTTTGCGCGCCGCGGGTTTGATTTTGGCGAGGAACCTTTCGGCTTCATGACGCGCAGTGTTTTCAATCCAATCGAGTAGATCGGATCGTCCCGTTTCACGTAGCCTCTGACGGTAACCTTCGCCATGATCGTTGCTCCAATCAGTGGATTCTAGCTCAAAATCTGCACGGGCGAAATCTAAAAACACATCCGCGGAAAGGTGTTCCTCCGCAAGGGTGACAAGCGTTGTCTCAAACGCTTTATCGGACATTCCGCCGGGCAGATTCACGAAGAGCATACTCCCGTCGTGCTCGGTGAAGCCGATGGTGGCCTGCTTTGCCTGATCATTCTCATAGAGAATACGATAAAAGCGGTCGATTTGTGCTCCGTTCAGTCGCTTACCGTCAACGCGGACGATTCGGATAACCAGACATTTTCCGTCTGGGTGTAAACGAGAGATGGCGACCGCATCCTGGCGCCAAAGGAGTCCAAGCGCTGCCGCATAATCTTTGAGAAGTTCTACTGACGCATCTTCGGAAAAGATGATTTGGGTGCTGGCACTAACCGAACCTTCCCAGCCACCGCGTGCGATGTCAGCTCGAATTCGGCGCGACGCAATGCCGAGGCGCTTGAGGATTCGATCGGAAAATAACTGTTCCGCTCGACGCTGCAGCTTTACCTTGCGAGTGAACGAAAGGGACTCAAAGCCTTTGGGAACCGGAAAGATAGAGCCGGGGACGATCTCATACGAGAGGCGCCTGGACGAGGAACCAGTGGGCTTTCCTTCCTCACTCATCACTCCCACCCTACCGCGCGTACTCCACTGTCCTCACTTCTCTGATCACCGTGATCTTGATCTCACCCGGATACGTCAGGTCCGATTCGATCTTCTTCGAGATATCCCGCGCAATCTTCGCGGTGACTTTGTCATCCACGCTTCTGGCATCGACGATCACGCGGATCTCGCGGCCAGCCTGGATGGCGTAGGCTTGTCTCACGCCTTCGAACCCCTTCGCCAGTTCCTCCAGCTCTTGCAAGCGCTTCACGTAACGCTCCAAGCTCTCGCGACGCGCACCCGGGCGGCTGGCGCTGATCGCGTCGGCGGCCATGATGATGGGCGTATAGGGCGTCGTGGCGGGGACGTCGCCATGATGCCCGGCGGCGGCATTTAACACCGCTTCGGACTCATTGAACTTGCGCAGGAACTCCATGCCGATCTGCGGGTGGCCGCCTTCGGTCTCGTGGTCCATGGCTTTGCCGATGTCGTGGAGCAGGCCGCAGCGGCGGGCGATGGTGCCGTCCAAGCCCAGCTCGTCGGCGATCGTCTGCGCCAGGTACGCGACTTCCATGCTGTGCCGAAGCACGTTTTGGCCGTAACTGGTGCGATAGGCGAGGCGGCCCAGCATCGGGATGGCGGCCTTGGGGATGTTGGGGAGGTTGGCTTCCTGGATCGCTTCCTTGCCGATCTTCATCAGCTCTTCGTCCATCTCCTTGGTGGTCTGGACGACAACTTCTTCGATACGGGCTGGGTGGATGCGACCGTCCTGCACGAGGCGCTCCAGGCTGATGCGGGCGATCTCGCGGCGCACCGGATCGAAGCAGGAGACGATGACGATGCCCGGCGTGTCGTCGATGATCACGTCTACGCCCGTGGCCTTTTCGAACGAGCGGATGTTGCGGCCTTCGCGGCCGATGACGCGGCCTTTCATATCATCCGACGGGATCGCGACGGTGCTGACGGTGTGGTCGCTGGTCTGGTCGGCGGCGTAACGCTGGATGGCGGCGAGGATGATGTTGCGGCTCTTCTCCTTGCCTTCTTCCTGAGCCTGCTCGGTCATCCGCTGGATGATCTCGCCGACGTCGCGCTTGCACTCGTCCTCAACGCGGCGGAGGAGCATCTCCTTGGCCTGGTCGGCGGAGATGCCGCTGATGTAAAGCAGTTTCTCGCGCTGCTGCTTCAGGATGTCGGCGAGTTCCATCTCCTTGGCGGCGACCTGGCGGTCGCGGAGGGTCAGGCGGCCTTCGAGGTCTTCGAGGTTTTTCTCTTTGACCGACAAGGTGTCCAGCTTGCGGTCGAGCGTGTCCTCGCGCTTGGCGAGGCGGGCTTCCATGTCCTTTATTTCCTGGCGGGTGGCTTGGCTTTCCTTGTTGAACTCTTCCTTGCGCTTGCGCTGTTCGTCCTGGCCGGCGAGGGCAATCTCACGCGCTTTGGACTCTGCGGCAATCTTGCTGGTTTCCCGGTATTGGTTGGCCTCGTTCTTCGCCTGTTCGACGATGTTTTTTCCGGTAAAGATCAAGAGCCCATAGGTCGCGGCAGCGCCGGCGACGAGGCCGATTAACATCCAAACGATCGGTGGCATGATTAGGTCCCCAAGTTCGGTAGGCGACAGGCCGGGTTGGGCCTGCGGCGTACGGTCTCCACGCGGATGCTGGGGATGGCCTTTGAGACGCGCGAACTACAGGGGCGCAGCAAGGCCTTCAGCGGGGATTAAAATCCCGGTCGAAGTCCTGAGGCGTCTCTGATAGGTGGGATGGGAATGCAGGTGGATCCCGGGAGGGCAAAGGAGTTGAATCGGGCGGTAAGGGCCGACCGACTGCGCGGCGCACGTTTTGGCGTGCATAGACCGGCTGGAGGATCTGCCGCGGGGATTGGTGGCGGAAATGGGCCACCCATGCCAGCAGGCAGAGCAGCACACAGGCTGCCGCCAGCAAAACGGTCAAGAGTTGCGCGAGTTGAACTCCGAGAAGAACCACGTTCGTTTCCCAGCCCCGCGGGGGCAAGTCGAACGTTATAGAAGGACGATCGTGCTAAGACGACCGCCTGCAATACGTTCGGTCGCAGACCGCGAGAATTGCGTCTAAAGACCTGTCCGGCGGGTGACCATCCGCTGTGCCACCACACCGGGGCCGCGACCTGAGGAATGACCTTAAGTCTCGACCACACACAATATTGCCATCGTATGCATGACCCATTTTTTTTGCAAGGGCGCTAATCCGAGATAGTGGGATCACCCACTCGTTACGGAATTCAATTTTTTGTCGGCCGCACCCCATTTTGGCTTGACGGACGCGCTCGATTGGTTAGAAGTGTTGGTCGGTCGCCGACCTCGAGTTCGGTGACCTTGTGCAAGATCGTGGATGTCCGGTCAATCTTCCCGAGAAGGCCGGCGTCAAATGGGCTGGAGACCCTCCTTTCACTCTCCCGCCCTGGCATCTTTAGTCCGATGCCTGTGAAGCGATCTTGAGGCGGCGCAGAATTGGCTGTCTGACAGTTTCCCCTCCCAACTCATTGAGGTATCGCGCGTTGTGTTTTCGCGCGCAAGTTGGGCTTTGGGAATTGCTTAGTCTCGTTTCCATTTTTTAGAGAGGATTTGCCATGATCGAAAGTCTAGAGAATCGTTGCCTCTTGTCCGCCACGTTGTCTGCCGGGGTTTTGAGCGTGACCGGCACGGCTGGGAAGGACGACATTCACGTCGATGCTTCCCACAAGGACCTGAAGGTATCCGTGAACGGCGTCAAGCAGTCGTTCAAGCTGGCGGACGTGAAGAGCCTGGTGGTTAACGGCTTGGCGGGCAATGACAAGATCAACCTCGACCATGTGCCGCTGGGCGCCACCATCAATGGCGGCGACGGCAACGACCGGATCATCGGCACGGACAACGCCGACACCATTACCGGCGGGGCTGGTAACGATTGGATCTTTGCCCGCGGCGGCGCGGATGTAGTCAACGGCGGCGACGGCAATGACGTGCTGATCGGCGGCGCCGGCAATGACACGGTGCACGGTGACGCCGGAAACGACCGGATCGACGGCTCGACCGGCGACGACCAGATCTTCGGCGACGCCGGAAACGACACCCTGTCCGGCGGCCCCGGCAAGGACAAGGTCGACGGCGGCGCGGGAATGGATTCCGCTCATAAGTCAAAGGATGACGTGCTGACCGCGGTGGAGAAAGCCTGACGGTAACGGATTACCGCCAGTAGGAGCACCACGGAGCGAGGCACGGACGCAGCGTCCGTGTCTTGTTCGCTTTTTCGGCCCGGGTGGATGGGTGAACCCTTGATTGCGGCGGCCTCGGTCGCGGGATGTAATGACGGGATGGAAGAAATCGAGCCGCCGACCGAGCAGGTGCAGGAGGAGATTCACCATCACGCCCACGAATCGCGCGAGCGGTGGGTGTCGTATGTGGCGCTGTCGTCGGCGCTGATCGCGGCGCTGGCGGCGGTCTGCGCTCTCCTTGCGGGGCATCATGCGAACGAGGGGATGATCGAACAGTTGCAGGCCAGCGACCAGTGGGCGTATTACCAGGCCAAGGGGATCGAGGGGCGGGTGCTTGAAGTGGAACAGAACCTCCTGGCCGCGCAGGGGAAGCCGGCGAACGAGGCGCACGCGGCCAAACTGCACGAGTACAAGGAGAAGCGGGCGGAGAGCAGCAAGGAGGCGGCCGAGAAACAGGAGTCGGCCCGGCAGCACATGGCCCGGCATGTGATCTTTGCGCAAGGGGTGACGATGTTCCAGATCGCGATCGCGGTGGCGGCGATCTCGGTTCTGACCAGGCGGACGTGGTTTTGGTACGTGGGGCTGGCGTTTGCGGCGGTGGGGATCTTCTTCCTGCTGCACGGGTGGTTGTTCCCGCATTTGTTCGAGGCGGCGCGGGGGGCAGGTCCTGTAATGGGGTGAGGTTTGGGGCCGTCTCTTTAGTGGAGGCCCGCTCAAACTTTATCGTCTGGGCGGCAAGGGTCCGATAACCAGTGAATGCGATCGGTCCGTGAGGCGTGCGCAAGATGGGACCCCATCGCGCGGGCGATGCGCGGATTGCGGACAGCGGTTATTTGACGCCCCGCCGCCGGACGCGGGGTAGAGTTGGGTTCCACAGCCGAGGGCGGCTGGGCGGAATCCTTCAGGAGTCGAATGAGTAAGTTTTCTCAATCGTCACGCCGCGGTCGCATCCTGTTGGAAGCTCTGGAAGAGCGCAAGCTGATGACCACTGCGTGGGGGACGCAGGAGACGCACATCGGCCAGGATGCGGCGGCCACCAACTACCCGACGCTCACGGGCGCGGGGACGTCGATCGTCATCATCGACACCGGAGTGGATTACAACCACCCGGACCTGGGCGGCGGCTTTGGCGCGGGGCACAAGGTGGTGGCCGGGTGGGACTTCGTTAATAACGACGCCGATCCGATGGACACCGACGGCCACGGAACAGGCGTGGCGGCGCTGGCGGCGGGGTTGCCGTATGTCTACAACGGTTTGAAGTATCAGGGGGTCGCGCCGGGGGCAAACATCATCGCACTGCGGATCGATGACGGGACGTTCGGCTGGGCGAAGGAAGCGCCCCTCGCGGAGCTGGCGCTGCAGTGGGTCATCGCACATCGGGCGCAGTACAATATCGTCGCGGTGAACATGTCGTTCGGGCGTGGGCATTACCAGGCCGAGGCGACGCAGGCGCCGTTCTCCGACGAGTTGCAGACGCTGATGGATCAGGGCGTGTTCCTCGCCGCGTCGAGCGGAAATGACGGCTTGCAGAATGGCGTGCCGGGGATTGAGTACCCGGGGGCTGATCCGAACGTGTTCGCGATCGGCGCGGTCTATCCCGACGGGACACTCTGGTCGGACACCGAGCGTGGGCAGTACATGGACCTGCTGGCGCCGGGCGCGGATATCACGCTGCCTTACTATCTTCCTGCGAGCAACGAGCCCATTCACCTCACCGGCGGATACGGGACGAGTTTTTCAACCGCGTTTGCGTCCGGGATGGCGGCGGTATTGCGGCAGCTCGATTCGACGCTGCTGCCGGATGAGATGATGTCGCTCATGCAGCGCGGCGGCTCGCCGCTTTACGATTCGACGACCGGCCTGACGTGGTCGCGGCTGAACGTGAACGGCTCATTGACGCTGGCCTATAAGGAGCGCGACGACGCTCGCGAGAATAACGACTCGATCGGCTCGGCAACGGCGATGTCGTTTGGCGGCGGGGAGACGGCGTCGCTCAACAATCTCAAGCTGCTCCAGGCGGATGCGGACTTCTACAAGTTCACGCTTTCAGCCCAAGCCGATGTCGACTACGCATTGTCGCTTTCAGGCACGTCGTTTACGCCGACGGTCGATCTCCTGGACGCGAACGGGACGTTCGTCAAGCGGCTGTCGAGCACCGATCGAATTCGCCTCCTGCCCGGCAGCTACTACCTTCGCGTGAACGCGCCGTCGAGCACGATGGCGGGGACTTATGGGGTGTCGGTCACGCAGACGCCGGATGACGGCCTGGACAACCAGACGGCGCAGACCGCCGCGCCGATCGCGCTGAACGGCAGCGGCCAAGGCTCGGAGAGCGGCATGACGCTGTTGGGCGGGGTGGACGATTATTACAGCTTCACGCTCGATGCGACGCACGACGTGAACCTGTCGATCCCTTACGGCGGAAGCGTGGCGGCGCCGACGGCGCAGCTACTGGACACCAACGGCAACTTCATCGCCACGATCGGCGCGGCGCTGTCGCGGCGGCTTTCGGCGGGGCGTTACCTGATCCGCGTCTCGTCGCCGAATACCCTTGATGCCACGTACGGCGTGAATATCGGCGCGACGGCCTTTGCAACGCCCGGACAAAACGGCTTGAGCAACGGGATCGCCTACGATGCCGCTGGCAACCTGTACCTGGCGTACTACGACGGGGTGAGCAACAACCTCAAATACGCCAAGCGCAACGCCGCGGGCGTCTGGGGCAGCGCGGTGACGGTGGACGGCGGCAACGAAGCGGGGCAGTTCGTCTCGCTCGCGCTCGACGCCAGTGGCCTGCCGGGCATCGCCTACTACGACGCGCACAACGCGGATCTGAAGTACGCGCACTTCAACGGCTCGACCTGGGACGTGATGACGGTCGATGCGACCTTCACCACCGGCTATTACCCGTCGCTGCAGTTTGACAGCCTAAGCCGGCCGGTGATCAGCTACTACTCCAAGACGTCGGCGGACCTGAAGTTCGCCCAGTATTCCTCGGGCAAATGGAACATGAGCACAATCGACTCCGCCGGCGACGTCGGGCGATACAGCAGTCTGGCGCTCAACCCGCTGACCGGTCGGTGGGGCGTTGCGTATGAGGACACGGGGCACGGCACGTTCAAGTACGGCGATCAGGGCAGGAGCGGGTGGAGCCTGGCGATGGTCGATCGCTCGACGCTCGGCGGCGGCGGGTACATCTCCCTGGCGTTCAACCCCAAGACCAAGCTGCCCGCATTCAGCTACTACGACGCATACAACGCCAACCTGAAGTTCGCGACGTTCAACGGCTCGGCGTGGTCGAGCACGACGATCGCCTCGAAGGGGACGATCGGGCTTTACACCAACCTGCTGTTCGACTCGACCGGCAAGGCGGACATCCTCTATTACAACAAGGGTAACGATTGCCTCTACGAGGCGCGGCCCAGCAGCGGCGCCTGGAGCCTGACGCAAATCACCACCGACGGCGGCCGCTGGATCAGCCGCGCTGTGACCGGCGGGCATAGTACATTCGCGTACATCAAGGGGAGTACGATCGGCGTGGCGGATTTGTAGACGACGCGCGTCATTTCGCGACCGGCACGGCCTTCTCCAAGGTCTTTACCACCTTCGAATCCGTCGTGCTCCACCAGAGTTGCTTGTGGTGGTGCAGCGTGCAGAGAATCGGCTTGCCGACGAAGGCGAGCATGAAGTCGCTGGCCATCAGCATCTCGAGCAGCCGCTGGGTGAAGTGGCGGAAGTGGTGGGCTTCGGCGATGGAGAACTCGATCGCTGCGCCGTTGTTGCGGCCCTGGAGCAGGCCGGGGTCCAAGTCGATGTGCTCGACCAGCGCGGGGAGCCAGTCGCGGCTGCCGTAATCGATCTCGTAGGCCCAGTGGCTCATCGGCATCGCCCAGACGCGGCCGGGGAAGTGCTTGAGCCACGTTGAGGTAAGCATCTCGGCGAGGGTTACTTCATACGGCGCCGCGACCGGCCGGGCGACCTCGCGGGCGGCAGGGCGCAGGGTGGGATCGTCCGGGCCGATCCACCCGACGTGCTGCACGCCCTTGGGGTCGGCGAAGCCGAACGCGCCGCTATTGTAATAGTTGCACTTGAGCTTCTGCTGGCGCATCTGCTCGACGACAACTTCGTAATCGATGATCCAGGGCATACAAGTCTCCGGAGCGACGCGCGCGGCGGGATCGAGCGTTGATGATAACGGATGGCGAGTATGACTTCAGGAAACCGGACCTAAGGGAATGCGGGGACGCGGTTAATTGTTGCTACGATCGGCGTTAAGGATTATCGTTTCCTTCGTGCGAGGCCGCGCGTTTCGAATATTTCTGTTGGCTTTGATCGCCGTCTGGTTCGGCGTCGTGGTGCCGTTGCACCCACGCGGGGCGATCAAGCTGGGGGGCGAATGCGGCCCGAGTGCGAAGGCGTGCTGTCACGCTGACAAGTCTTCGGGTCGCGATTCCAAGCCCAAGCCGGCAGGCTCGCAGTGCGCGATCTGTCACTTCCTCGCGGCGCTGGATCTGCCGTCGAGCATCGGCATGGACGTGCCGCCGCTGGGACTGGTTGAACAGGTCAAGCCGCCTGCGCCACAGGCGGCGCCGGTCATTGCATATCTTTCCCCCGCCAGCGAACGTGGACCGCCGACCGCATAGGGTCGCGTGCGGTTCTTCGTTTCCATCTGTTTCTTCTAATCCCCCTTCTGCATTGCCGCGGTTTTGCGCGGCGGTTCTCTCACCTATGCGATACCCAGTTGCGCCTTTTCTTATCGTCTTATTTTTCGTTTCAACCGCTTTGGCCAACCACGGCCCGGGAGCATCGGGTGGCGGCAGCGCCACGATCTCGGGCGAGACGCTGCTGCCCGGGCGATTCGAATTGTCGCTCCGCGAGGATTACGCGCAGTTCGAGCATTTCTCCAGGTCCGCGGCTGAGAACCGCGCTCGCATCGGCGGTGATTTCGATGCGCTGGATCGCGGCTTCATCACCTCGGCCGAACTGGCGTACGGCGTCACCGACGACCTGCAGATCGGCGCATCGCTCGGTTATTTCATCGGGCACGATTTCCGCGGGGCAGACCTCCAGGCGGACGGCTCGATAGAAACCTCGACCACCAATCCGGATGGCCTGACCGATCTGGTGCTGACTGCCAAATATCGTCTGCTGCGCGGCCGGCCCGGCAACCTGGCGCTAGTCGTTGGCGTCGTGATCCCGACCGGTCGCGCCACTGCGGCACTGGTAAGCGGCGAGCAGCTCTCGCCAACCGATCAGCCGGGGACGGGGCGATGGGGCCTGCCGATCGGGTTCGGTTACTCGCGCTTCCTGACGTCCAACCTGACGATGGACGCGAGCGTGCTCTACACGTTTCGCTTCGAGAAGGATGATTTCAAAGTCGGCGACCGCCTGGATACCGGCTTGGCGCTGGCGTATCGCCTGACCGAGTCGGTCAAGACGTTTCCGCAGTACAGCGTGTTCGCCGAGCTGAACGACGTCTATTTGTTCAACGACCGAGTCCAAGGCGAAAATGAAACCAACAGCGGGAGCAATACCGTCTACATCACTCCCGGCGTCCGCGTGCGATTCAGCCCGGCGGCGTCGCTGACGGTCGCGCCGTCGTTTCCGGTGATCGAAGATCTGAACGGGGACCAGGGGAAAGTGGATTTCAAACTCGCGATTACGTTGTCTTTGTCATTTTAAGCACTTTGGCATCTGGAGGCATGATCATGAAGATTCGAGATACGATGAAGGGTTTTGCCATAGTGGGCATCTTCTTAGCAGTAACGATGGTGGGCGGATGTGCGTCATCACCGTCATCGCCAGCGTCATCGGCGGCGGCGGGGTTGGCGGTGACCGCAAGTCAATCGGCCGCCCCGCACGCGGAGTGCCTGGTCTGCAAATATGACGCGGATCTCGCCTGCGTGGACGTGAAGGTGGTTCCGGAAACGCCATCGACCACCTACGACGGCAAGATCTATTACTTCTGCAGCAAGTCGTGCTGCAAGAAGTTTGAGAAGGATCCGGCGAAGTACGTGAACCAGAAATGATCGCGACCGACGACGCCCCGGAAACTCACCCGCGAGGACGTGGGTTGCCGAAATAGTTCTCAGGGCGCGTTGGAGGTTGTGATGTCGTTGTCGAAGATGTCGTTTTGCGCTGTCGTGTCAGCGTCCGTTGAAGCTTTGGAAGCACGCACCCTGCTGTCTGCCACGCTGTCTGCCAAGGGGACGCTGGTGGCAGACGGCACGTCGGGCAATGATGCGATCGTGATCAGCCGCGATCCCAAGCGGACAACCAAGATCCTGGTGACAATCAATGGGGTGGGTGTGAAATTCCCTTCGGTTTCGGTCAAGCGAATCGAAATGACCGGCCAGGGTGGAGCCGACCGGCTTACGCTTAACGATTCGCTGGGCATCATCTCCGCTCGGGGGGCGACGCTGCTGGGCGGGGACGGCAACGACACGCTGGTCGGCGGCCTGGCGGCGGCAACCTTCGACGGTGGCAACGGGGACGACTCGATCCTCGGCTCATCCAAAGCCGACGTGATGATGGGGAGCGCAGGCAACGATACGCTGATCGGCGGCAAGGGCGACGACCAGGAATTCGGCGGCGCGGGGATCGACCGGATCTTCGGCTCGGGCGGGAACGATATGCTCTACGGCGACGCCGGGAATGACAGCGTCTTCGGCGAAGACGGCAATGACACGATCGGCGGGGATGGCGAGGACCGCTTCCAGTTCAAAGGGTTCGGCATCCCGAGCGCACTCACCGGCAACGATTCACTCAACGGCGGCAACGGCGACGACTGGATCACCGGCGGGGATGAATCCGCCACGCTTCACGACTCCAACAACGGCCTCGATACCATCACCGGCGGCGCGGGCAATGACATCCTCGACGCCCGAGGCTGGGACACCAACCCGGACGATGTGATCACCGACCGCGAAAGCGGCGACATCGTCCCGATGGAAGACCACACGCGCGTCGCCACCGCCGGCGAGATCGCGCAGGGCGAGTCCGCCTACGCCGTCCACATGCACGCGACGCTCATCATCCGCATCAACGACAACGGGACGATGCGGCAGGTGCAGATCCCGACGGGCGAAGGGGATTTTGTCGATCCGGTGCTCGCCAACACCGGCCCGCGCTTCCACATCCACGCCGGGCAGGACGGCATCCTGCACATGCACGACCTGGACGCGCACGTCTTCACGCTAGGCGAGTTCTTCCGCGGCTGGGGCATCACGTTCGACGCCAACCACATCGGCCGGTACGTCGTCGGCGGCGGACACACGCTCACCATGACCGTCAAGCACGGCGGCGCGAACGGCGGACAACAGGCGGTCGCCAACACGGAGTTCGGCAGCTACGTCATTCAAGGCAACGAAGATCCGCTTAACGGCGACATCATCACGATCACGTATACTTGAAGAAACGGCGCTAAGCCGTCATCCTGAGCCTGCGAAGGATCTAACAAGGAACGAGCAGGCCACGTGGCATTTCCGGTGCGTGTAGTTCCTTCGGCGTACCTCAGGCATGACAGTTGGCGACCGACTTGCCATTCGGACTTGTCATCCCCATCGCGCTGCCTACGATCTCCGCATCAAAAGGAGCCTTGATGCTTTCTCCCACTGACGTGCTGGTGCACACCCTCTCCGGTTCGCAGAAACTGCTCAATCGCTACTGCGAGGACCTGACGCCCGCCGATTATCTTCATCGCCCGTGCGGCGGCTCGAACTGCGTGGCGTGGCTGATCGGTCATCTCGTGATCTCCGAGCGCTCAGCCCTGGGGCGCGTGGGGATGAAAGACCTGCCGCCGCTGCCCGAGGGATTTGAGAAGCGCTTCGCGCGCGATCCCGAGGCGCCCAAGGCGCAGGAGTTTGGCGATATTTCGATCCTCTTGCCGCTCTTCAATCAGCACCGCCAGTTGCTGATCGACACGGTGAAGGGTTTGTCCGCCGAGGCGCTGGAGAAGCCGCTCGACAAGCCGCACCCGATGTTCTCGAACATCTGGAGCGTGGTGAACTTCATGGGCCTGCACGTCTCGATGCACGCCGGGCAGGTCACGATCATCCGGCGAAGTTTGGGGCGGCCGCCGTTGATGTAAGCGGGTTTCGTTTGCGGCATTGATGTCATGTGGTATCGTGAGACGCGCCCCGATCGCGCCGATGGGCGAGCGATATTTTCGCGCGCGCCGCCCGATTCACGAAATCAGTCATGGATGATCCGAAGCCCACATCGTCGCAGACGCCCGATGATCCACCGCATCGCGAGGAGCCGCCTGCGCGCCCGTCGCCGTTTGGCTCCGAGCCGGTCGAGATTGCGCCGGTGGACGATGTGACGCCCGAACCGGCGTATGAGGTCGCTGCATCAACGCCGGCCGCGAATGTTCCCTTGGAGCCAATTACCGACGGCCTGCCCGGCGACGCCGCGCCGACGCCACTCGTGCCGTTGAAGGAACCGGTGGTGATGCCGCGCAGATCGGCCGTGGTCGAGTCAGCGCCGCCGACGGGCAGTGCCGCTGTTCCCAGCGCGCCCGCGCCGCGCACCGGCAGCTTTACGCTTTGGATGCTGATCTGGCTGATCGCCTGGAGCGGCTTCACGGCGCTCACGTTCCGCCGCGCAGCCAATCCGCAGTTCGACCGCAGCACGGCGATGTTTCGCGATGCCGCCCGCAACCTGGTGCAGAACGGCCTCCTGCCGATCCACGGCGGAATGTACGTGACTGCCGGCAATGTGCACGACAACTTCTACCCCGGTCGGCCGCCGCTGACCGCGTGGATTCTGGCCGGGTGGATGAAGCTCCTTGGCGACAACGACATGATCGTCCGCGCCCTGCCGCTGGCATTCACGGCGTTGAACCTGCTCCTGCTTTACGCGCTGGTGCGGCGCGTCTTCGGCGCGCCCGCGGCGCTGGCGACAGCCGTCATCTGCTCCCTGCTGCCGATGACGGCGTATTACGCGCGGGTCGTCAGCCCTGAGCCGTTCGAGTTGACGTTCCTTTTGGGCGCGGCGCTGGGATATTTGAGTTGGGCGCGCTCGGGGTCGCGATTCGGTTTCCTATTTCTCTGCCTCTGCGTGATCCTCGGGTGCTGGACGGACTGGCCGATGTACGCGTTTGCCGGCTTCCTCGCGGTCGCGCATTTCTTCCGACGTCGCGACTTGCTTACCCCCCTGCCCGCCGCGACTGATGCCGCGGAGAATGAAACCCGTCCGCCCGGTCGGCCGCTGGTGGCATCGCTCGTCCTGATCGTCCTGCCGATGGCGATGTTCGCGCTCTTCCTGGTCTACCTCAAGCTGAACAACGCCGGCTTCGGGCAACTCAAGGGGCGCGCGATCGAGCACGTCGCGGAGCATGATGGGGCCAGTGCTCGCGTGTGGTTTAGCTGCGGATACCAGGAGCTGTTCAACACGTTCAAACATCCGCGACAACTGCGGGCATGGTTAATCGATTTGTTTACCGCGCCGGCGCTCCTGCTCGCGGTGCTGGGAATGATCTTCTGGCCCAAGTGGTCGCGGCGGTTGTCGCTGGCGAGCGGTGAGGCGGCGCGGCGGGCGGCGTTTCGCATCCTGCTCTGTCTCTTGCTGATGCAACTGGCGTACACGCTGGCGTTCCCGCACGCGGCGCAGACGCAGGAATCGTGGCAGTATTACCTGATCGTCCCGGTGGCGGTGCTGTCGGCCTGTCTATGCACGTGGCTGACGGTCGCAGGCGGGATCGGCCGGCGCTTTGCCTGCGGGCTCTTGGATCGCGCGGCGTGGTCGGTCGCGGCGCTCATTCCGCTGCTGGCGATTGAGCCGTTTTGCGACCGCGTGCACGGCGACGCGACCGCGACCGCGGCAGCTGCGCAGCCCACGACGCAATCCGCAGTGCCGGCCACGGCAACGACGACGGCCCCAGCCACCAAGCCCGCACCATGAAACGGATCGTCCTGACCGGCGGCCCGGGCGCCGGCAAAACCGTGATCTCCTCCGCCGTCGCTGCCGCGAATCCGCAGCGATACATTCGCGTCCCTGAGGCAGCCACGCAGGTCTACGATCTCCTGCAAACCCGCTGGGATCGCCTAGACCTCCCCGGCCGCCGCGACGTGCAGCGGCGCATTTACCGCCTGCAGCGCGAGCAGGAAGACGCGCTCGCGGCAGAGCACCCCGAAAAGATCCTCCTCCTCGACCGCGGCACGATCGACGGCGCAGCCTACTGGCCCGAGGGTCCCGACGACTACTGGCGAGACCTGGGCACCACAGCCAACGATGAGCTGAAGCGCTACGACGCGGTGGTGTGGTTGCAGACCAGCGCGACGCTAGGCCTATACGACCACGACGCCTCCAACCCATGCCGCTTCGAACACCCCGAAGCCGCGATCGCCTCGGGCAATCTGCTCAAGATCTTGTGGGGCGCGCACCCGCGGTTGTCGCAGGTCGATGCGTACCCGGTGCTGGCGGAAAAGATTGCCGCGGTTAACGGTATCCTCGGACAGCTTTAGCCATCCTGCCTAGTACACCGTGTTTGCGCAGGGGGCAAAGAGCATCTTTTGACGCTCAGGTGTTCACCGAGCGCGATAACGGAAAGCTGCCCGGCGCGGCTGGAAGTGCGCTTTTCTAAGACTTGCGTGGGGTCGGCAGAATCGGATTGGCTTTACGTTCGTGCAATCGTACATCCCCGTTGTCCCGTGGGTGTGGTCGCTCGAACGTGAGGCGACGCCGCGGGGATTAACTCTGGAGCGCCGGGTCCTGGCGAGCTTATTGAGGCTCTTGCAGGTCGGCGTCGAACGTCATGGAAATCCGATCGAATCTTCCCGTCAATCAACCCGCGCCCAAGAAGCCCGAGCCCAAGGTCGAGCCGAAGAAGCCGGATCCGAAACCGCCGGTAAAGCCCGAGCCGCCCAAGCCCCCGGTAAAGCCGGAACCGCCCAAGCCCCCAGTCAAGCCCGAGCCACCCAAGCCCCCGGTGAAGCCGGAGCCACCCAAGCCGCCGGTCAAGCCGGAACCGCCGAAGCCCCCGGTCAAGCCCGAGCCACCCAAGCCCCCGGTGAAGCCCGAGCCGCCCAAGCCGCCGGTGAAGCCGGAACCGCCAAAGCCGCCGGCCAAGCCCGAGCCTAAGAAGCCGGAGCCCAAGCCTGAACCGAAGCATGAATCGACCGGCAAGACGCTCGACGTCCACGCCTGATCGAGTTCAATTTCAAAGCCCTTGCGCGGCGGAGTTCTTGCGAACTCCGCCGCTTTGTTTTGGTCAATGGTCAATCCCGAGCGGTTTCTTCCAGGCGGCGCAACCTTGTTTAGCCGGCCCGCTTGCGGGGCGCGTCCAGTAGAATCAGTTCCCAAACGGCCGCACGAAAGACCATTGCTGCCGTTTCTTTCCGTCCTTCACTGGATTCTGTTCAACATATCGAATCGCCCGCGCGACATCTTCTGATGAATCCAGAAACACCTTCCAACAGCGTTCCGCCCAGGGCGAGTGTTTAGACTCATTGCCTTTGAACATGCCTGCAAATGGATGCAGGCCGTCCGCATCCAGGCGCTTGGTCGCGGACGATTTGAGATGCCCGACGATCCGCTCCACGTCTCGTTCATGCCGTCCGGTCACCAAATGGACGTGCTTGGGCAAAATGGAGCAGGCGTGGACGGTGTATTCTCCATCGGCGATGGCCTGGGCAAATCCTTTTGCAACTGATAGGGCTTGCTCGCCGGAAAAGTTTACCGGGGGATACTTCAGCGCGGCCTTGGTGCGAAGACGTTTTAAACGATCGTGAGAATCATGGGCCAGCGAACGGCGCTCGATCGTTTTGGTTGCTATTCCACCGGCGAGCAGTAATTCCCATGCGGCAACAAAAGTGGACCAGGAACCTCATGGATCATTGGGTAACCAAAAACCGTAGGCGCTGAAAATGGCATGATAGGCGAGGATCATGATCGATTATTTCAGTTCCGGGTACATTGTGCGGACCATGCCATTAGACGCGGCCCGCAAGCGGGCCGGCTAAACAATGTTACATGTTCAGGCGTTTTTTCCAGGCCGTCAGTTGCTCTTCGAACGGTTTGCCGCCGGCGGCGCCGGCGCTTTGGTAGCGGTTGACTACGTTTCTTGCGCCGAGGGCTTCGTAGACGTCTGGGCCGATTCGTCCGCCGTGTTCGCCGGCGGCTTGTTGGAATTCTTCGAGCTTTAGCTGGGCGAGGGCGGGTTTGTTTTCCTTTTCGCACTTGAGGACGAGGCTGCCGACGATGTGGTGGGCGGTGCGGAAGGGGACGCCTTTGGTTACGAGGTATTCGGCCAAACTCGTGGCGTCTAAGAAGCCGCGCTCGAGGGTGGGTTCGATATTCTCTTTGGCGTAGCTGGCGCTGGAGACGATGGCGGCGGCCATGGTGAGGCAGGAGCTGACGGTGTCGTAGGCGCGGAAGACGATGCGCTTATCTTCCTGCAGGTCGCGGTTGTAGCCGATGGGCAGGCCTTTGAGGATGGTCATGAGGGCGAAGAGGTCGCCGTAGACGTTACCGCAGCGGCCGCGGATCAGCTCGAGCATGTCGGGGTTGCGCTTCTGGGGCATCATGGAGGAGCTGGTGGTGTAGCGGTCGGCGATCTTGATGAAGGAGAACTCGGTGGACATGTAGATGATCCACTGTTCGGCCCAGCGGGAGAGGTGCTGGGAGATCATGGCGAGGGCATAGACGAAATCGCACGCGGCATCGCGCGACGCGGTCCGCTCGATGCTACTCGCTGGGCCGGCATGAAACTGAAGCAGCTTGGCGGCAGCAAGTGTGTCGATGGGCAACGACGTCCCGGCGATCGCGCCGCTACCGAGCGGGCTGTCCATGTCGGTGTGGGCGTGCGTATATTCATTTAGCCGACTTTGGTCGCGGTCGAACATCGTGCTCCACGCAAGTGCCTCCGCGCCAGCCGAAATGGGTTGCGCGCGTTGCATGTGCGTGTACGAGGGCAACACGACATCGCGCGATCGTTCCGCTAGCGTGACGTAGCTCTTGCAGAGGTCCTGCAGCTTCTGCCAAATCTCGCGCGCGGAGTCACGAATCCAAAGAATGAGATCCGTCGCCACCTGGTCATTCCGGCTCCGCCCCGTGTGCAGCTTCTTCCCCGGTTCGCCGATGCGCTTGATCAACTCCGCTTCGACGACCATGTGGATGTCTTCGAGAGACTGGTCGAAAGTGAAGTTGTTGGCTTCGATGTCGCGTTCGATGCTTTTCAGGCCTTGGATAATCTGGTCGCGTTCTTGGTCCGTGATCAGTTTTACCTTGGCGAGCATCGTGGCGTGGGCGATGCTGCCGGCGATGTCCTGCTTGTAGATTCGGCGGTCGTAGGAGATCGATTCTACGAAGCTGGCAGCGAGCTTGTCGGTAGCTTCGCCGATGCGGGCTTGCCAGGATTTGGCGGTGGACTTTTCCTCACTCATTTGCGGCATTGTAGCGGGTTGGCTTCGTTTTGCGCCGGCGCGCTGGGGTGTGACGGGTTGGCACAGGTGCGGTGGGTTCGTTTGGTAATTTGGCACAGTTGGCACTGTGGGGGAGGCATGCTCACGACCGCTGGGGTGGTGATGGGGGGTCGAGTTAGGCTTGGAGGCGGGCATGAGCATGGGCACCCGTTTTTGTGTTGTCGTGAAATCGGCCCGGGACGAATTTCTCGTCCCGGGCCGCGACCCCTTCCCGTGGATCGTTGTTGCTGAGCGTTAGAAGATCAGGCGCTGCATCCAGTCCTGGATGAAGCCTCTTACCATCTGCGCGGCGGCTTGGGCGCCCATGCCGATGGCGGTGGCTTCGTCCATCGCTTTTTTGTATTCGGGGTCGTCGGCTAGTTGGGCTGACGCTCGTTCGACGATCGCGTCCTGGTCGAGCAGGCCGGCTAGGTTGGGGTGGCGGGCTTCGAACGATGGCCACTCCATGCCGATTGCTGCGCGCACCTGTTCCCTGGTTGATGTCCCGTTCATCGTGCACCCCCCTTTTCGAACAGCGATTCGAAACCGGATTGAATTGACAGTAACCATACGAGCTTCTCCAGGGCCGCGTCGGTTGCGGCGGCGTCGCGGCGGGCGGCCTCGTTGGCGGACAGCGCCGCCGATTCCGCCTGCGCCAGGGCGCCCAAGCCCGCGGCGTATCCGCGGCGGGCCTCGATCACCCAATCGGCGTCGAGCGCAGTGCGTTGTCGCGCGTCGGCGTCGAAGGCGCTGTCGAGGGCTGCGCGTTTGAGGGTGTAAGTACGTTTCACCTCCTCGTCGCGCGCGGTCTCGCGGCTGACCCAGACGGCGACGCCTTTGCGCGCCTGCTCGGCGAGCTTTGCCTGCGACGCGGTATAGGACGAACAGCCGCCGGTGGCCGTTACAATCAGCAAGAGTCCGATCCATGTCATTCGCATCTCAACCTCCTTTCTTTTCAAGAGTTCTGATTAACTGATCCTGTACGGTACCCAGGCGGGTCATGGCCTCTGCGTTGGTTTTGACGACCTCGATCAACTGGTCGAGCTGCACGCGATCGCCGAGGATGCGGGCGTGCGATTCGTCGAGCTGCTGGTCGCGCTGCTGGCTTTGGCGGCGCTCCCAGAGCCACATCGCGCCCATGATCCCGGCAGCGCCGAGGCTGGTGAGTTGGCTGAGGGCGTCGGTTGTTTCTGCAGCGAACGGCCACATGTGGCACCTCCTTTTGGCAATCCTGGAATTCAGCCGCAAAGGCGCAAAGAGCGCAAAGAAGGCTGTGGGCTTGGGTGTTCCTGGGTTGTTCATGTGCGGATCATCCGCAGCAAACCTGGTGATCGGCGCGCGTCGGCGCGGCCGTCACCGTCGAGGTCTATGTCCACCTGGGCCTGGCGCAAGGCTCGTCGGTAGAGGCGTTCGTAGAGGTCGGCGCGGACGGAGAACCTTGCGGGTTCGGTGGCGGCGGCGGCCATGGCGTTGTAGATCATCTGCAGCGTGCCCAGCGTGGCGGCGCGGCGCAGGACCTACGGATTGAGGATTTGCGCCGTCTGGGCCTGAGAGCTCCCGGGAACGATGCCGACCGACTGCGCCAACAGGTCGCTGACCACGCGGCGCTGCGCCCAGAAGGTTCGGATGACGTAAGTGAGCCCGGTGGCGGTGCCGGGCGAGACGGGCGCGGGGGGCGCGCCGGGCGGGTCGGGGAAGAACTCGTCGTTCAGCACGCCGATCTGAAGGAAGAACGGGTTGGTGAGTTCGACGATGGGAAAGCAACCGGCGACGGCGCCCGCGAGCACGATGACTTGTCCCGCCTCGACCCGCTGGGTCGAGAAGAGGTTGCCGGTGACGATGGCGAATTGCGTTCCGTTGAGGTTGCCGGTGCCGGCGTCGAGGGTTTGCGAAGCGAAGGCCGCGTCCTTGAGGACGTCGGGCTCCCAATAGAGCAGGTCCACGTCGTTGCAGAAGACCATGATGCACCTCTTTCTCTGTTGCCAAGGATTGCTGCAGAAGGTGTCCGCGGCGGCGGCGGCGGCGGGGGGAGCGGCTTGCCCCCCTTCCGGCGGCTGGCCGGCGTTTGCGCGCCGGCCCCGCCGATACCGCTCCCCCGCGCGCGCCGTTCGCCGCTCGGCACATGCCCTCATGCGCCGCGCCCGAATCAGCCGGTCAGGCCGGTGATGATTCCGTGCGCGTTTTCGTTGCGCAGTTCCAGCGTGTACTCGCCGATGACCTGGCCGCTCTCGCGGTCGCCGGTTGCGCCCAGCGGCTTGTACTGGAAGCTGCGCCCCGACAGCGGCACCACGTCGATGCGGCTGCTGTCGAGCAGCAGCACGGTGCCGGCGGGCACCCAGCGGCTCATGACCACGCGGCAGACGCCAAAGTCGCTCTCGTACTGGCTGACCAGGTTGGTGAAGGTCTTGGTGTTTTCGCCGTAGCGGCGGTTGGTGCCGATGAAGGCGTTGATCCAGCGCTTCTCCTGGCCGTTGACGACGACGAGATCGATCTGGCCGTTGCTGCTCTTCCAGATCGTGCGCAAGGCGGTGTTGAGCTGATCCTCGGTGATGGCGGCGTCGGTGGGGAAACCGCCGGTGCCCGGGACGAACTTGTTGGTGGTGCAGAACCCGATGATGCCGCGCATCGTGCGGCGCACGCTCGACGCGCCCTCGGGGCTTGCGGCGGCGGTGCGGCCGTTGATCACGCAGTTTTCCAGGTCGCGGAGCAGCTCGCGCAGGCGCTGCTGCTTCTGGTAGTCGAGTTCGTCCTGGACGGCGAGCTGTCGCACCGCGAGCTCCGAGCCGCTTACTTCGACCGTGGAGGAGAAGATCTGCGTGTAGTTGGTCTTGCGGGTGCGGGCGGTGAAGCGGGCGGCGTCGGCGCTGTCGCCTTCCAGGGCGGCGTTGCCGATGATGTGGATCACCAGCCCGTTGGCGAGCGACGACGGATTGGTCGCGCCGTAGCTGCGGACGACGGTCAGCGTGCTGGTGCCGGTGTTGATGGCCGTTACGAGCATGACCTCGGCGGAGTTGTCGGTCTGGATCTGATCGCCGGGACGGAAGCGCCCGGGGTTCTGCACGACGAACTGCGTGTCGGCGAGCGGATCGGCATAGGTCGAATCGTTGATCGTGTCGGTGGTGGGGAGGAGGGTGTCCTCGAGCCACTCGTGCACGGTCGATCGCGCGGGACGAACGGCGTCGCCCAGCGCGTCGAGCAGCGGCGTCTCGTGCGGGGTGGCGATGGCCACGAGATCGGAGACGTCTTCGGCGACTTCGGGAAGGGCCGAGCCGGCGGTATAGGTTGCTTTTCCGGTGAATGACATGATGGTTTCCTTTCTTAGCGCGGGGTGGGCGCTGCCCACCGGAGTTGCGCTGCTTGTTTGAATGAAGTCCGCACGTAGAGTGGGATTTGCCCACCAATCTCGCGCGATGAACGTTTTGGAAATCAGGTGGTGGGCGGAGCCCACCCGACAAAGGAATCACGGTCCGTCGCGTCAACGCGATGCGCGACGCATGCGCAGATACTCGACGAGGAGCCGCCGGTTTTGCGTTCGCACCAGTTCCAGCGCCAGCTCGTGCAGGCGCGCCCGCGGATCGAATTCCCTCCTTTCCGGCGCGGCTGCGGGGGGCGGAGATTCGAAGGTTTCGGGTGGGTTGCGGGCGCTTCCACGGGCGCTTCGTCATTCGTATCGTTCGTCACGGTTTCTTCAGGCATAAATGCCTCCTTTCTGTTTGGCAGTTCATCGTTAGCCATGCACCTGGACGGGGCGCGCAAGCGAGCCGGCTAAAAGGTGGTGCTTAGTAGCCCAGTTCGCGGAGCACAACTGCTTGATCCACCCCGAGGCGGAGCTTCGCCTCGGCCTCGGTGAGCTTTTCCATTTCGTTCTCGGGGAGTGGGCTGGGCCAGTTCAGCTCGACGCGGCGCTCTTCTGGCGAGGTTGGGAAGACGCCGGCGGCGTCGAGCCATTTCAGCGCCAGCTCGCACATGCGCTCGATGCCCGCGCCGTATAGCGTGCGCTTTTTGTCGGTCTTGCTGAGCAGCGCCAGGAGCGTGACGCGCAGGGCGGCGGCGCTGGTGAGGCGGCCGATGCGGTTCTTGATCGCGCCGGCGGCGATTGGCGTGACGCCGCTGCACTTGTCGAGTGCTTCGCGCAGGTCGGAGATGTGGGTGTCTTCTGATGGGCAGCTTGCGTCGCCGCCAAATTCTTGGATCTGGGCCTTTTCGTTGTCGGTCATCCACATGCGGCCGGGCGAAACGGGCTGCTCGGTGAACGCTTCGATCCCCTTGCCCAGGTACATCTTGAAGCTCTGGAGCGTGATGCGATGGGCGCGGTCGCTGAGGCGGGTGTTGAGTTCGTCCTGCAGCGGAATGAGCGGTTCGACGTCGCTAGCGCCGGCGTATTCGAACGCGGCCACCGAGTTCTGAATGTGCACCAACGGCAATTCGCCGAGGGAATTTCGACCCGATGCGACGACCTTGCCATCTTCAAACCGCGACCACGCATCGGCGGAGATCAACTCGACTACCTGCACTTCGCCCCGTTTTGCCGCGAGCCTGAACGGCGCGCCCTGGTCGCCGTTGAGCATCCCGCGAAACCGATCCCACCACCCGCTCTTCAGTGCCGACTGCCCAGTGGCAGCCGCCGATGTTTTCTCTTTCTCCCACACCTGCCCGTAGGTCTCGACCACGCGATAATTTTCACAGGACAGCAGTGGCAGGGCCCGCACCGGCTCGACGATCTCAAGGCGGATCATGCGGGCGACGCGCTGTAACAGTGCGTCTTCGCCTGTATCGGCGCCCGTGTTCTGCCTTTGACCATCGATGCCCGGAGCCGGCGACCCCCCTCCCGCCGACGCCGGCGGCTCCGTTTGTGGCGCGGGCCCCGCGCCTGCCTGCGTCTCCGACGTTCTTTGTTCGTCCGGAGACGACTTTGCGTTTCCCCCCGCACTTGCCTCTGTCACCGGCGCTTCGCCCAGTGCCGCGGTGCCGCATCCGTTGGCCCGCGAGGCAGCCGGGTCCGTGCACGGGACGGCTTTGACAAGCACGTCGACGTAGCCGTAGACCGATCCGAACAGGGCGAGCTGTTGCAGGAAGCCGATGCCGCCGCTGTTGGCGAGGATCATGCGCAGGAGCTTGCTAATGCGATCGCGGCGCGCGGGATCGGGCGCGGCAGACGAGATGACCAGGGGTTTTCCGAAGAGGTAATCGACCATGGTGTCGATGCGCCAAGCGATGTCGTTTTCGATGACGACTTCCTTGCGCGAGAGGGTCGCTTCGGAAGAATTGGCGAATGGTTCGTGGCCGCTGCAGACACCGGTGATGCGCGGCGGCAGTCCCCATTCCTGGGCCTGGCGATAGGGGCGCTCGGAACCGGCGGGGCCGCCGTCGGTTGTGCCGCAGACGCGCATGGGGTTCTTGAAGTAGGCCCACAAGCGCCGCAGCCGCGGGCGCTCGAGGCGGATCAGTCGATTCAATCCTGCCCGCAGTCGTTCCTGGTCGATCGCCGGCAGACTGGCCGTCGCTGTCGTCGTCATCTGATTGGTCGTCATCGTCGCCTCCCGCGTGCTTGTTGTTTTTCAGTGCCTTCAAAAGACCGTGCGGTGGTGCGCGCGGGGGACCTTGCGCGCGCAGCAGCGAAGCGCGACGGTGCGAAAACACCGGGAAAAGGTGGGCTAAATTATTTTAGATTTTGAATTTTGTCCGCTGGACCCCGGTGCGCGCGCGAGGTCCCAGCCGCGCACCGCCCCCGATTGATGCGTCTCAATCGACCCATTCTTCTTCGACGGTGTCTGACAGCGTGTCAATCGCGGTGGATGGCGCTTCGACGGCCGCCAGAAGGCTTCGGGCATGATCGGTCAGTCGTCGGCGGCCGTCGGCAGTCAGGTGAAATGTGGTGACAGGCTTGCCATCGCGAAAGTGCTTCTCGATGTCGATCATCCCGCCGGCATGTAGACGCCGCGCGTGGGCGGAGAGATTGCCATCTGTCAGACAGGTCAACTTGCGAAGGTGGACGAATTCCTGGCGGTTCTCGACCGCCAGGGCGGTGAGAATGCGAAGGCGACCGGCATTGGCGATGAGGGTGTCGAAGGGCATGAATCCCTTATCGGACGGCGCGGCGCGTATTCTTGAAGGACTCCGCGCCGCAGAGTGGGTCAGAGGCGCCGGGTCATCTTGAAGTGTGGGCCTACGTCTTCGATGTGGAATGCTTCTGAGGCGAGTTGCCAGCCGAGCTTCTCGTAGAATTGCACGGCTTCTTCGCGGCCGTTGCACCAGATGAGGCGAATGTCGGAGGCTTGTCGGACGAGTTGCTCGATCTCTGCCAGCACGCGTTGTCCGACGCCGCGCTTCTGCCAATCGGCTGCCACGCCCATGCCGCGGAGCTGCCAGGCGGGTTGTTCCTGCCATGGGACGCGGGTGGCGGTGGCGCAACTGATGTTGCGGCCGTCGACGAATGCACCGACGTGGATCGTCTCCGGCGCGTCATCCCCGGGAAACTGCGCCGCGGCGATGGGCCGGCCGGGGCGGAGGACGTCCCAGCGGAGTTGGAAGATTTCCGGGAGGATGGCGCGGCGAACGATGACGTCGTGTGCAATCACACGTGCATTTTAATCGGAAAGTCAAGAAGATTCCTTCCGAGCATGCATTCCTTAGGGCAGACTCCAAAAGAAACCTTTGTCGCCCGCAACTCTCGTAGATACACTTAATTAATCACTGACGGCGTGCCGTCGGGCACGTCTGGCGAATGCTGACAACTGAATAACCAGGAGTCCGATCCATGCCCAACTATACCACCGCGGATATTCGTAACGTCCTGATTGCCGGTCACGGGGGCTCGGGAAAGACGACGCTGGTCGATGCACTCCTGTTCGCATCTGGCGCGGTCAACCGCAAGGCCACGGTCGCCGACGGATCCTCGTTCAGCGATTTTGAGAAGGAGGAAAAGGAACATGGGCATTCGATCTTTTCGACCCTCTTGCACCTGGATCACCAGGGTAAGCGAATCAACCTGATCGATACCCCCGGCTCGCCGGACCTGATCGGGCAGGCGGTGGCGTGCATGCCGGCGGTGGAGACGGTGGCCGTGGTGATCAACGCGCAGAGCGGCATCGAAGTGGTCACGCGCCGGCTGATGGAGGCGGCGAAGGAGAGCAACAAGTGCCGCGCGATCATCGTCAACAAGATCGACATGCCCGAGGTCCACCTCGAGACGCTGGTGCAGCAGATCCGCGATGCGTTCGGGAATGAATGCCTGCCGATCAACCTTCCGACGAGCAGCGGCAAGAGCGTGGCGGACTGCCTGCTGAGCACGGAGGGGACGGCGGATTTCGACACCGTGCGCCGCTGCCATGCTGCGATCCTCGACCAGATCGTCGAGATGGACGAAAACCTAATGG
This sequence comes from Phycisphaerales bacterium, assembly GCA_028291615.1. Classification (GTDB taxonomy): domain Bacteria; phylum Planctomycetota; class Phycisphaerae; order Tepidisphaerales; family Tepidisphaeraceae; genus RYN-433. The sequence continues at coordinate 23,875 of JAQGHM010000181.1, read as the reverse complement.
AGAAATATCTGGGCGGCGAAGAGCCGGACTACACCGCGCTGCACGCGCCATTCGAGAAGGCGATGGACGAGGGGCACGTCGTGCCGATTGTCTTTACGGACGCGAAGAACGGGGTGGGGCTGAAGGAATTGCTCGACGCGATCGTCCTGCACTTTCCATCGCCGATCGAGGGGAACATGCCCAACTTCCTGAGTGGCGACGGAACCGAAGAAAAACCGTTCGAGGTGCACGAGGAGAGCACGCGGCCGCTGCTGGCGCACGTGTTCAAGGTCACGACCGATCCGTTCGTCGGCAAGCTCGCACTTTTTCGCGTGCACCAGGGGCGGATCACCGGGCAGTCGCAGGTTTACATTGGCCACAACAAAAAGCCGATCAAGCTCGGGCACGTCTTCCACCTGCAGGGGAAGGAACACCGCGAGGCGACGGAAATCATCACCGGCGACATCGGCGCGGTCGCCAAGATCGACGACATCCACACCAACGACGTCCTGCACGACGATCACGCGCTCGATAGCGTGCACCTCAAGCCGCTGCGCTTTCCCACGCCGATGTACGGCCTTGCGATCAGCCCGAAGTCGCGCGGGGACGAACAGAAGATCAGCGGCGCGCTCCACAAGATCGTCGAGGAAGATCCGACGTTTAAGACCAACGTCGATCGCCAGACCCACGAGATGGTCGTCTACGGTCTGGGCGAGTTGCACCTGCGGCTCGTGCTGGAGCGGTTGAAGAATCGCGGGATCGAGGTGGACACCAAGCCGCCGAAGATCGCCTACAAGGAGACGATTCTGCTCAAGGCTGAAGGGCACCACAGGCACAAGAAGCAGACCGGCGGCGCTGGACAGTTCGGCGAGGTCTACCTCCGCATCGAACCCAAGGAGCGCGGCGAAGGGTTTGAGTTCGCCGACGAAATCTTCGGCGGAACGATCCCTGGGCAGTACGTTCCGGCCGTCGAAAAGGGTGTGCGTGACCTGCTCGATCAGGGCGTGCTCGCGGGCTATCCGCTGCAGGACGTGAAGGTGATCGTGTATGACGGCAAGCATCATCCGGTGGACAGCAAGGAAGTCGCCTTCCGCACTGCCGGCAAGTACGCGTTCAAGGATGCGGTGCTTAAGGCCAAGCCGGTGCTGCTCGAGCCGATCGTCAACATGGAAGTGACGGTGCCCGAGGCCAACGTCGGTTCGATCACGGGCGACCTCTCCGGCAAGCGCGGCCGCATCCAGGGGCAGGACTTTCTGCCCGGCGGCATGGCCGTCGTCAAAGCGCAGGCGCCGCTGAGCGAAGTGATGCAGTATCAATCACAACTCAAGAGCGTCACCGGTGGCCAGGGCAGTTTCGTGATGGAGTTCAGCCACTACGAACCCGTCCCGCCGCACGTGCAGCAGCAGATCGTGGCGCAGTACAAGCCGCGGGAGGAGAAAGAGGAGTAGCGCCACTTGGTTAGCGCGGCGTGTATTCACGCCGGGTTAAGTGAGTTTGCGGCGGCGGCGGCGCGTGACGATCAGCACGATGCCAAACAATGCCAGGCCCACCGGTTCCGGCGCCGCAATGGTGATCGAGCCGTTGTTGATCGTCAGCGAGATCGGAGCGTTGTTCGCGCCGATCAGATCGGTCGTGAAGCCGCCAGTGGTCAGCCCGGAGCCCACACCGCTCAGGATGAGCGGGAACGTGCCACTGGTGACGCCGGTGGTGTCGATCGTCAACGTCGCCAGCAGGCCGCTGTCGGTGACGGTTGGGCTGATGCTGGTGTTCGTCGTCGTGCCATCCACCCAGATCAACGGATGAGCGCTTTCGGGGTTGTTGGGATCGCGCGTGGCGCCTGTATTACTCGCGGCGAAGATCGTTCCGGTAAGGATATCCACGTTCGTGAAGATGGGCTTCGTGTTCGTCCCCTTGTTGAACGTGCCGCCATCCCCGATCTGCGCAAAGAAATCTTCGCCAGCGACGGCGGTCGCGCCGCTGATCGTGATCAGGACGGTTTGACCCGGCGTGTTCGCCAGGAGCGTCACATGGGGCACCGTGATCACGTCCGCGCGCGACGTCGCGATCGGCATGACCGCCAATGCCAGCAGCGCCAGCGAAGCCCTAAGCATTAACCCGTGCAGCGTGTTTACAAATTTCCTCAACATCATTTCTCTCCCATGTTCCTTCCCAGCAGGTCGCTGGTCTCTTTGCGCTTGACCGATATCGCCGGCTTCAACGGCGGCGCGATCCGCACCGCCCCAAACACGCTGGGCGGCGTCTTGGGCTTGGGTTGAACGACCGGCTTGGGCCGCGGCGCCGGTGTGAGCTCTGGCGCTGGCTTGGGTTTGGCGACCACCGCCGACGACAGCTCCTCGGCCCCCGTCACCACCACCGGCGCCGCGCCCGCCGCCGCGGGCGGTGCGATCAGTTGCAGCGGGCTCAGACCCGAATGGTGCGAGCGCGCGATCAGCTCGTCCTGCACGTCCACCCGGCCATCGCGGTTGAAGTCGTAAACGTTCGTGAGCGTCGCACTGCCCAGGCCCGTCTTATTGGCGCGGGCGCCGAGGTCATCCGCGGTGGTAACGGCGGCGCTGGCCGGATTGTTCCCTGTCGAGGCGATGGCGCTACCGAAATAGAAGACGTTATCCGTGGCCAGGTTGGTGTTGGAGTTCGCCAGCAAAGCCACGCGAAGCCACGTGTTCTGGATCTGGTTGTCCTCCCAGATCAACGTGAGCTGGGTCGACCCGCCCGGCCCGCGACCGGGGTACGTATTGATGATGTCGGGCACCGGCGCGCTCGCCCAGCCGCCGGGCGCATTATCATTGCCGATCGTGAACGAAAAATCCTCGTAGCGCGGCAGGTTCGAAAAGTTCGCCACGTCGATCAGCACGCCATTGATCCCCTTGTCGTAGCTGGAATAGTTGGCAAAGGTTGCCGTCTGGCCCGGCAGGAGCGCGCGCTTGTCGGTGGCGATCGCAGTTCGATCGGTGATGTTAGACGATCCGTTCTGGTCGTCGAACTTGCTGCCATTATAAAAGATCAGGTTATCCACGACCGTCGCCAGCGGCGGCGTTACGCTCAGCGTGTTGGACGCGGGCGAACTCCCCGCGACATCCGTCGCCTTGATCGTGTAGAAATACTGCGTGCCGGGGGTGAGGTTTTGATCGTCGTATACCGTTGCAGTGGCGCCAAGCGTGGCAATCAAGCCGTACGTGCCACCCGTGCCGATCTTCCGGTAGACCTCGATATTCTGCGCGAACGCCGACGGGCTGGTCCACGTAAGGTGAACCAGCGTTCCGGAGATCGCCGTCGCGCCCGTGAGCGTCGGCGCCGCGGGGATTTGCGACAATCCGCTGATCTCGTCGGCGCCCAGCACCTGGTTGTAGATGCGTACTTCATCGAGGCTGCCATTGAAGTAGTTGTCCCCCGTGCGGATGATGCCGCCGTTGTCCACGTCCGAGAGCGCGCCGATCAGGAAGAACTGGCTGGTCTCAACGCCCGCTACGAACGTTCCGCTCCCCTGGAGCACGCCATCGATGAAGAGTTGGACAAAGCCGGTGACGGCGTCGCGGGTCATGGCGATCGCATGCCACTGGCCGTCGTTGACGGGGTTGATGCTGTAGATGCCGCCGGAATCTCCCACGTAAATGCCGATGCGCCCCGACGCGTTGAGCGTCCCCCAGTTAATGTCCTTCCCGCCGCCCGCCTGCTCGACCCCCGTGATTGCCGGGGCCGAATAGTGGGTGTTGTTGCCGACCTGCGTCGTTTTGAACCACGCCGTCAGCGTGCTGGTCGACCCCAGGACCGGCGCAAGGTTGGTCGTCACCTTCACCGCCGATTCCAGCGCCGTCTGCAGGGCGACGCCGTCGCCGCTGAAGTTCAGCGCCGACGACCCGACCCGACCGGGCGCGACCCACTGCGGAAGCGGACTACCCGTAAGGGTGCCGTTGTTGCCGCCGATCGAATCGACCGCGAGCGTTCCCGAACCCGCGTCGAAGTGGTACACGTAAACCGCCCCGGTGACCGCCGGCGTGCTGGCGCTTGCCGAAGGCGACGTGTACGCCGAGTCGCCGATGACGTTGGTCGCGCGGATGCGATAGTAATACTGCGTGCTCGGTGAGGCGGTCGTGTCGAGATAGCTCGTGGCGTTCACGCCGGCGATGTCGATCTGCGTGAAACTGTTATTGTCAGGCGAGCGTTCGATCTTAAACCCGCCCTCGTTGTCGGAGTTGTCGACCCAGGTCAGGCGCACCGACGTCGCGCTCGCCGCCGCCGCCGAAAGGCTTGATGGCGCCGCCGGCGCAGTGGTCGGCGGCGAAATGAGACCATAGACATTCACCGCGCCGTCGGCGCCCACGAACACGCGCCCGTCGGCGATGGTCGGCGTAATGAACTTCACGCCCGTCCCCATCTGGTCGCGCGTGCCGCTCTGGTTGCTGTTGTACAACTCGGCGAGTGTGATCGCGTTATAAGCGTGCAGCACCTGATGCGTGGCATCGTTCTGCGTATCCCAGACGATCCCGTTGGCAGAGCCGTTGGACGAGATGCTCGGCGTCGCGCTGTAAGCAAGCGCCCCTTGCACCGCCGGCGCTGCCGAGAGCAGGCCGTTGGTCAGCGTATACCGCTTCAGTACGTCACCGACGCCTTGGTAGTAAACCGAGAAGTTGAAGTACGCGGGACTGCTGAAAACCCCGTGCCCTAGACTGACCTTCTGGATTACGTTGTCGGTCGTCGAGTTGTAGCCGCCCATATTGTCGCGATCGACGAGGTAGACCGTGCCCTGCTTGCCCGCACCGACGTATTCGTGCGGATGCGCGCCCGGCTGATCGGGCAGCACGATGCCCCCGCCCGAGCCGAGATCCGCATCGGCGTTCGACAACGACAACTGGTTGTACGGCGTGAAATAGTCCGCCACCTTCAAACCGTAACCGTTGATGTTCGGCTGCGCGACCGTGCTGGAATCGGGGGCGACTTTCAAAATCGAATCGCCGTAGTCCCCCAGCGCGGCGTTGAAGTCACCGTTGCCGATGAGCAGGAACATGTTCGTGCCGTCGGACGCGAGGCCTGCCCCGGTCATCCAGATGCCCCCTTCATCCGCCGTCGCCGAGGCGGGCGTGGCGATCAGGTTCGGCGTCGTATTCAACACGCTCTGCAACTGCAGCGTCGCCGGATTGAATCCCAGGATCCATCCATGATACGGGTCGGTGTCGGCGTAGCCGCCGTAGGTCACGTAGAGCACGCCGTTGAGCAAACTCAGCGCGGGCCGCTGCAACTGCTGCGTGGCTGCAAACGTGATCGTCGTGCCGTCGCCGCCGACGCCGTTTCCCTTCATGGCCGCGGTCACGAGCTTGGGCGTGAGCTTGTCCGCGCCGGTCGTCAGGTCGATCGCGTGAATGTGGTGCGAGTAGACGTTCTGCCCAGCGACGTCGTTCGTAAACGCGTCCAGGTACATCGTGTTCGTCGCGCGGTCGATCACCGGCGTACTGGTGATCCCCACCTGCGGATTAATATCGTGATACGGCCCATAGCGGTTGGCAAAAAAGGAATTGGGCGTCGCCGCCGCTAGTCCGAGATTGACGTGCCACAGCACGCCCGAGCCCACGCCCGCGTTGCTGTTGGCGTCCAGCGCGTACACATCGTTGTTCTGCGTCACGACGAAAATGACGTTGTGAACGCCCTTCCCCGGAATTGTCAGGTTCGATACGTAAAGCGGCTGCGCGTAGACCTGGCCCGTGACCGGATAGGAGAATAGTTTTCCGAACGTGCTGGCGTTAACGTTGGCAGGGGTCAGCATGACCTCGCCAGAATTTAGCCCCGTCCGCCCCTGATCGTTATGCCACGTCAGCACGTCAACGGATAACAACCGTCGCGGCTCAAGCACCTCGCTGACGCAATTGACGAGGCCGCCCTGCCGACCGGGAAAGGACATGGTGGTTCCTGCTGAAAAGATGGGGAGTGCGCGTTTCTACCTGCCTCCGAGGCGGGCTACCGTATCGCGTGTCAGACCGCATTGCCAGAACGATCAAAACTTAGGCCCCGCCATCCGCCCGAACGCTTCCCAAAAATTTCTGTTGCATATCTCACAAATAAAGCTAACATCCGCCGTACACATTAATACAAGGGATTTCATGCATATCGAACTTCTTGAAGAGCGTCGCTTCTTATCGGCCTCCCTTTCTGCCGTTGGCCTACTCACGATCAACGGCACGCCGAATGACGATCGCATCTCAATGGTGCGCACGACCAAAGGCCAACTGATTGTGACCCAGAAATCGACGATCAAGAAGCCCGACAACACTGGCACCTTGAGCACAGTTGAAACGACCAACTTCCCCCTCGCTTCCGTCAAATCCATTCTCGTCAACGCCGGAGACGGAAACGACTCGGTCTCGGTCGCTGGCGGATGGAAGTATCACGTTGCGATCCGATCGACGCTCAACGGTCAGAATGGCAACGACTCCCTCACCGGCGGCGATGCCAATGACGTGATCCACGGCGGCGCGGGGGATGATCTCATCAACGGCGGCGCCGGCAACGATTCGCTCTTTGGTGAAGACGGCGCCGATCGCATCACCGGCGACGTTGGAGCCGATCTCCTCGATGGCGGTTTCGGCAATGACCGCCTCTACGCTGACGACGGCGCCGGCCAGGACACCCTCCGCGGCGGCGGCTCAAAAGACGGCATCGCCGCCAACGACTACGCCGTCGTCAACAAGACCGACACCGTGACGAAAGATCCAATCACAGGACTGCCAAGCATCAAGCGCCTCAAGACGATTTAATCGCGGTCACTTCATCGCCATCCGCCGCGCGATCAATTCGCGCACCTTTGCGATCTTCACCTTCGACAGCATCTCCACCGCCCCCTTCTTATCCGCGCCCACCACCGGCTCCAGCGCGTACCAGTACATCAGCGGCAGGTTCTGATCCGTCGCGTCTTCCTCGTGCGCCAACAGCGCTTCCATCACGCCGCGACGTTGTTGGATCGGCGTCCGCTGCATCGCGCTGGCGAGATACAACCGCACCACCGGCGACGCATCCTCCTTCGCCATCGCCTCGAACTTTGCCAGGGCCGCCGTCGGCGGTTGCTTGTCCTCCGCGAGTAATTGAATCGCCCAGCCGCGCACGTATTCATCTGAATCCGCCAGCCCCTTCATCAAGCGCCCCTCGTCGATCGCGCCGCACAGGTGCAGCGTCCACATCGCCCGCAGGCGGTGTACGGCGTCGCCGTCGGAGTCGAACATCGCCGTCAGCTTCGACTTGGCATCGCCCTTAAGGCCGCGATCGCGCAGGACGATGCGCGCATGCCGCGCGAGCCACTCGTTCTTCGACGTCTGCATCTCGACCAATTTCTCGTCGCTCTCCTTCGTCAGGTCGACCGCCGCTGCCTTGGTTCCCTTGTACGCCACGCGGTAGATACGCCCGTGCTCCCGGTCGGTGACGTCGTAATCATGGCACTCGCCGGTGTCGCTCCAATCGATGAAGTAGATCGATCCGTCCGGCCCCTGCTGCACGCTCACGCCCTTGAACCACTTGTCATTCGCCAGCATGAAGTCCGGCCGATGGTGAGCCAAAAACCCGCTCCCCTTGCGCTCCAGCGCGTCGTTGTTCATCCGGTGCCCGTGCGTGTTGCACATGAACGCGCTGCCGCGGTACTCAGGCGGAAACGCCTCGCCGTAGTACAGCATCAACCCTGCGTGCGAGTGCCCGCCCCCCGCGGCGTCGTTTGCCTCTCCGCCCCGGCCGCTCGTCCAAACCCCGCCGCCCCAGTGCAGGTGATCGGCGATCGTCTTGATCTGCGCGAAGATGTACGGATCGAAGTCGTTCCCGCGCATCCGCTCGTAATGCGCCCCTTGCATTACGTGCCAGAGGTGCGCTACCACGTTGTTCGACATGAACATCTGCCCGTGCTCGTCATAATCCAGGCCCCACGGATTGGTCGTCCCCTCGGCGTAGCGCTCGAAGATCTTTTTCGTCGGGTGATACCGCCAGACGCCGCAGTTGATCTTCACCCGCTGATCCGCCGGCGTGCCGGGCGCGCCGACGACTGAGTCCACCGTGATCCCGTTGCACCCGTAAAGCCAACCGTCCGGGCCCCACGTTAGCGAGTTGGGCACGTTGTGCTGCCCCTTCCAGTTCCAGCCATCGAGCTTGATCTCCGGCTCGCCCGACGGCTTGTCCTCGCCTTCTTTCACGGGGAAGAAGAGCAGGTTCGGACAGTCCGCCACCCAGACGCCGCCCATGCCCACCTGCACGCCGGTGATGTAGTGAAACCCTTCGGCGAACACGGTGCGCTTGTCGAACTTGCCGTCGCCGTCCGTGTCTTCAAAGATGACGATCTTGTCCTTGCCGTGCTCCTCCCACTTCGGATACGAATCGTTCTCGGCCACCCAAAGCCGGCCGCGATGATCGATGCAGAACCCGATCGGTTGATGCACGTCCGGTTCGCCCGCGAAGAGCGTCGCGCTAAACCCATCCGGCAGCGTCATGGCGGCGGCGGATTTGTCGAGTGGAAGCGGACTCCCCTGCTCCTTGCGATCCCGTTGCCCGGGCTTCACATCCTGTGCAACCGCGGCGCAACTGACGGTCAAAAACAACACCCATACGCAACTTCGCATCCGCATCCTCCTGAGGGAAATTCGCCGCATTGTGATCGGACGGGGGCGCGATGCAAGCTCCAAGGTGCTTACCTATGTTTACATCGGAGGTTCCCCTTACATTTAGACGGGATTTTGCTTGTGGCTGCGTGTGGTACTCATTACATTGCAATTATCGGACTGGGCTCAGCGCAACACTTCATTGGAGAGGAAGACCGTGAATTTTCTGAATCGCAAATCTGTGACGTTCGCACTTCTCGGAGCCGCCACCGTCGTTGTGGCTCCGTCAGCACAAGCTGCGACGGTTTATGGCGTGACGTCAACGGGCAACCTGGTTCGCTTTGACAGCGCTACACCCGACGCCATCACAAGCTCGGTTCCGATCAGCGGCCTGCAATCCGGAGAAACCCTGGCAGGCATCGATTTCCGACCCGCCACCGGTCAGCTTTACGGCTTAGGCTCCGGCAGTCGTCTCTACACTATTAATCCCGTCACCGGTGCCGCAACCCAGGTCGGCAGCAACGGTGCATTCACCCTCAGCGGAACCTCGTTCGGATTCGATTTCAATCCCACCGTCGACCGCATCCGCGTCACCAGCGACGCCGATCAGAACATCCGCTTGAACCCGATCACCGGCGGCCTCGCCGCAACCGACACCAATCTCGCCTACGCTGTCGGCGATGCCAACGCCGCCGCCAATCCCAACGTCGTCGGTTCCGCCTACACGAACAACAACGCTCCTTCGACGACGACCACGCTTTACGGCATCGATTCCGCGATCGATATCCTCGTCACCCAGAACCCGCCGAACAACGGCACGCTCAACACCACGGGGCCCTTGGGCGTGAACACGACAAGCACCGTCGGCTTCGACATCTTCAACGACGCGGGCGGCGGTAATACCGGCTTCGCCTCACTCGCACCGGGCGCCGGCGCCACTTCCAGCTTCTACACGATAAACCTCTCCACCGGCGCAGCGACCCTGGTCGGCTCAGTTGGCGGTGGCTTGCAACTCGCTGACATCGCCGTCGAGGCCGTCCCGCTTCCGCCGGCCTTGCTCCTTGGCATCCCCGGCGCGCTCTGTGCCCTCGGTGGAGCCAAGCGCATGCGCAGCCGCCGGACGATCTGATCAGCGCGCAAATAAAACCAGATCCTTACCACTTGCGCGGGCGGAACTCTACGCCACCGTACAGCCCACGTGCGCCTGGAAATCTACACCGTCCCGAGTTGACTCAACTGCGCCAACAGCAACAGCAGCGTTGACGACTCATTCGGGTTCAACAGGTTGGCCACGTTATACACCAGGTTCCCCAGCACCTGGCCATCGCCCGTCCGCGCGCTGAGCTGCGCCGTCACGTTGCTTGTCGTCACGCGCAGGCCGAGCAGGTTCACGTCCACCGGCGGCGTGCTCCCGCCGTTGGGCGACGCGATCACCAGGTCCAGCACCGGCGTCGTCGCTGACGTCGTCCCCGTCGGCGCCGTCAGCGTCGGCGATGCCAGCGTCTGCAACACGCCCGGCAGCGCCGCCAGCGCGCTCGCCGGCAGCGTTAACGCCGACGCGTTCAACACCCCCACCACCTTGGCGAGTAGCGCATTCACGTCGTTGTCCAGCCGGCTCAGGTTCGCCGGGGTCGCGCCCAGCGTATTGAGCGCCGTCGCCAGCACGTTCCCCAGTAGCAGCCCGTTGCCCGTCTGGCCCGTCGCATTCACCGTGACCGCCGACGTCTTAAGCACCAGCCCCAGCAGGTTCACGTTCACCGGCGGCACCGTCAGGCTCAGCGCCTGGCCCGGCGCCAGCTTCACAGTCGCCACCGGCGCCGCCGCAATCCCCGGGATCTGCTGGTTCAACTGCGCCAACAACTGCTCCAGACGCGCGTTGATCGCGTCGACGTCGAGCGTCGCCGGCAGCGGCGGGTTGAACACGTTCGCCAGGTCCGTCACCACGTTCCCCAGCACCAGCCCCGGCCCGGCGTTGGCCGTCACCGTCAGGTGGATCGGGCCCGTATCAACGAGCAGCCCGAGCAAATTCAGGTGGACCGGCGACACGATCAGACTCAGCACGTCCGTCGCCGACACGCCCGCCGCGCTCGTATCCAGCGCCCCCGCCGTCACTCCGTTGACCGCCAGCGCCGCCGAGTTCGCCAGGTCCACGGCCGTCCCCAGCACGTTGTTGAGGGCGTTGTTAATGGCCGACACGTTAAGCAGCGCCGTCACGCCCGACAGCACGTTGCCCAGCAGATCGCCCGCGCCCGGCTGCGCTGAGACCGTCACCGTGATCGGGTCGCTCTTCACCTCCAACCCCAGCAGGTTGAGGTCGAGCGGCTTCAAGTTCACCTTCAGGAGCTGCTGCGCCGGCAGCGCCGGACCGGAGGTCGTCGTATTGGCCGACGGCGCGGTGCCGGTGTAGGCGGCGGTGCCAAGGCGGTTGAACAGGTTGAGCAGCGCGCCCGTCCCGTTCGGATTCGCCAGGTTCGCCAGGTTGTACAGCATGTTCCCCAGCACCTGCCCGTCGCCGGTCTTCGCCGTCAGCACGGCCATGATATTGCTCGTCGTCACGTCCAGCCCGAGCAGGTCAACTTTGACCGGCGGGCTCGTCCCGTCCGCCGACGCGATCACCAAATTCAGCACCTGCGCCGTTGACCCGGGCACGGGGTTGGTCAGCGTCGGCGAGAGCAGCGTCTGAACGATCGGCGCCAGCTTGTTCACCGCCCCCGCCGACACCGTCGCCGTCCCAGCGTTCAGCACCCCGACGACCTTCGCCAACAGCCCGTTGAGGTTGTTGCTCAGGTCCGCCAGGTTCTGCGGCGTCGCGCCCAGCGTATTGAGCGCTGTCGTCAACACGTTGCCCAATAGCAGCCCGCTGCCGCTGCGCGCCGTCGCGTCCACCGTGATCGGCGACGTCTTCAGCCCCAGCCCCAGCAGGTTCAGATCAAGCGGCGGCACCGTCAGGCTCACCACCCGGCCGGGCATTGCCGTCACAGGCGTCACCGGCGCTGCCGCAATCCCCGGGATCTGCTGATTCAACTGTCCCAGCAGCGCCGCCAGCTTCGCGTTCACCGTGTCCACGTTGAGCTTCGCCGGCAGTGGCGGGTTAAAAAGGTTCGCCAGCGCCGCCAGCACGTTCCCCAGCACCAGCCCGTTCCCCGAGTGCGCAATGATGCTCAGTTGGATCGGGCTGGTATCGACGTTCACGCCGAGCAGGTTCAGGTGCACCGGCGCGATCGATACCGTTGCCACCTTCGTGGTGGCCGCCTTCGCCGACGTCAGCGTCCCCGTCCCGACCCCGCTGATCGAAAGGTGAGTCGCGTTCAGCAGATCCACCGTTGACCCCAGTACCCGGTTCAGCGCCGCGCTCGCCTGCTGCAGGTTCACCAGCGTTGACGCCGTGTGCAGCAGGTTCCCCAGCAACTGCCCTTTCCCCGCCTTCGCTGACAGCGTGATCGTAATTACGCTGGTCTTGACCTCCAAGCCCAGGAGGTTCAGGTCCAGCGGCTTGAGCGTCAACGTCGCCAGCGGCGCCGAGGCGGTCGTCGTGGACGTGTTCGTCGAGGTGGGAGCCGCGGCGGCACGCGATGTGACCGGCGCCGGCTTCACCGGCCGCACCGCCACTTTCAGCGCCGGGGCCTGCGCCGTCGCAACCGCCCGATCCGACGGTGCCGCCGCCGTTGCCGCGGAGAGCGTCGTGCGATGTTCGAGAACTTCCACCCAGACTACAGCGGTCGCGGCCGGGCGGGCGGCTGCGCGGGTGGCGGAATTGGTGGTGGGACGAACGGGCCGAGAGAACCGTGCCATGAGAAGCCTCCTTCCGGGTGATTGCGAGACATGACGTAGGTCGTAAACCTTCAACCATACCCCGCGTCGGCACGCACCGTTGACCCACGAAATCTGCGCACGATCCCGTCCACCGCCGGTGACTCCCCCACCTCATTTGTTGCCGCGCCCTTCCAGGTCTTCCAGAACCGGAAATCCACCGCATTGTGCTCGTCTGGCGCATCAAAAAACCACCGTCGTCCCAAGCTTTGACGGGGGCTCGGGGGACGACGGTGGCGTTTTCGAAACGACACGGGCGATTCAGCCCGTGTTTCTTTTTGATTACTTGGCAGCCACCGCTTCGGCGGCGACCGGCTTGCCGGTGGCAGTGTCCGACGTCTTCTGGAAGCTGTACGTCCCGCCGAACTTCTTGCTGAACCGCTCCACCCGGCCGGCGGTGTCGACGAACTTCTGCTTGCCCGTGAAGAACGGATGACAAGCCGCGCAGATATCCACGGCGATGCGCGCCGAGGTGCTGCGGGTGGTGAACGTGTTACCGCAGGCGCAATGCACCGAGCAGTTTTGATACTTCGGATGAATCTTGGGCTTCATATCAACTCCTAAGCCGCCGATCGTGCGAAACAGGCCCAGCCCGCTTCGTCAGTCAGACGTAAATGTGCGAAAATCGCGAGCCACGTACTCTATCAGCCTGTAGTACGCCCTGCAAGTGACCCAAGTTCAATTCGCAAGCCGTTGAAGTAGCGCTTCTTAGCGTCACTCCCCCGCGATGCGGGCAAGCTTCTCCAGAAAGCTGCTCGGCTGCGTCGCTGGCTTCTTAGCAGCCGCCAGCGTCGCCTTGGTGGCTGACAGCTCCCCATCGCTCCTGGCCGACGCCTGTCGCGCCTCGTCACGTTCGCCACGGTACTTTTCCAGCTCGACCGTCTTCTGCTCGACCGTGACCGTCGCCTGGTTCAATTCGCGGGTCAGATTGGCATTGTTGGTCCGGAAGGCTGTCACCTGTGATGCCGTCCAGCCGACCGCGACATAGACGCCGACCGACAGCACCGCCACCGCCGCCCAGGCGCAGCGCGCTGAGACGCGCGTGCGTGACGCCTCCTGCTGAAGCAGCGTCGATGTGTGCTGGAACGCCGCCAACGCCAGTTCCGTGCGGCGAACCTTCTCGTTGGCCAGCGCGACTTCCTTCTCCGCAAGGATGATCGCGGTGTTATTGTCGGACGGAGTTGGCGGTGAGAACGACGCCGGCATCGAGAAGGTGTCCGTCACCTCAGCCGGTTCTTCCGCCACTATACTCTCGGGATCGGGCAGACAAACCAGCACCTCGCGTCTGCCATCTTCCAGGCGCGTCTCGACTTCTCCCTTGCTGATTCGACGGTGAAGCGTGCGGGTGGAAATCCCCAGGGTGACGGCTGCCTCTTCGACGGACTGCCATGCGTAGGCCACGGTGTCTCCTTACTCGTTAAGCGTCCTTGCTTGCGCAGCGCGGCTCCGCCGGGCGCGCGAGTGTTGGAATCCTTCCACCACTATGTCGGCCATCTGTTTTACAACACTTGAGTCCCATAACAAGGGGTGTCGGACACGGCAGACGCGAATTCGCGCCGATCACCGCGAAGCTGACACATAAAAACTTCCGCGCATCCTTGCCCGGCGCGACCGTGAATCGTATCTCAAAGTGACCCAAGGACGGCGCACTCGAGGTCGAGCGCCGCGCCCGGGCCGCGTACTGGAGGATTCATGACGCTGGTGTCCGACAAATCTGGCCCCGCCCCCGCCAAGGTGTCGGTCACCCTGCCGCAGGGAATCCCCCAGGAGGTGGAGTTCATCCTCTCCGCGCTCGAAGTGGGCGAGCATGGCGGACAAAGCCGCCGACGCCTGCCGCGCCGCATCTACCGCGTGGCCGCCTCGCTACGACTGTTCAGCGATCCCCCGCAAGTGCCGCCGTGGACACTCTTCGTGCGCGACGTGAACACGCAAGGCCTGGGCTTCGTCACGCGGCACCGCCTGCCCCTCGGATATGGCGGCATCCTCACCATCGCCAGCCCCAAAGGCCGCGCCATGCGCATCGACTGCACCCTCCTGCGCTGCCGCGAGGCCGTGCAGGGATGGTTCGAAGGTTCGATGTACTTCAACCGCGAACAAGGGGTGTTTGATCTCGCAAGCGTGAGGAGCGATTGACGCGCGGTCGCGAAGACGCCGACAGCCCGCCCCTACGGATGACCCGTGTCAAGTCGCGTCTGCAGAACCTTCAACCCCTCAGGATCGTCGGTGTGAGCCGCGACGATCGCGGCCATGACCGCCTTGCGGCTCAGCGGCCCGTCGTCCACCGTCGCATTCTTGATCTGCGGAACCAGCAGCGCCTCCGACATCCGCGCCGCCAACCACGTATCATCCAGCAACTCCAGGCACGCCTGATTCACCGCCAACGCCGAGGCCAGCGCCTGTCGCTTGCTCTTCTCCCCCTTGCGCTGCGCCAGCGCGTCGCTGTACAGCAGGTACTCCCCGGTCAACCGATAAAGCGCCTTGCGATCCTTGGCGACGCCCTTGAATTCGCCGATGTAATCGCCAAGGGTCTGGCCATCCGTCGAAAGCGAGCGCGTGTCGATCGCCACGCCGGCGCGCAAGATCAGGTAAGGAATCAGCGCCGCATGAATCGCTGCTGGATCGGCGGCATTAACTTTACCCCGCGTTAACGTCGCCGGATCCGGCGCGTCACCCGCCGCGATCGGCTTCTGCAGCTTCTTCCACGCCGCCGCCATGCTCGCGCGCAGCGGCGTGTCGATCATGTTTGGATTTCTATCCAGCATCAACTCGCGCGACACCGCGACCGTGCGCACGAAATCCTGGTGGTCGGCCGCGTTCATCAGCGGAATCGCAAACCGCCAATTGGCCAGCAGCGCCGCCCCACCCCCCTGCTCGGCCGCCAGGCGCAGCGCCAGCATGCGATAAGGCCGCTGCAGCGCCAGCGCATCGCCGCGCGACCAGCTTTTATCCAGCATCGACGTGATCTCCGCCGCAGCGCGGATTGCGACATTCTCGCGCTCCCGCGGATCTATAACGTCCGGCGGCTTCACCTGCGCCTCCCCCATGATCGGCACGCCCGACGGTTCGTGCGGCGGCACTGGCCCCTCCAGGCGATCCAGAAAAATGCCCGAAACCTTCGTCGCCAAGCTGTAATTGCGCCCCACTTTCACGTGATATTCCGCCGGACCGGCAAGGATGAACTGCTTGTACACCCCATGATAAAACTGGACGACCCGCGCCTTCGCCAGCGCCGGTGCGAAGTCCGCTTCCGCCAGGCTTGCAGCCTTGGCCTTGACCTCCACCAGAAAATCACGGCGACGATTGTTCAAGCCGTGCGCATCGTAATTGATGAAGTAAAGGCTCAGCCGATGAGCGCCGGCGGGAACGGCAACATCGATCCAAAGGTCCGGCCCTTCCCACGTGTCCGAGTACGCGTCGCGATCGAAACTCCCGTCGTTCCATTCCCCCTGATTGCGCTTGCCGGAATTCGGAATGTAAAGCACGCGCGGCGATTGCGCATCGATCGTGTGATAGTAAGTATAAGGCCCGCCCTTGTTCTTATTCTGATGCGGGCCGACGTGCACGTCACACTTGTACTGCTGCGACCAGCCCCCCGGGCCGTAGAAGGGCAAGGAGTAAATCTGCCTGCCATAGCGCCCGATGCCGTCCCCCTGCGTAGTCCAGTCGTCCCCAAGAAACGCAGCCGTGGCAGACTTCGCATTAGGCGCGGCCGCAACCGCAAGCCGCGCCCGCATCTTGTCCACCGCCAACCCGCCCGGCGCTTTCGCCGGCGCGGGATGCGCAGCCACTTCGCGCGCCGCCAGCGGCGCCAGCCGCATTGCGCCCTCGCCGGTGAAATACTTCTCAGACTGCAGCAATCCGCTACCGTATGTCCCCACCAGCGGCCCACCGTCAATCAGCGGCAAAATACAAATCGCACATTCGCCCGCCTTCCCCGGCCCCGGCCCAAACGCCCCCGCGTGCCGCGAAACCTGATTCGGCTCGTCCACCGCCTCGTAACCCGCGCTGCGATACCCAATCCACAGCAACCCCATCGCATCCTCAGTCAGACATGTGACGTAATCCTCCGCCAGAAGTGCCGCCTCCGGAGCCTCCTTAAAATCCGCAGGTTTCCCGCCTGTCCGTTGTTTCGTCTTGGCCGCCCAATCCGTCCCACGACGATACCGAAACGTCTTCCCCCCATCGGTCGATTTTCCCAACCCCCAAGGCGTGGCGACATAGATAGCGCCCTCCCGGCTGACCAGCACGTCATTGATCATGCACGACGGCAACCCGTCGCCCTCGGGCTCCGTCCCCGGCCGCGTCGGTCCCGGCACGGTCGTCCACATCGCGTAATCATCCGCCGGCGTCGCGATCGCCAACCCATCACACTGCGTCCCGACGATCACCCGCCCGTCAATATCAAAGGCTATGCACTGCACCTGATCCGCCGGCAATCCCTCCGCGCGCGTCACATAAGACCACGCATCATCCTTGGGCCAATACCGCGCCAGCCCCCCGTCCGAAGCGATCCACACCTCACCCGCCCGCGGGCCCGCCGAACACACCTTGATCGCGAACACGCGCGACCCCAGCGGCCCGGTCATCGCGTCGTAATTCTTCCACGATTTCCCATCGAACACGCTCACCCCATGATTCACGTGCCCCGCCCACACCCGCCCCTGCTCATCCACCGCGAGCGCAAACACGTTGTCATCTCCCAGGCCGTTCTTCGTCGTGTACGTCGTCCACCCCTTGCCGTCATAGCACCACGCGCCCGCCTCTTCCGTCCCGACCCAGATCTTCCCCGAGCGCGCATCGCGAGCGGCGGATAGGACGAAGTTCACCTTCCGATCCCACGGCAGCGGAGCCGCCGTCGCCTGCTCGGTCACGTCAACCGCATGAGCAAGCAGAGGCAACAACCCGATGAGAAACAACACAGCAAAGCGCATGGAACAACCCTTCAGATGGATGGCTGAATATAGCCCAGCCGTTCAGACGATGGAACGTCCGGCGAGTTTCAACCGGAACCGACGACCCCCGACCGCGTCTATCCCAGCGGTGATTTGCGGGGTAAACTGATCATCGCACCTTTAAGGAGATTCCATGCCGCTGTCCCGATCGATCTCCGCCATTTTCATGATCACTTTGCTTGCGCTCAACGCCCGCGCGGCAGACAAACCCGACGCCGACGTCAAGCCCGACGCCTCCAAGATGCCGCACATGCTGGTCGACGTGCCGCACAAGCAGCTTCGCGTTGAGTGCCAGGTGCTTAACCCCCAAATGCCGCTAGAATTCTTCTGCTGCATGACCGGCACCGCCGAGCACGAAGCCGTCCTCCGCAGCCAAGTTCTACCCTCCCACCTCCACCTCGGCCTGCTCATGCTCGGCCTGCAGCCCGGCGAGCCCGTCCGCTTCTCCAAGGCGGCAGACAAGTGGCTGCCACCCCACGGCCCCCCGCTCCAGATCTTCTGCGAGTGGACCGGCAAGGACGGGAAATCGGTTCGCACCCCCGCTTATCGCATGATGCGCAACGTGAAGACGAAAAAGCCGATGCCCGCGATGACTTGGATCTTCGCCGGTTCGCGCGTGATGGAAGACGGCAAATACGCGGCAGACACCACCGGCTACATCGTGTCCGTCGTCAACTTCGACCTGACCGTCATCGACATCCCCGAGCTCGCCAGCAGCGCCAACGAAACCCTGGAGTGGGAATACAACCCCGACGTCGTCCCGCCCAAGGGTTCCACCGTTTGGATGGTCATCGAGCCCGCCGGCAAGGAGGCGACCACCCAACCTGCGGGCGAGAAACCCAAGGCTGACGCGGGCTTCCGCAGCGGCAACATCTTCGCCGCCCCTAGCGACGCCGCCGCCCCCGCAGCAGACAAGCCTTTGTCCGACGTGCAGCTCGACGATCAAAAGGTCAAAGCCCTGCGCAGCAAGTGGGAGCAGAAGGTCGCTCCGCAGAACAAAGCACTCCGCGATGCCGCCCAAGCCCATTATGAAGTAATCAACGCCCTCCGCCGCGAACAAAACCGCCTCATCGATGAAGCTGACCGAGTGCAAAGAGTCATCGACCAACTCCAGAAAGAATACCAGGACATGACCACCCCCCGCCCCGAACCCGAAGAAGCGAAACCGTAACGTATCACGGGCGTCCCGCCCGTACTCAGCCCACCCAAATCCCGACACCCATGTCCGTCACCCGCCGTCTCCTGTCAGTCGCCCTCGCCCCCCTGCTCTTCGCGCTCATCAGCGGCGGCGCCAACTTCGCCTCCGCCGGCCCCTCGCTCGGACTATATCTCGGCTGTCTGATCGTGCTCACGCTGCTCGTCCCCCCGCTGACGCTGAGCGAAACCCTGTCTGCCAACCGCCTGATCGTCATTGCCGCGATACTCGTGCCGCTCTGCGGCTTCTGCCTTCTACCGTCGATCCTTAGCGACCCGGAGCAGCGCCCGCGCATCAGCGAATGGCTCGCCGTCTGCCTTGTCATGCTCGCCTATGCCACCGCACTGGCGGGATTGTCAGCCATCCTGCGCCTGGCAACCCGCTCCGCCATCCTGTCTGCCGCCCTGACGGTCATCATCGGCCTCACATGGTTGACTTGGCCCATCTGGGCTTCGAGCACTTGGCACGGCGGCGAAAGCGAAGCCGCCGTCGCCCGCGGCATCGCGCTTCATCCCGCCATGGCAGTCAATGGCCAACTCTCGCGCGCCCTAGGCAACTGGACCGAACAGTCCGTCGCCTACCACCTGACTGAACTGGGCCAGAGCGTCAACTTCATCCTGCCCCAAACCATCTGGCCCTGTGTCCTGCTGCACGGTCTGCTCGGCGCTGCCCTATTCGCGTTGCCCCACCTACTGGCTAACCGGCGCAGTGGCGGCGCTGGGACGGGGGGAGGCCTTCAGGACGTGATCGTCGATCATCCAGACTGACCCCACCGCCACCCCAAACAGCACGCCGTACGCTAACGCGATCTTCCACCGTGGCCAGCGTCGATGCGCGCGCCGATCCGCCGGCGCAACCCCACGCCCCGCTTCATCCGACAGAGTGCTTTTCGTGTTTACTTCGGCCACAACACATCCGGCAGCGGTTGCGCGTAAGCGTTGTTGATCACTTCCGCCGCCGCGGCCCGCCCCAGCATCGCCGGCCCGACAATCGCCTGCACGAACGGCGACCCCATACACCCGATGTGCCCGCCGACGTGCCCATACCGCATCCACGCTGACTGATATGGCTGATGGATCAGCTTCGCATACTGGCTGGCGTCGGCTGTCGGCGGCTGTTGAAAACCGATCCGCCCCGCCGCGTCACTACGGACGCCGTCGATAGTGCCGAACATTCTCGTCCCCGTCCCCAGCACCAGGTCGTCGTCAGGACTGTTGAAGCAGTACGCATGTTGACTGACATGCGACAACGCCAGCGTCAGGTCATACGCCGGCGAGAGCGCGGGCGCGAGCATGACAAAGCAGTAAACCTTCACGTCCGCCGGCAGACGCTCCAGCGCCCAGATCGCCGGCCCTGACCCTCCCGAGTGACACGTCAGGTAAATCGGCTGTTCCGGATGCGCGCGGTACTGTCGCGTCAATAAATCCGCCACGATCGCCGCCTGCTCTTCGTTCCGCTGCCGGTTGTGCAGCGCAGGAATCCCCGGATCGCGACACGTCCAATCGTAAATCTCAAACGGCCCGTCAAACCCCGCCTTTTGCAGCCCATCCCGCAAACTGTAATCGACAATCGAAGTCCCCGACACGCCTGGCAAGTGCATCACATAAGGCTTAACCAGCGGCGCGGGCGGCGGGATTGGCGCGGGCGGCATCGCCTGAACGCTTGCTGCCTGAGGCGCCGGTTGCGGCTGGGGGCAACCCGCTACCATCGCCAGCACGGCAAACAATATGGATGTGCGAAAACATCGCATGTTAGGCATTCTAGCAAACCAAGCTAAATGGAATCCAGACTGTTTCGCCGGCGCCTGCCATCAATATCCGCCGGTCGGCTGCGGCGCCTTGGTGCCCCCCTGCTTCAACTCCTCCACAATCGCGACAGACGCTGACAACCCAAGCCTATCCGCCCCCGCTTCGATCATCGCCTGCGCCGTCGCAAGATCGCGAATGCCGCCTGACGCCTTCACCAGCAATCCTTCGCCATACTTTTTCATCAGCCGGACCGCTTCGACGCTCGCCCCCCCTGCCGGATGAAATCCGGTTGATGTCTTGATGAAGTCGCAGCCGCTTTGGCGGACAGCCTGGCAAGCCGTCGCCAGGGCGCGTTCGCCCTTCTCGCCGCCCGCTTTCAATAGCGCGGCGGACTCGACGATCACCTTGATAACGACGTCCGACCGCGTCGCGCGCGCGGCTCGGACAACCTCCATCAGTTCCGCCTTGGCGGCGTCCACGTCATGGTTGATCAGGAACGGCAGGAACGCCACGACATCCACCTCGGTCGCGCCGTCCTTTATCGCGGATGACGCCTCGATCGCCTTCAACGTTGGTTTGCTCGTGCCGTTCGGGAATCCGACGACCGTGCAGCAGGCGACGGGCGTTCCCTTGAGCATGGCAGACACCTTGCCCACCCACGCCGGCGCGACGCAGACCGATGCGAAGGCGTACTCGATCGCTTCGGTAACTACCTTGTGGACCTCCGGCGGGAGGGCTTCAGGTTTTAAAATCGTGTGATCGATCCGCCGGGCAAGGTCGCTGGGTGTCATGCGATTGTTGTCAGACGTCTGCGGCGGCTTGTCAATCCGAATCGCGCGATCAAGCCAAAGAATGTTGTCCGACAATGTGACTGCGATCGTTCCAGAAGCCGATCGCTGGCGCATCTTCGACTGCGTCGTGGGCAAGCATGCAAAGCGATGCGGGCGACAGCATGAAATGACCACCGGCGGTGGGGGGCAGTGTCAGCCACCGCGCCGTCAGCACGCGCAGGATCACGCTGTGACCGAAGAGCAGGACCGTCTCCCTCCGCCCCAGCAGATCCGCCAGGATCGCATCGGCGCGGCGGCCGATATCCTCCGCCGTCTCTCCGCCGGGACAACCGTCGCGCAGGTATGTCCAACCCGGCCGGACGCGGATGATCTCCTCGCGCGTCTTGCCGTCGTATTCGCCAAAGTTCATCTCGATCAGCCGCGGATCGACGACTGCCGCGTCGCCAAATCCCGCAAGCTCCGCCGTCTGACGCGCCCGCAGGAGAGGGCTGACAAGAACGCGGTCAAAGTGCACGGATTTCAGCCGCTCACCCAGTTGCTTGGCGTTGTGCTCCCCCTGCTCGGTCAATGGCAGATCGGTTCGCCCCGCCAGCCGGCGCTCGCCGCTCCAGGCAGTGTCGCCATGACGGACGAGGTAGAGGGTTGGCCAAGCGGTAAGTGCTGATGAATCCATACTGTCTGCCATGCTGCAAGATCGGCGGCAGACAGGCAAGGGCAGCCATCAGGGTTTAGGATCAAAATCCATGTTGGTGCTATGGCCGGGGAAAACGTTGACGGTCGGGTCGAGGTATTTCTTGGCGTGGTTGACCGCCGTCGCCGCCTCGCCAAAAGCGGTGGCGATCAGCTTGAGTTTGCCTGGGTAGGTGGTCACATCGCCGGCGGCGAAGATCCCCTCGCGGCTGGTGCGCATCGTGCTGTCCACCTTGATCGACCCGCCTGCGATGTCGATCCCCCAGTTCTTTATCGGACCCAGCGAGTTGCTGAAACCCACGTTAACCAGCACCGCGTCCACTTCGAGCGTTTGCTCGTCATTGGTACGATTGTCATAGACGGTGGCCCATTCGATGTGTCCGTCGCCGCCGATGGCTTTCAATTCGTGGAAGAATCGAACCTGCGTAGGACCGGCCAGCATGCGGGCGGCAGAGTCCTCGTGGGCGCGAAAGACGTCGCGCCGATGGATCAGCGTCTGGCTCCGCGTCAGACCCGCCAGGGTGTTGGCCCAGTCGATGGCCGAGTCACCGCCGCCAACAATCAGGACGCGCTTGTCACGCAGCTCGTCCAAGTGTCTGACAAAGTAATAGAGGCCGTGGCCTTCATAAGACTTAGCGTTCGGCAAAGCGAGCGACTTGGGGGCGAAGGCGCCGACGCCCGCAGCGATCAGAATCGCCCGAGCCTCATGGACGCCGGCGCTGGTGCTGATCGTGAACGTGCGCGCGTCGGGATCGACATCGAGCGTCCGCACCTGCTCCCCCAGGCAAGGCACAGCGCCGAACTGCATCCCCTGCTCGATCAGTTGGGCGGCCAGGTCCTTCGAAAGAATCTTCCGAAACCCGGGGACGTCATAGATGTACTTTTCGGGATAAAGGGTCGTGAGCTGTCCGCCCAGAATTTCGAGCGAGTCGATGAGCTTGACGGACATCTTTCTCAAACCCGCGTAGAAGGCGCCGAAGAGCCCGGTTGGGCCGGCACCGATGATGGCGAGATCGACGGGAGAGGACATGCAATGATTGTAGGGAGGAGCGCGGCTGGTCGCTTGTTACTTGTTCATAAAACATGGTGCGAGGAATCGCACCCCGTAATCGGCAGGCTTTCGGATGTTCCACGTGGAACATTGGTTCAGTCCGCCTTCACACCCAGCCGCTCCAGAAGCTGATCGAACTGGTCGAGTGAAGAATAATGAATGACCAATCGCCCCTTTCCCTTTTTCGCGGCCGATCTTAATTGCACCCGAAGGCCCAACTGTGACGTCAAGCTCTGTTCCAAGTCACGTATATGCGGCGAGGCTGGAGCAACGACTTGCGCGGGCGCGACCGGTCCCTCGGTCATGATCCGCTCCAAGTTCCGGACGGACAGCCCCTGCCCAATGATCCGATCCGCCAGTTCCTGCTGATGAGTCGGGTCGGCAATGCCGGCTAAAATCTTGGCATGCCCCAGACTGAGCTCCCCCGCCCGGACCAGATCCCGGACCGGCTCAGCCAAATCCAAGAGCCGTAGATAGTTGGCGATGGACGATCGATCTTCCCCTAGCCGGCTGGCCAATTCCGCTTGGGTTAGGCCAAGCTGTTCAACGAGCGCGCGATAAGCCTGGGCCCTGTCGATGGGGTTTAGGTCCTCCCGCTGGACGTTCTCGATCAACGCCATCTGCGCCTGTTTGAACGGATCAACATTGCGGACAACGGCTGGGATTGTTTCCAGTCCCGCGGCCTTGGCGGCGCGGAGACGGCGCTCCCCAGCGATTAGCTGGTACTGTCCAGCCACTCCGTCCGGACTCGGCCGGACCACAATCGGCTGAACCAGACCAGTGGATTTCAGTGAGGCAGCCAGCGAAAGAATGCCAGCCTCATCGAATTGCTTACGAGGTTGATGGGGATTGGGCAGAATCGAGTCGGTTCGAATCTCCATGGGAATAGTGGCAGCAGGTGGCGGTGCAGTCGCTTGAATCGCGCTCGGAACCGATTCGACCTCAACGGCCTGAGCAGGGGGGGCCGCTGGAAGATCCACCTCCACTGGAAGCTCGGAGACCGATATCAGGGACGACAGTCCTCGACCGAGGCGGGACTTACCTTTCGCGATGTTCGACATTGATCCTCTCCTTTTTCCA
>JAQGHM010000137.1 GCA_028291615.1 Phycisphaerales bacterium | reverse complement strand
GGGGCCATGCGACAGCGGGGGACGCGATGGTGCGGCGGCGAGAGTGGTTGGACGGCGTGGCAGCCTCGCTGGGGGCTGGAACGGAAATCACTGGAGGTGGCGGCGTGGCGGTTGGAGCTGGAGATGCGGCTGGTGGGCGCGATGTTGCACGGGCCGCGGGTTGGGTGGATGCGGGCAGAGGAGGCGGGCGTGAGCGATGAGCTGTTCGAGCGGGACGATGCGCGGCTGATGTACCAGGCGGTGCGCTGCTGCGCGGAGAACGGCATGCTGGACGACAAGTCGCAGGTGCTGGCGATGGCGCGGGCAGCGCTGCGCTGGGGTGGGTTCTGGATCGTGCAGGCGCACCCGGACGAGCGCGGGTAAGGGTGGTCGGAGCAGAACCTGGTGGATCTTGCGTGCTGCGGCGAGGACGACGCGGGCGACGTGCGCGAGTACGCGTCGCAGTTGATCGAATTGGGCAACGCGGTGCGCGAGGCGCGCACGCTCTGGCGGCGGATGTACGAGCTGCTGGACGGCGTGGGATACGTGGAGGCGCTAGACGGCACGTGCCGGGCAACAAGAACAAGGATGAAGGTTTAAGGATGAAGGATGAATCGGAAGGACGGGGGGAATCCGCGTGGATTCATCCAGTTGCCTTGCTTATTCATCCTTCCAAAATTGGGAGGTCGGTC
Organism: Phycisphaerales bacterium; assembly: GCA_028291615.1. GTDB lineage: Bacteria > Planctomycetota > Phycisphaerae > Tepidisphaerales > Tepidisphaeraceae > RYN-433. The sequence continues at coordinate 13,407 of JAQGHM010000137.1, read as the reverse complement.
ATGATCGAAGTGATTCCTGAACTGGTCGAGGTGAACGGGCGAAAGCGCATCAAGGTAACGATTCGCGACGGCGATCGGGTGATCGATGCGGATCTGGTCGATCCGTATCAGTCGGCGCAGCGGCGCAAGGCGGCGCAGCGGTTGGCGGAGCGGGCCGGCGAGCCGCACGCCGCCGAGCGGATCGAGCAGGCGCTGCTGCAGTGCGTGGACCTGATGGACGCGGCGGGAAAGGAGGAAACCGCCGCCGCGGCGGCGCAGCGCGAGACGCCGGCGGGGGCGATGAGCGTGGTGCGGCCGGAGCTGATCATCTGCGAAGGCGTGGTGGCGGTGAGCGTGCCGGAGGTGGTGATCCGCGACGGTGAGGCGGTGGGGCGCTGGCGGGTTTACCTGCGATTGTCAGCCGAAGCGGCCGAGGAGCCGGGGCTGTTCGATGGTCGAGCCGGTGAGACGACCCAAACCGTCCCCGTCCCGGTTTTGAATGTGGCGGCGCAGAGCCAGGATCGTCGCGAGTGTCGTCCGCTTGCGGCGCGGATCGATGCGGGGCCAACGGGCACGGCGCTCTGGGTGCACCCGGTGCCGTCGGCCCCGTCGCCTTCCACGCCGGCGGGTTGGTCGGAAGCGGCGCGCAAGGCTTGGCTCGATGGCGATGAGGTTGATCCGGTGGCGCTCTTCGACGAGGTGATCGCGGCGCTGGAGGAGTATCTGGATGTCGAGGAGCAGCAAGGCAAGGATGAAGGCGGAAGGATGAAGGATGAATCGAACCCGCCCGCACCGGGGGCATCTGCTTCGCCGATTCAGCCTTCATCCTTCACCATTTATCCTTCTCCCCACCCCCTCATCGCCACCCTCGCGCTCTGGACGATGCTCACCTACCTCTACGTCGCGTGGGACGCGGTGCCGTACCTGTTCGTCACCGGCCCGGCGGGGAGCGGGAAAACCCGTGTGTTCGAGCTCTTGTCGCGCCTCTGTTTTCGGCCGCTCTTGTCGAGCAATCTGTCCGCGCCGGCGCTCTTTCGCACGTTGCACGATCGCGGCGGGACGCTGCTGCTCGATGAGGCCGAGCGCCTCAGCGAAGGGGGTGATGACGTGGCCGAGCTGCGCAGCATCCTGCTCGCGGGGTACAAGCGCGGCGGACGGGCGAGCCGTCTGGAATCGGCCGGTGACAATTACCAGATGAGCGAGTTCCAGGTCTACGGCCCCAAGGCGATCGCGTGCATCAACACGATCCCGCCCGCGCTGGCGAGCCGCTGCATCCCGGTGCAGATGTTCCGCTCGCCGCCCGGCTCGGCAAAGCCGCGCCAGCGGATCGACCGCGACCCGGCGCGGTGGCAGCGCCTGCGGGATGGCCTGCACGCGGCGCTGTTAGGCCCGCTGGGCAAAGCCGCGCCGGAACTTGCGTGCATGGCAGACCTCTGTCCGCTGGGCGGGCGGCAGTACGAGCTCTGGCAACCGATCCTGGCGCTGGCGGCGTGGATCGATTGCGAACGCAGCAAACGCAGCCAAGGGATCGCGCGAGGCGCGCAGCCGATCGTCCCGCCGATGCATCCGCGGGTGCTGGAATACGCCCACAAGCTGTGCGACGGCGGAAGCGAGAGCTTGTTGCCCGAGGAGGATTTCCTGTTGCTCTGGACGCTGACGGACAGCGCCGTGCGCGGGCGGGAACCCAACTGCAAGACGATCCTGGAAGTGGCAAGGCGCGCGGACGCCGATGCGATGCGCGGCGTCTCAGCGCGGCGGGTGGCGGAGATCCTCAAACGGTATGGGTTGCATTCGGTGCGCTCCTCGGGGAAGAACGTTTTTCGTGGCGTGCTGGGTCAGCTTCAAGCGATCGAAACCCGGTATGGCGTGGACCTGAACACGGCTGGCAAGGACACGGTCAAGGTGATGCGTGGGACTTGGTACTGACGCGCCCCGGCGCGCTGAGTGTAGGTCGTGTATGTCGTGTATGTGTTTCGGGGTGGGGTGGGGGGGGCTCGCATGCACGCGGGCCCCCCACCGTTTCGTGCGCCCCTTTTTTCTTTTCTTTATATAAGGACAGAAGAAGATACCGGTCCGGTAGGTGGGGTAGGCGCAAGGCAATAGCGACCTCACCCTCTCCCTCTGGGAACATACACGACATACACGATCGACACACGACGCGATGTCGCGGTGGTAAGATCGGGGTGTGAAGCGCGTGCGCCGCATCGTGTTCAACGCCGCGACGGTACTGTCGCTGGTGCTGCTTCTCGCATTCTATGCGGGCCTGCTGTGGCACATTCGGTTCGGAATTGCGGGAGCAGGACGGTCGTGGCGAGTGGCTATGAATGAGGCGAGTTTAACTATCGACTGCATCAAGGATGATCCGCCCAATGACGTGACTCATTTCAAAAGGGTTTGCGAAGTAGAAAAGGGATCGCACTTTTGGCGGTGGGGAATCGTCCAAGGCGACCACGGTTACTTGCGAACCGGGGACTGGCGGGGCGCCTACTACAGCTACAACGTCGCGCTTCTGCCAATCATAGCGGTCGCTGGCGTGCTGATTTTGACTTGGCTGGTGAACTACTGGCGCGCGCTTCGGCGTCATGCTTTGGGAGGGCATTGCCTCTCTTGCGGGTACGACCTCCGCGCCACACCCGATCGATGTCCGGAATGCGGCACGGTGGCGACCACGTCAAAGGCCTGACATCTGCCCGTATCACGGGCGTCTCGCCCGTGCGTGACGTGTTGGAGATTGCAGAAATCGAAGTTCCCGGGACGACCAGACGATCAGCACGGGCGGGACGCCCGTGATACGTTGGTTACGACGGCGTGCCAACCACCGGCCGATGACGCGGAATCTCGGCTTTGAAATCACCCAGGCTTGGCCAGCGCGTGCGGGCGTTCAGATCAACCTCGGCGACGGCGACGGTGCCCCACTCGCTGGCTTGAGCTAGCGTCGCGCCCGTGTGGTCGAAGATGGCGGAGATCATCCAATCGCTCGCGGTGCCTTCGTAGGTGCTGCTGACCAGGTACGCGTGGTTCTCGCAGGCGCGGGCGCGGGCGAGGAGCGGGTTGCAGCCCCAGACCGGCCAGGCGATCACCTCGGCGCCGCGGTTGGCCAGTTCGCGGGCGACTTCGGGGAAAAAGCCGTCGTAGCAGATCATGATGCCGAGTTTGCCGAAGCGCGTGTCGAAGACGGGGTATTCATGGCCGGGGCAGAGGCCGGCGTCGATCTCGCTGCGCGGGAGCGCGGTCTTGCGGTACTTGCCGGCGACGCTGCCGTCGGGGGCGATGAGCGCGGCGGTGTTGTAGATCAAATGTCCCTCGCGCTCGACCAGGCCGGCGACGATGTAGAGGTTGTGCTGCTTGGCGAGCGCGGCGAAATATTCGGTGGAGGGGCCGGGGATCGATTCGGCGACCTCGTGCATTTTTTTGCCGACCCAGGCGTAGGTGAGCGTTTCGCCGAGGACGATGAGGTCGGCCTTTTGTCGGCCGGCGTCGGCGATGAGCGGCTCGTACAAGCGGCAGTTGCCCATCGCTGATTTGCCATTCATCGGGCGGAAGTGGGCGGTGGCAAGACGCACCTTGCGCGGCGCGGGCGGCTCGGAAGGGGTGAGCGACACGTCGGCCCAGCGCACCTCGCAGTTGGCGGCCCACTGCAAGTGCAGGCGGACGATCATCTGCGTGGCGGCCCTGGGGGCGCGGTAGATCTCGGACATTTCAGTCCAGCCGTCGGGGCGAACGGCGCGGGGGGCGGGGAATTCGGTCTCGGCCATTGGCTTCATGGTGCGCAGCACGTTGGTCACGGCCGGCTCATCGAGCGGGACGGTGCGGCCTTGCGCGTCCTTCCAATCCAGCTTGGCGACGACGCTGCGGCGCGGGAGGGGGATGTTGGCAACGCGGTAGAGGGCGGAGAAGCGGTAGTGTTGGCCGCCTTCGATGGGGAAAGTTTTGCTCCAGCAACCGTCGAGGCCCTCGCGGGCGTCGGCGCGGATGATCAGGGCGGGGTGGCTGGCGGGGCCGCCTGTCGCGTCGAAGGAGAAGGCGGGGCGGATCTCATCGCGCGGGGAGGCGGGGGTCCAGCCATCGGGCGCTGCGGGTTGCGCGGGCGGCGCGTCGGTGGCGGTGGCGCGGCGGCCCGTGGCGGAAAGGGCGAGGCCGGCGGCGGTGGCGGCCATTAAATCGCGGCGGGTAATCATGCGTTTCTCCAGGAGGTGAGACCTTGGAAGAATACCGGGCGGACGGGGTGTTGTTGGCATGTTTTAGCCCCGTATCACGGGCGTCTCGCCCGTGCCAGGAGCGTGGACAGATTGCGCACACCGCGGTTCTCGAAAACTCCAACAAGGTCTGCACGGGCGGGACGCCCGTGATACGGGGAGCGTTAATCTCGCCGGCGGGCCAGCGCGAGGATCGACGTGCCGCGCGTCAGTTTGCGGCGGTTGCGGATCAGGGTCTCCTCGCCCGCGAGCGCGTGGTCCAGCAACGTATTCAGGCCGGGCGTGATTCGCAGTTCCTGCTGGGTCTGCTTCACCGCGTCGCTGGAATCACCCAGCACGGCTTTGACGCGGCGGCCTAGCCAGACCAGCGGGTAGATCGCGCCCATGAACTGAGTGGCGTACTCTACTTCGAAGCCGGCAATGTCGAGTTTGGCCGCAAGTTCCTGCGTGGAATATCGCCGCGCGTGATGCGCGGCGACGTCGAAATAGCTCCAGAGCGACATGTGCGCCGGCACCGTGATCACGATCGCGCCGCCTGGCGCGAGCATGCGGCGGACATCGCGCAAGGCCGCGACGTCCTGCTCGATATGTTCCAGCACGTCGAACATGCCGACGATCTGGAACTGTTCGCCGAACGGCGGGCGGCCTACGTCGCCTTGCACGAGTGCGCAGTCGCAGCGCGTGCGGGCGTTGCGGAGGCCTTGGGCGAAGAGGTCCATGCCGATGACCTTGCCGCCGGGCGAACACTCCTTGAGCAACCGGAGCATCCCGCCGTTGCCGCAGCCGAGTTCGAGGACGTGATAGCCGCCTTTCAGGCGCGCGGTGAGATTGCGGATGACCGTGGCGACGACGCGCTTGCGGGCGCGGAACCAGAAGTGGCGGTCCTCGATTTCGTCGAGGGATTTGAAGAAGGCCGGGTCGTACCCTTCGCTCAACGGGCGCTCCGCGGGAGACCTTCGAAGGATTTGATCGCGTCGATCACGCTGGCTTGATCGGCCTCGGTCAGCTCGTTGTAGAACGGCAGGCGGAGGAGGCGATTGCTGAGGTCTTCGGTCACGGGGCAGTCGCCGTCGCGCCCGCCGAACTTGCGGCCCATGTCCGACAGGTGCAGCGGCAGGTAATGGAAGACGGCCAGGATGCCGCGCTGCCGCAGGTGAGCGATCAGCGCCTGCCGCGCGTCGAGCGACGGCAGGATCAAATAGTACATGTGGTACGACTGGACGCAGTGCTCGGGGATCACGGGTGTGCCGACGCGGTGGTCGCGGCACCAGTCGCGCAAGGCAGTGTCGTAGGTTTGCCAGACGTGCTGGCGCTTGGACTGGATCGATTGCAGGGCCTCGAGCTGTCCGTAGAGGAAGGCGGCCAGCACGTCGGACATCAGGTAGCTCGATCCGACATCCACCCAGGTGTACTTATCGACCTGCCCGCGGAAGAAGCGGCTGCGGTTGGTGCCCTTCTCGCGGATGATCTCGGCGCGCTCGACGTAGCGCGTGTCGTTGATCAGCAGCGCGCCACCTTCGCCGCAGGTGACGTTCTTGGTCTCGTGGAAGCTCTGCGTCGCCATCGCGCCGAAGCTGCCGAGGCTGCGGCCGCGGTACTTGCCCATCAGGCCGTGAGCGTTGTCTTCCACAACGGCGACGTTGGCGGATTCGGCTAGCAGCAGGATCTCATCCATCTCGCAGCCAACGCCGGCGTAGTGCACCGGGACGATCGCGCGCGTGCGGTCGGTGATGAGCGAGGGCAACTTTTGCTCGTCGATGTTGAGCGTGTCGGGCCGGACATCGGCAAAGACGGGCGTCGCGCCGCGAAGCACGAAGGCGTTGACCGTGGAGACGAAGGTGAAGGAGGGGACGATGACTTCGTCTCCGGGCTTGATCTCCAGCAGCAGCGCCGCCATCTCCAGCGCGTGGGTGCAGGAGGTGGTGAGCAGCGCCTTGGGAGTGCCGATCAGGCGCTCCAGCAGCGCGTGGCATTTCTTGGTGAAGGTCTGGTCGCCGGCGATCTGGCCGATCAGCATCGCCTGGGCGATGTACTGCATCTCGCGCCCCATGAGCGACGAGCGGTTGAAGGGGATCGTGATTTCACGGAGGTCGGCCATAATGAAACTCAAACTAGGTGCTTCGTGATCCAATCGCCCGCGCCGTTCTCGCGCGCCAGGCGGATCACCGGGCTGGCATCATACGGGTGATCGATCATCTCCACCGTCGATAGTCGCGTGTCCCAAACCGCCACCGACGCGACGCCGGGGACGTGCCGCGATTGGCCCACGGCGCCCGGGTTCACCAGCCACGGCCTCGCCGACCGATCCGCGATCGGGCGGTGCGTCTGCCCGAACGCGACGAGGTCGAAATCAAACTCCCGCAGCGCCGCCAGCAGCGGATTGTCTGTGTACAGATAATCGTCCATCGGCCGCCACGGACTGCCGTGCGCCGCCAGCACGGTGCGGCCGTCGAACGTACCGCCCCAACTCAAGGGAAGAGCCGCCAGCCAAGCGCGGTGCCCGCTTTCGATCACGCGATCCGCCCAGGCGATGCCGAAATGCACAGCCTCCGGCGCGTCCGCCGGCGCGGCTCCGTTCAGAAGAAATTGATCGTGATTCCCCAGCACGCACACCGCGTTCAACCCTCGCACGTAATCCAAAACCTCGTTGACCTCGCAATAGTAACCGGTGTAGTCGCCGAGGCACAGGACCCGGTCCGCGGATTCCAGCACGTCTGCGATGGCCCGCAACGCCTGGAAATTCGCATGAAAATCACTCGCGATGGCGATTCGCATGATCGGCTGCGACCCCCCGAATGGAGCTTTCGAGATCGAATTGCGGCGAATAACCGAACCGCTCGCGCGCCCGCTGGATCGAAACGTCCCAGACGACGCCTTCCTCCGGATCGACGTTGCCGTTGAACTCGATCGTCGAGCGGCTGCCCAGGGTTTCGATGCACCGGCGGGCGAGTTCCTCGTTGGATACCGCCCGGCCCGATGCGATGTTGTAGAGCCCGCCGATCGCGCCGGACAAGCAGCGCTCGACCGCAATCGCGATGTCGCGCACGTCCACATAATCCTGCCGCCGCGTCCCGTGCCCCGCCAGACGGATCGGCTGGTGCGCCATCGCCTGGCGGACGAACGCGGAGAGGATGCGATTATCCGGCATCCCCGGCCCGACCGGCGACGTGATCCGAAAACTGGCCGCGGCGAAATCGTCCCGTGCCGCCAGCCGCACCAGTTGCTCGCCGTACAGTTTGGATGCGTGATAGGCGGTGGGCGGGCAGGTCGGATGGTCTTCGGTGATCGGTAGCTCCCGCGGCGCGCCGATCACCGGCACGCTGGAAATGTAAACGAAACCGCCCGAGCCCCAGATCGACGCCAGCCGGAGCATCTCTTGTGTACCCAGGCAATTCGTCAGCGGGATGGCCGGGGCATATAGGTCTTTCTCAAGTGACGCAGCGGCGTGGATGATTGCATCACAGCGAGGAATTGCCGCGACGATCGCATCGGCGGCCCCCGGAACCCCTATATCAAAACTGAATGTCGCAACCCCAGCCGCGGCACGCCTCGATAATGCGACGACGTCCATCCCCGCTTCGGCGAGGCGCGCCGCAATCGCCCCGCCGACGTGTCCGCTCGCGCCCGTCACCAGGACTCTCACGATTCCGCCCGCCGGTCGGCGATCCGGGCGTGAAACTCCCGCGCCGCGTTGAGCATCCCCTTCTGCTCCAGCGTCGCAACCGCCTGCGGATTGACGTAGATTTCGTCCCAGTATCGCAGCGCGATCCCCTGCGTAATGTGCGGCAGGTCGGTGACGGGCTCGCCCAGCACGTAATGCCGGAGCGCCGCCTCGACGTCGTTGAAGCCGAAGTGCGCCCGCATCGCGGTCGTCCCGGAGAAGCGCACGTTGATCTCAAAGCACGTCGGCCGCCCGTTCGACATCCGCATTTGCACGTTGCACGGCCCCGCCGGCCGCAGCGCCCGCGCGATGCGCACCGCCTCGGCGCGCACCTCCGGGAATTCGCCCACCACGGCGCGGTACGTCGTGCCGTGCAGCAGCTCACGCCACATCACGATCGACCCGCGCACGTTCCCGTCGCGGTCACTGAAGCACCCCACCGTGTACTCGCTTGCCGAATCGCCCAGGTATTCTTCGATCACGTAACCCGCCCGGCCAACACAGGCGTCCAGGTCCCGCCGGTCGCGGATCATCAGCACGCCCTGTCCTCCCCTGCCGTCGCGTGGCTTACCGATCAGCGGGAACGGACAGCGCTCGACCAGCGCGGCCACCGCGGCCGGGTCCGCCGCGTCGGCGAAGTGCGGGTAATGCAGCCCGTGGTCGCGCAGCCATTCGCAGGTTCGAAGCTTGTCGTTGCCGATCGCCAGCGTCGCGGGATCGCTCACCACCGCCAACGCCCCCGTCTCGGCGCGCAACCAGGCCGCATGCACCGCCAGCACTTCCAACACCGGCTCAACGCCAGAGAGGATCGCATCCACTCGCTCGGCGCGGCAGGTTTGGATCAGCCAATTCAGGAAACTGGGGTCATTTGCCTGGGGCGAAAGATACGCCCGATCCACCGTGTAAAGCCCCATCGACATCGGACTGACGCAAGCGCCGATCACCCGGCAATCCAGTCGGCTCGCGGCCAGTGCCTTGAGAATCCCCTGGCTGACATTTCCCCCCACGCCCAGCACCAGCACGTTCAGCCGCCGCTCGCCGCTCACCGGCCACCGGTCCTGTCGCGCACCGCGAATGTCGGCCGGTCCATCGTCCGCAGGTGAATCCGCGCCAGGTACTCCCCCATGATCCCCAGCGCGAAAAGCTGGGCCCCGGAAAAGATCGCGATCACCGACGCCAGGAACGGGAAGCCCGGCACGCTCGTTCCCGCGACCAGGTAACGCACCAGCACGTAGATCAGCAGCAGCACGCCCAGGAGCGTACACGCGAACCCCAGCAGGCTCGTAAGCTGCAGCGGCACGGTGCTGAACCCGGTCATCATGTTCAGCGCGTGCGTCAACAGCTTGCGAAACGTGTAGTTCGACACCCCCACCTCGCGCGACTGATGGTCCACCGGTGTGACCGCGAAGCGCGTCGTCCCCCACGTGAGCAGGACGTCGATCGAAACGTACGACCCCTGGTAGTTGGCGAACGCCCGCCGCAGGTGCGTCCGGAACGCGCGGAAGGCGCTGACGTTCCCCGCCACTTCCCCGCCCATCGCCGGACGCAACATCAGCTTGGTCACCCGCGACGCCAGGTTCCGCCACAGCCCGTGCCGCATCTGCCGCGGCTTGCCGTAGACGACGTCAAACCCGTCGCCCATCTTGGCGATAAGCTTTGGAACTTCCTCCGGAGGATTCTGCAGGTCGTCGTCAAGCGTGACGATCGTGTCGAACCGTGCCGCGCGAATGCCGCACAGTAGCGCATTATGCTGCCCGTAGTTTCGCATCAGGTCGATGCCCATCACCCACGGGTGATTCGCGGACAGGCGCGTCACGACCTCCCAACTCCGGTCGCGGCTGGCATCGTTGACGAAGATCACCTCGAACGCCCCCGCGCCGGCGGCGGTTTCGAGCACGCCCGCCAGGCGCCCCAGCAGTAACTCAAGCGTGGGCTCGCTGTTATAGACCGGCACCACCACGGAAATGCCCGCGGGCAGCCGCTCGCCGGCCTCTTCGAATGTTTCACGAGTGTGCATCACGGGCTATTACGCGATCATTTTGAAGCAGCCTGCACGCAATGTCCAGATCGCTCGCCGGCCCGCCCCGACGATCGCGTCGATCAGTCCGGATCGTCCGATGTCCCCTTCGCCGGCTTTGAGGTCGGCGCGGTCGTCGGCGGCCGCAGCCGACTTGCGTTCGCGAGCAGTTCCGCCGTCGTGCCCAACCGCGTGAGTTGCTGCGATTCCTGCTGATAGCGATAAAACACCCGCGCGGGTTGCTTCTGGGCATAATACTGAACGAGTTCGATATCGCGCGGCCCCAGGTCCTGAGCCCGCACCACCGGTGAATCGTCCGGCCATGCGGCGTCGATGTTGAACACCTGCTCGTGCCGCCAGGCGTCGGGGTTGTCAGGCCGCGAATGGAAGAACACCACCGCCGGCTTCTCCATTCCCGCCACCTGCCGGTTGAACCCCTGCATGGTCGTGCTCACGCTCGGCTCGTCGCGCATGCCCGTGTTGAACTCGGGCAGGCAACCTATCGCGGTGACGAATAGACAGAGCGTCAAAAAACAGGCCGCATAATTCCCCAGGCGGCCGGCAAACCGCTCCAACTGCCGCATCCCTAACACCACCATGAGCAATCCCGTCGGGGCCACGACGACCAGGTAATGCGCTGCGAAGAGCATGAACGTCATCGAGCCGACCACGGAAATCACGAAGACGGCCGCCATTGCCCATTGTTGTCGCGTCCGCAAGCCCGCGATCCCCAGCGGAATAAAAAACAATAGCCACGTCGCGGGCAGCATGTGCACGATACCGAAGGGGAACCGCCCGAGTAGTCGCTCGTCGCGGAAGCGCGCCGCACCCGGCAGGATGAACTGATCGTAATAGAACTTGTACTGCGGTAGCGCCGCGGGCATGTCCGGCGTAGCCGCGGGCCCGGCCCCCCGGTGAAAGGTCGCCGGAAAGTATCGTTCGTGAAATGCCTGCGCCGGCGTCAATAGAAACCGCCCAGTGACGCCCTTATCGAAGATCAACTGCAAGCTGAGGAACGGCGCAGCGGCCACCGCGATCAACGCCAGCGCCTTGACCTTTTCCGCCCGCGGCCGCCGGTAAAGCTCGACCACGATGCAAACGAACGGGGGCACGGCCCACGCCAGCGCGTCAGTCGGCCGGGTGATCGCCGCCCACCCCGCCAGCGCCCCGAACAACGCCATCCACCCCAACCGCCCACCGCGCCGCCAGTGCAAATAGCACCAGAACATCAGCAACCCTTGCAACATCGCCAGCGGGTGCGACATGACCATCATCGACATCCAGCGAAACGGGCCCACCGCCACCAGCAGCAGCGCCGCAAGTATCCCCGCCGCCCCATCCACCATCTCCGCCACCACGCGGTAAGCCATCGCCACCGCCGCGCCGCTCACCATCGCCGCCAGGAACCAGTTGGGAATGTGGAACCAGACCGTCGTCGCGTAAAGCAGCGCCGTGCCGGGGAAATACATCGAGGCGTAGACCGGCGTGTGGAAGAGGAACAGTTCCTGGAAAAAATCCGCCATCGGATGCGCGGGCAGGTAGAGGTGTCCGTGCGCGATCAACTGCGCCTGGACGAGGTACATCATCTCGTCCTGGATGTTCATGTCGAGGTCGCGCCCCTGAAGGTGCGCCGTCAGCACCAGATAAGCGGTCGCGACGACGAATAAGATCAACGTCGTCCAGCGCCGGCCGACCGGTGAAACGGACCGCAGCCGCCTGATCAACGCGAGCAGGAACCGGTGGAAAAGCGGAATCGCGCTGATCGCCGCCAATCCAAGCACCCAGCCGATCAAGATCAGACGACGCCATTCGGTGAAGCTCACCATGCGGCGCGTGCGCGACGGGACCGACCATCGCGTCACGATCGACCACTGAGTAGCAGCCAACAAGCACGCGCCACAAGCAAGCGCCACGAGCGTCAGCCACCAGGTCCAACGGTTCATCGGCGCCGCATCGGAGGGTTCGGTCGCGGGGGTTGGGGAGAGAGCCTCCCCGGTCATTGGCAAAGTTGAGATCAAACGGACTCCCTTAAGGGTGAAGGTTTCCGAGTCTACCCGCCGCGCGAAATCGCTTCAACGCCCCGCGGAGCGCAAGATAATGTCCCAGGCGTTAAAACTGTGACACTGCGAAAGGAAAACCGATGACGCGACTTTCGGCATTGCTGGCCCTGATCTTATTCGCCTGCCCCGCACGTGCGACCGAGCACCCCGTTACCTCCGCCGCCGAGATCGCCCTTGTCGCGGCGGCGGCGGCGGCGCCCGGCGATGTACTGATCATGACCAACGGTGCCTGGACCGACCAGAAAATCGCCTTCATCGCCAAAGGCACGCCCGACAAGCCCATTACCCTCCGCGCCCAAACCCCGGGCAAGGTCATCCTTAGCGGCAACTCCTCCCTAATCATCGACGGCGAACACCTCGTCGTCAGCGGCCTGCTACTTAAGGATGGCAAGGACGCCACCGACGGCATCCGCATCAACGGCAGCCACTGCCGCCTGACCGACTCCGCCGTCATTGACAGCACCTACAAATTCTACGTCCACCTCACCGGCACGGAGAATCGCTTCGACCACTGCTACCTCGCCGGCAAGACGAGCGAATCCCCCACCCTCCAGGTCGAGGCCGAGGGCAAGCCCAACCACCACCAGATCGATCACAACCACTTCGGCCCGCGTCCGCCGCTCGGCAAAAACGGCGGCGAGACGATGCGCGTCGGTTACAGCCATCAGTCGATGAACGATTCGGCCACGCTCGTCGAGGAAAACCTCTTCGACCGCTGCGACGGCGAGATCGAGATCATCTCCAGCAAATCCTGCGGCAACGTTTACCGCTTCAACACGTTTCTCGAGTGTGCCGGCATGCTCACGCTGCGCCACGGCAACCGCTGCGTCGTGGAAGGAAACTTCTTCATCGCCCACCACAAGAAAGGCTCGGGCGGCATCCGCGTCATCGGCGAGGACCACTTCCTGATCAACAACTACATCGAAGGCGTGGACAAGGGCGGCTTCTGGATCACCGCCGGCATCCCCGACTCCCCGCTCAACGGCTACTACTGCGCCCGCCGCGCGACGATCGCGTTTAACACGGTCGTCGATTCCAAAGGCCCCTGCCTCGAGCTCGATGCTGGCTTCGGCACGTCCAAGCGCTCGCTTCGCCCCGAGAACATCACGATTGCGAACAACCTGCTCCTGCCCGGCGACGGCGGCACGCTGCTCAAAGGCACCGAGGGCGAAGGCTTTAAGTGGCTGGGCAATTTCACCCCCGCCGCGACCGACCATGCGGGAATCAACTCGATCGACCCGAAGCTGGCAAAGGCGAAAGACGGCCTCTGGCGTCCGACCGCCGACAGCCCCGCCCGCGCCACCGCCGAGGGCGAGTTTCCCGACGTCAAAACCGACATTGACGGCCAACCGCGTCCCGCCGCCCGCTCCGATGTCGGCTGCGACCAATCCTCCGAAGCTCCTGTGACCCATCGCCCGTTGACGGCCGTGGACGTTGGCCCTTCCTGGATGGACCATTCCGCCCCCACCGCCGACGCGCCGGGCCCGAAGCGTT
>JAQGHM010000128.1 GCA_028291615.1 Phycisphaerales bacterium | reverse complement strand
CGATCCGGATCGAAGTGTGTGCCCGACCGCCATGCATCGCGCGAACGAAACCGGGAAGACGGCACGGAACAGGTTCAGCGACCACCGACAGGCGGCGCGCTCGTCTTTTCCGAGCGCGTGACCGAATTCATGCAGGAAGGTCAAGACGGACAGCCTGCCGCAGAGGGTAATCGTGTCCGTTGAGCGGACGTAATGACTCGACCCCGAATCTTCGCCATCGAGAAGTCCGAACTGGAGATGGGTCTGCTTCCCGTACAGCCCGCAAAGATCGCGATTCAGCCTCTCGAACTTTGCCTTCCGCTCGTCCTCCGTGCCGCGCCAAGGCTTCGACCGCTTGAACCGCCTGACCGCCGCGATCACCCCAAGGCGGAATCGCACAGGCGGATCGATAACCTCGGCCACGGTCTGCGGATAATCTGAAGGGTTGGGCATAACTTGTACTCTCCCAACTCTATCTGAATGCGTGGGCAATCGGGAGACATGGCTCAATCCCCGACCGGCCCTGCATCGCCCATGACGGCATCGGTGACCCCTTGGGTAAAATCGCCGTCCTCGCGGTCGTAGAGGAGATTGTGCGTGTCAGTTACGGGATAGGATTCACCGGCCTCGTCCGTCTCGTCCTCCAGCTCGTCCACATCATTCGGATTTTCGGGCTGTTCCTGTGGAAAGACTGCGAGCCACTCATCGACCGCCTTCACAGAGTAGAAGATGTGGTCGGCCGGAGCGCCGCCCGCATCAACGTGCCTCTCGTAGTCACTTTTCTCGTCACGCCACAGGTATTCCACGATCTTCGCGATTGCCTCGGCAACTTCGCTGGGTACAGACATAAGAACTCCTTGTCCCCGGCTCCTTTGAGTGGGGTGTAAAATGACTGGCCCCCGCTACGGCAAATCAGCGTTCCGTTTTTGCGGCGAGGTCAGCGCGTGCGGACGCCCGAACAAGCACGGCGCTGCCCTCTCTGAAGGGTCGTCGCAGAACCGTCTGCGACGACCCCCATACCCATTACTCTTCTGGCGCTGGAGGCGGCGTCTTCTTCATCCGTATCACTTCCTTCCGCCGTTCGTTCTGCGCCTCATGGGCGAGTGCGTTCGCGAGGCGGCAATACTTGTCCACGCAATCGATGCCGATGAACCGACGACCGAGCTTTGCGGCTTCTGCCGCAGTCGTTCCGCTTCCGATCCAAGGGTCAACTACGAGGTCACCATGCCATGACCAATAGCGGATCACGTCGCTCGCGAGCTTCGGAGGAAAAGGACAAGGATGATCCGCCTTGTTCGAGGGGGAAGGCGCGTAGTACAGCACCGATTGCGTCATCAGCCGATAGAAGTCGGCGGTCATCCCCTTCGGTGAATTCTCCGAGGGAGGCGACAGCGTATGGTTCCCCTTGTCGAAGACGATGATCCATTCCGCTGTAGCTCTACCCTTTGGGTCGGAAGGTGAACCGACTGATCCAAGCGGTTCCTTGTGCGGATACTTCGCCTTCTGCCAAACCTTGATCTCGCGGAACTGAAGACCCAAGCCCATTGAACGAACGAGATGAACAACTTCTGCGCCGCATGGCATGAACGCCTTTGAACGCGCTTTGGCCTTGTCCTCGCTTTGGTCCAGCTCATAGGTATCGGAGCATTGGATGATTAGCCGTCCGCCCTCGCGGAGGACGCGGGCGCTCTCCGTGACGACTGGCGCGATGTCCTCTTCGAGCCAGGCTTCGAGCGCCTTGTCGTAGCTCTTGCCGCCCTCGTAGTCCTTGGGGCAAGGGTACGGCGGCGACCCGAATACGAGACCGGCAATGCCCTCCGGCATGCGCGCCATAACTTCTGCGTTGTTGCCGCAGAGGATGCGGTTCGCCTTCTCCCAACTGAGGGCATCGAGATCAGGGTTCTCGAAGGGAAATGTGGTCAGTCGCTTCGCAACGTTGTCTTGCTTTGCCTTCCCCTTCGCGTTGCGCCTCTTGACGCGACGGCGCGCGTCCTCCTTCGCCTCCTCGGATAACTTTCCTTCACCTTCTTCGTCGTCGGCGTGATCGTCGTCGGCGTCCCCTTCCTCGGAGGGTTCGGACTGCTGATCGTCGTCGTCCTCGGAATCGAGGTCGATGCCCTCCGATTCCGCGTCAACCATCTTCTGCGCGACCCCGATGTATTTCTTCAGCTTCTCATGGATGTTCGAGATCGACTTCAGCCCAAGCATGAGAGAGTTTTCGAGGTCGCGGAATCGCTCCTTTCCAAAGTAAAGTTCGCCAAGGCTGCCGATTTCGAGCGCCTTCCGGACGTTCGTTTCCCCTACGTCCGTGAGAGACGCGATCTGCTGCCGAGTATTCTTCGGCTTAGTCTTGAATGATTGACTTTCTGGCGCGAGCGCCAAGAGGTCTGACCGCCGACCTTGAGCCGCCTTCGCGACCCTCTTGAATGCAAGGATGTAGTCGCATTTCGACGCGAGGATAACGCGGTAGTAGTCGCAGTAGCGCGGTCTGCCTTTGTCCAAGAGACATTCCGAGATCATGTAGGACTGAGCTTCGGCGCGGGAGCCGAGGGAAACCTCGACGGTTTCAATGGGCAGTCCGAGCCGTGAGGCAATCGAGAACTCGCAATGCCGACCGTCAACGATGATCAGCCGTTCGCCGTCGCGCCAGACCTTGAACGGATCGACGCGCCCGCATGCCTTGATGCGGGCAGCGACGAGATCGAAGCGTTCGCGGCGGAGCTGTCGCCATTCCGCGCGTTTGGCGTCCTCCTTGTTGGCATGAAGCGGATCGGGTTCGAGCCGCTGCAGCTTCGGATAGAGCAGGCGGTGAAACTCGCGGTCGATTGAAGGGGGTGAATTTGCCATGCCCCCTTCCCGCCGCCGACTTTCATCCGGGTGATAGCGAGGCTGGCGCAGGGGCTTCCCATCGCTTCTGAGCGTCCTGTTGGGCAGGGAAGCCAATGGAACGGGAGGACTTAGGTTCGTTCGCCGGACGCGAGGGGAATGCGGTTGTGCCGCCTCGGGCAGACCGCTAAGTTACTCCAGCCTTAGCCGCCTACTGACTCCGACTTCGCGGGCGACCCGATGGATTGGCAGATCAAGAACCTCAAATGCTGGCGCTTGGCATGGCGAACTGAAGAATCTTGCTTGGAGTTGTTGAGCAAGGTGATCGCGCCGACGTGGTTCTGTCAGAGCTGCAAGGCAGAAGACCAGTGGTGGCGCTATCGCGACGGCATCTTTGACTGCAAGAGCTGCCGCCGCCGCGTCAGACTTCAGACGCTCACTATCTTCGGCAACTCGCGGACTGCGCTGCCCGCTTGGTTCGAGGCGATGTGGCACGTCGCTGTCGGCACCGTCACCAGTGCGCGGGAGCTTCACGAAGCGATGGGGTCGCGGCTGAACTTCAAGACCAGCCAAACGATGTGGCGGCTTCTGGGGATTTACCGGGCCGTCGAGTCGCATTCCGCCCGGCCGCCGTGGCGCGGATTCACCTTCCCGATTTCATCGGATAAGAACCTCGTCCTCGCTAACGGAGTGATTCGTTGCGGCAAGACCATCCTGTTCCCGCGGATGACTTCGAGCGAGATCGGAAGGTGGAAAAAGACCGTTACCGACAACAGGTATCATGGTGTCGAGCGGAAGCAGTAGAAATCGAGTGGAGAGCGGCCAGCAAGGAAAGTGTTCCCCCGGAACCTCAGGCGTTACCATCCATAACGGTCGCGGTGGTAGTCGCTCCACTCACTTACGGCCGGTGCGACAGTTGAACTCCGCAGCCCGTCGAGGAGATCTCGCTGTGAGATGATCTGGAGCTTGCTCGGCACGCAAAGCGCCGTCCGCATCGCATCGGTAACGCCTTGGGCGCTCGACAAGCGGGACTTCAATGGCGGTGACGTGATCAGGTCTCGATACCCGGTGTTTTCGCTGGGACAGACGACGACGACTTTGAAATCAGCGATTCCGAACTCGCCTTCGCGAACCATCTTGTCACCGAGCAGAAATAGCCGCATGAGCTGATAGAACGGCTCCCACAGCAGATCATCCATTGGAATTCGCTTGTTGAAGGATGAGTTGGGCAAGTCGTAGAGATGCTGGTAGCGACCTCGACGAGTTGCGCCAGAGTCGCCTTCGCCCAGTGGCTCCTTACTCTTGTATTCCTCGCAGCATTTCCATTCGATGAGGTAGCCGCGTCGGCCGGTGGCTGTCTTCGCGGCAAGAAGTGCGTCACAGCTCGTAACATTCGCTCCGCGCGTTGCCGCTGCCCCTTCGAGCGATCCTCGCAGGCCGACCCATTCAAATTCGACCAGCGAGTTGAAGCCGTCGTATGCCAGCGCCTCTGCGCTCGATGCTTCCGCATCAATGACCTTTAGGATGCCCTCCAACGCGCGAGGAATGGTGGCGAGAGGAAGGAGGAAGTTGACGCAGGCGATCTGGGAGCTAGCGAGATTCCGCGTCGGCGTGTCGCGCGAACAGTCGTCGCCGCTCCGCGACGACTTCCACCACTTGATCTTGCGCCGGGCGAAAAACTCCATCGCACCGTCCGCTCGGCGCAGGCTCGGCATCAGGTTCTCCGCTTCGTGTCCGAGCGCCAAGAGGTGCCGATTCCGTTGTCCCGTAGCGTCGGTGGCCGCACGGGCTGGCTGACTGATGGCCGCCGACCTGTCACGAAAGTTGGCTTGAGAGAGGCGATATGCCCGTTGAAAGTTCATCGTTTAGTCCCGCCGCCTCGACGCCATGTGCTATCCCAGCTCACCCGCTGAGAGCGCATAATACCTCTCAAGCTCTTCGAGCGCAGCATCCAGCCCCGCGAACATGCGGTCGTAGTCAATCTTGTCGCCATCGACGTAGAACCTTGCCATCCGACCGTCCTTGTGACCGTCGAACAGGTCCGTCACGGTGCGGTCGATGCTCTCGATCTTCGTGCTGGACGTGTCTCGGAACATCGAGAACGTGACGCTCTTGATCTTCAACCGTTTGCGCAGCGCGAGCAGGTCCGTTTCGATCTTGCACCATCGTTTGCCCTTGCCGCCGTTGGCGTAGGGGTCGATGAAGTAGAGCGGCCCGCCGTCGTCAGTGACCAGCGCGAGCTTGTCCTTGCCGTTGCAGTTCTCACCCAGCAGCGATCTCGTCACCGCCCAGAGTTTGAACCGCGTCGGCACGTTGGTCTTGTGCCGGTCTTTGAGAATGTAGCCGTCCTTGATGTGGTCGTACTCTAGCGAGGCGATGTCGCCGACGTAGAAGCCGCAGTTTAAGCCCAGCGCCATGTACGTCTTGAGGCGCGGCGTTGCCGCCGCCCAAAGCCGATGGATCGTGTCGAGGTCAATCGCCTTGGCGGTCGTCTTGACGGTGTACGCCGCGCACAGGTGAACCATTTGACGAGGAAGGGTGGGGATCAGGTATTGGTCGTGCATCCATCGGACGACGTGACGCATCGTCTTGATGCGCTCATTCACAGTTCCCGGCTGGATCTTGCCGTCCGCCATTAGCGCCTTCTGGCTGTCGCGGAAACGCTTGATGAGACCTGCCAGGGTCGCCTCGTCCTTCGGCAACGGCTCGTCGCGCCAGTCGGCTTGAAGAACCTGGGCGTTGAAGCGGTACGAAATGAAGCGGACGCCGCTGATTCTCTCGCGTTGCGGCGCGTTCGGGAACTTCAGCCCATGCTCGTAGCGCTGGCGCTGCTCTTCGATGTAGGCGTCGATGCATTCCCCGAGTGACTTCCCTTTCGGCGTTGCGGCCGGAGTCGTCGCGGCGCGGTCTTCGCCCATCCGTGCCCGTCCCTCAAGCCAACGTTCTCCGCTCGCCGACAACGGCTTGCTCTGATCGACCTCGCTCATGCTGACGACGACGTGGATGGTCGGGTCAACGGCCGGGCGGGCGATCAGTTCGTTTCGCCACTCTTCGTATTCGCGACGGAGCTGCTCGCCGCGTTCAGCGTGGTCGAGCGCCTTTTCAATTTCGCGCCACTTCGCCAAGGCGCGGGCGTAGCCCACGCGGTCGTGCTTTCCATCGCCGGTCCCGAGGTAGAAGGTCTTGCTCTTGCCGTCCACCTTTCGGCGTTTGCGCCACCGTTTCAGCTTCGCGACCCAAGTCAATTCCAATGCCCTTGCCATGCACCGAATGCCGAGGCGTCGCCCTGCGCCGGAGAGAACAAAAGCGCGCAGCGGAAGCGCTTCCGGGGTTAAGAGCCGCGCGGGGTTAAAACGGGGTTAAAGACTTTTCGGACGTAAGTGGCGGTGTGTGCGTCGGTTCCGCGCATAGAAAAACCCGTCTTGCGACGGGTTTATGCCCAGGACAGGACTTGAACCTGCACGAGTTGCCTCGCTACCACCTCAAAGTAGTGCGTCTGCCAATTCCGCCACCTGGGCGTGCGGTGTGATGCGCGGGACGCATTATATGCGGGGCATGGCCGCTGTCGAGGGCTGCTTTCAGCGCTTTGGATGCGTCCCGATCACGATTTCAGCGCCTGGCCGTTCTTTGGGCCCCACGACGCCAGCAAAATCCCGAACTCGTACAGCAGGATCAGCGGGATCATAAGCGCCACCATGCCAGTCACCACGTCGGGCACGATCACAGCGGCGATGATCGTCAGGATGAAGTAGACGATCCGCCGCATCTTCTTGAGGGTTTCGATCTCGAGGATGCCAATCCGTACCAGCGCTAGGACCACGAGCGGCAACTGGAATGCCAGTCCGAAGCTCAGGAGCAGGCCAATGACCATCTCGAAATACGTCGCCAGCGTGATCATCGGCGTGGTCACGCTCTCCGACCCGAATGGCAGCACGCGTAAGTTGCCCGGCGAGATGCACATTTTTAACATCCCCGTGGTTGCATTGATCCAGACGCTGCCGGGTGTCGGATTTACCGGGTCGCTGTCTACGATCGGAAAGACGATCGGTGGGCTGCCGTTTCCTCCCTGGGGAAATCCGAACTCCTTCCCCAGGTTCATGGGCATGCCGATGTGAAACCCGATGAAAAACTCCAGCATCAGCGGCAGCACGTAGAAGTAGAGGAACGTAATGCCCGTGACGAAGAGGATGATGCTCAGCGGCAGGTACTTCGTAACGTACTTCCGCTCAGTCGGATAAAGCCCGGCCGCAACGAAAAGCCACAGTTGGTAGAGAATCCACGGCCCCGCGATCGTGACGGCACTGATCATGGCCGCCTTGATGTACGTCATGAACACTTCGGCGGGGTCGGTGAAGTAGATCTGGATCGAGACCTTGTTCCGCGCCAGCGCAATGAAAAGCGGCTTGCAGACGTAGTAGACGACGTGCTCGCCAATGCTGGGGATCATGAAAACGACAAACGCCACCATGCACCCCCCTACCCCCAGAAACAGCCGCTTACGCAGCTCTTCCAGGTGCTCCCCGATGGTCATGCGGTGCTCTTCGGGGTTGTAATGGGGCTTGGGTTTAGGCAGGTCGGCAGCGGTAGCGGATGGTGCGGACGACATAGGGCGAATTGTAGAGGGTTTCAGCCGGAGAGACCATCAGCTTTGCCACGCCCGGAAGTTCCCTACAAAAAAGAACGGAGACGACCTCCGCCAGTCGTCCCCGTCGCAATGAAGAAATAATTGTACTGCCCGCCCGAGCGAGAGCGGCCGTGTCCGCCTACGCCGCCGGCAGGGAATCGAACTCCACCGCCACGCGATAGCCGAACGTGCTGCTGTCGCAACGGACGATCCGCCCGTAGGCGTCCCAGCCGCGCATCAGGCCGTGCGGGGGGAAGAAGACGGTTACGCGCTCGCCTGCCTGCAGCGGGGTGTCGCTGATGGCCGAGAGGCCGCCGGCGGAGAGGTCGCGCAGGGCGAGGCTCACGTGCGGTCGCTGGCACGCGCTTAGCGTGTGGTCCATCCGCTTGCCCTCGATCCGGGCGTGGATCTCCTTGCGGGGGAAGATTCGGCGGTCTGCCTCTTTGGGGGCCGTGAAACGATTGGGCATCTTCAATAACGCGACCATGACTGACGCTCCTGCCTTACCTTGGTCATCCCGACCCGATTTCCAATCGAGCTTCCGTTCAGCGAACACCCGACTTCCGGACGCCTCTGGCAATGGGCTGCGGGTGCGGTATTCTCATCGGCGTAAAATGGGTAGACCTTCACACCTGCGCGGGTAAGTCTTGAAATGATGTCGAGTTGGACCAACAGCGACCCGATCGTCTCCCTCGTCGGCGCGGGTCCGGGAGACCCGGGCCTGATAACCGTGCGCGGCGTGCAATTATTGGAACGGGCCGACGTGGTCGTTTACGACTATCTCGCCAACCCGCGGCTGCTGAGTTATTGCCCCCAGGCCGAATGCATCTACGTCGGGAAACAAGCCGCGTCGCATTCGATGACGCAGGACCAGATCAATGCGCTGCTGATCGAAAAGGCCAAGGCCAGCAAGCGCGTCGTGCGCCTTAAAGGGGGCGACCCATTCGTCTTCGGCCGCGGTGGCGAGGAATGTTTAGCGCTCGCCGCCGCCGGCCTGCGCTTCGAGGTCGTGCCCGGCATCACCGCGGCCATCGGCGCGCCCGCATACGCCGGCATCCCCGTCACGCACCGCGATTTCAATTCCTCGTTCACCTTCATCACCGGCCACGAGAAGGAAGAGGAGTACAAAGATCCCGAAGCCCAGGGACGGGAAGCGGCGACGGGTTCGTCGGACCTCGATTGGTCGGTGATCGCCAAGCTGCCGTGCGTCGCCTTTTACATGGGCGTGAAATCGCTGCCGCGCATTTGCGCCAAGCTGATCGAAAACGGCATGCCCGCCGACATGCCTGCCGCGGCCATCCGCTGGGGGACACGGCCGCAGCAGCAGACGGTCGTCGGCACCGTCGGCACGCTGGCCGATCGTGTCCGCGAGGTTGGCCTGAAACCGCCGGCGCTGACCATCATTGGCCAGGTCGTTTCCCTGCGCGAAACGATGAACTGGTTCGAAACCCGCCCGCTCTTCGGCAAGACGATCGTCGTCACCCGCACCCGCCAGCAGGCCAGCGACCTCACCGATCAGCTCACCGCTCTGGGGGCCGATGTGATCGAAGCCCCAACCATCGAACTCGCCCCCGCCAGCGACTGGACGCCAATCGATCGCGCTCTCGCCAGCGCCGCCGACTTCGACTGGATCGTCTTCACCAGCGCCAACGGCGTCGAATACACGCGCCGGCGGCTCTTCGAAACCGGCCACGACGTCCGCGTCTTCGGCAAGGCGAAGTTCGCCGCCATTGGCAGCGCCACGGCCGCGGCGCTGCGCGAGAAGTTCTTCATCCAGCCCGATCTCTGCCCCGATCGCTTCGTCGCCGAAGCCCTGGCGGACGAATTCGCCGCCCGCAACGAGATCGCCGGCAAGCGGTTCCTCCTCCTACGCGCTGACATTGCGCGCCCCATCCTCCGCGAGCGACTGGAGCAAGGCCGCGCCGCCCAGGTGCTCGACCTGCCCGTCTACGAGACCAAGCCGGCGACCAGTCTGCCGCCCCCCCTGCTCGAAGCGCTGGATGCCGGCGACGTCCACTGGATCACCTTCACCAGTAGCAGCACCGCGAGAAACTTCGCCGCGCTGCTTGGGCCCGATTACCGCGACAAGCTTCGTAACATCCGCCTCGCCAGCATCGGCCCCATCACGACGCAAACCCTTAAGGAACTGGGCCTCGAGCCGACCGTGCAGGCCGATCAGTTCAACATCGACGGTTTGGTCAGCGCCATCCGCGCCGGCAATGGATAACATCGAGCGTTATGTCCCGCTGGCTCGCCCGATTCGCTTTCACATTCCTCATCCTCGCCGGCCTCCTGGTTTGGCAGGCGTATCGGGAGATGACGCAAACCGCATCGCCCAATACTTGGCGAATCGCGCTCTATTTCGTCGCCGCCGGGATCTGCTTCGGCCTCTCCGCGCGCGGCGTCCGCGAACGCCACCGCCCTCCGCCGGACGACTTCCCCTGACCACCAAATGCGGGCGCGCCAGTCCATATCTTCAAGTTTTACAGTGCTTTGTTCCGATACGGGATCTGTGGGATCGTCCGATAAGGAGCCGCCATGGCCGACCGCGCAGTGCAACGTCTCCGGCAGGAAGTCGATCTGATGGCCCGCTTCACGCAAACCTATCGGCGGAAGTTTGCCCTCCTCATCGACCGCTTCAATGGATCTGATCCACGCTCCGACCTGCAATGCGTCCGCCTCTGCATCGAGGCGGTTGACATGATGTTGGCGTCGCAATCGCAGGTCGCCCAAAGCCTGCGCGAGATGACGACCGCCGAGCCCGCACCCGCCGCCAAGCGCGCCGCCTGACCTGATCAGCGTGCGATACCGGCGCCGCGCGCCTGCTGTCGCATCGCGGTGACGCGTTCGTTCGCTTCGGTCACCCGCGCCTTCGCCGCCCGCGCCTCCGGGTCCGCCGCGATTGCCGCCTGTTCCTTCTTCGTGATCCGCGATTTCAAATCCAGCTTCTTCTGCGCCGCAGTTGTCACCGCCTCGGGCGAGGGAACGCGAGCTGCCGCCTGGACCGCCTCAACCCGATCCTCCGCGCGATCGCGCTCGTTCAACAGCGCCTGGTAATCGGCATCGCCGGTTTTAAGTTTATCGAGCACGCGCGTGGAGATGGCATCAAGCTCGGTCTGCGCCTGTTGTAACTCCGCCAGCGCCCGGCGGTACTCGGGCATCGCTTCCAGTTGATTCAGCGCCTTCGCCTGGTCCTGCGTGGGTGAGCTGGTATCGGCGGGATTCGCCGGCGGCAACGGTGCTGGGTCGGACCGCGCGGCATCGCCATCGTCGGTGCCATCCCCGCGATAGAAACCGCTCCCGTAACCATCCACCGGCGAGTTCCAGTACGAGCTGCCGCCGAACCAGAGCGGATAAGACCCCCACCCGTACGCCGAGCGCGGGTAAAGCAGCAGCCGTGGATCTCTAAATGGCCTGGACGGCTTGGTCTGACCTGGGACATCCTGCTGCGCCGGTTGTCTTGGCGCGGGCGGTTGCCCCGGTTGCAAGCCAGCGCCGGGACTACCCGACGGTGGCGGTGGAGGCGGTTGACCCGGCTGCCCGCCGGTCCCGGGACCTGTGTTGCGAGGCGGTGCCGGCGCCGGTGGCTGACCCGGCTGAGGTGCAGGCGGTTGGCTCGGTCTCGGCGCCGCGCCGGTATTGCCCCGAGCCGGGGCAGCGCCGCTCCCGCCCCCCCGCGCGGGAGCCGCGGCCTTATCCTGCGCGGCGACGGAACCACCGATTTGAACTATTGCTGCAAAAGCGGCGACGCGAATGACCTGGCGGCATCTCATGGCGTTTCCTCTCATAGCGAGTGCTGCAATTCCTGCGCCCTTTGGTCAGAACGCTGCTGAGCGATCGTTTTGCGTATACAATTCTGACCCCTTATGACGTTCTGACGCAGCCAAACTTCATGCAGCATGACTTTGACATCATCGTAATTGGAGGCGGGCACGCCGGCGCTGAAGCCGCGTGGGCTGCTTCACGGCTAGGCGCGCGCACGGCGCTGGTTTCGCTCGATCCGTCGCGAATTGGGCAGATGTCATGCAACCCGGCGATCGGCGGGCTTGCCAAGGGACAGATGGTGCGCGAGGTCGATGCCCTGGGCGGGCTGATGGGGATCGCCATCGACAACACCGGCATTCAGTTCCGGATGCTCAATCGCTCCAAGGGGCCGGCCGTCTGGGGGCCGCGGGCGCAGGCGGACAAGTACGCCTATGCGAAGGAAGTTCAGCGCCTGCTGGCAACCTGCCCGAACCTGACGATCATCCCCGGAGAGGTTTCGCAAATCCTCGTGGAAGAAGGTTCGCGGAAGATGGTGAACGGCGTCGTCCTTGCGGATGGCAGTCGGTTGCCTTGCCGCGCTGTCATCGTGACGACAGGGACATTTCTCCGGGCCCTGATGCACACGGGCGAGACCAAGACTGAAGGGGGCCGCGTCGGCGAGGCGGCGGCCAAAGGTTTGTCGGGATGCCTCGCTGGTCTCGGCTTGGAATTGGGCCGCCTGAAGACCGGGACCCCACCGCGCCTGCACAAGGACACGATCGATTTCTCGCGCTTCGAGCCGCAAGCCGGCGACGAGCCGCCGACGCCGTTTTCGTACCTGAATGAGTATGGACCATTGTCGTGGCGGCCGCCCCTCCCGCAGGTCTGCTGCTACCTCTCGGCGACCAATGAGGCCATTCACCAGATCATCCGCGCCAACATCCACCGCGCGCCGATGTACTCCGGCCAGATCCAATCGACCGGGCCACGCTATTGCCCATCGATCGAGGACAAGGTCGTGCGCTTCGCCGAGAAGCCGAGCCACCACATCTTTCTCGAGCCCGAGGGCCTCGACACGCCTGAGATTTACTGCAACGGCATCAGCACATCTCTCCCCGGCGACGTGCAGGAGCAGGTCGTCCACCTGATCCCAGGCCTCGAGAACGCGCGGATTCTCCGCTATGGCTACGCGGTGGAGTACGACATGGTCTGGCCGCGGGAGATCGACTCGACACTGCAAACCAAGAAGGTGAAGGGCCTGTTTCTCGCCGGCCAAATCAACGGCACCAGCGGTTACGAGGAGGCCGCCGCGCAGGGGCTGATGGCCGGCATCAACGCCGCGCAATACGCCGCTAGCGGCTTCGCACGTTTTGTGCTGCGAAGAGACCAGGCCTACATCGGCGTCCTCATCGACGACTTGGTCACCAAGCCCCCGATTGAACCTTACCGCATGTTCACCAGCCGCGCCGAGCACCGCCTGCACCTGCGCACCGACAACGCCGACCAGCGCCTCACCCCCGCCGGCCGCGAGATCGGCCTGGTCGATGACGACCGCTGGACCCGCTACACCGCGCGACAGACCGCGATCGACTCCACCGTGCAATTGTTGCAGAACCAGCGAATCGACGGCCTGTCCGCCGCCGACTGGCTCTTGCGGCCCGTGAACAACTGGAAGACGCTGACCCAGCGCGTCCCCGCCACCGCGGCGATCGATCCCGCGGTGGCCGAGCGCGTGGAGATCGCCGTCAAGTACGCCCCCTACATACTGCGCCAGGAAAAACAGATCGAAAGATTCGCCAAGCTCGAGGACAAGCTGATCCCCGCGTGGGTGGACTATGCCCGCGTCACGGGACTTCGTACGGAAGCGCGCGTGAAACTGACCGAGTTCACGCCGCGAAGCCTGGGGCAAGCGATGCGCATCAGCGGGATCACGCCTGCGGATGTGACGCTGCTGGCGATCCACATGGACAGGCAGCGCCCGGCGGAAAACAGCGCGGGTCTAGATGCTAAACGTTTTTGATATAAAGACTTAACGTTTTTTGAGTCTAAAAATCCGGGTCCATTGCGGGTCCGGAGGGGGTCCAAAGCGGGTCCCGAACCGGGTCCTTTTTGGGGCGATTATATACCTGACTCACCAAGCCTAAATGATCTTGGCGGTCGAGAGCACGCCAAAGAGCAAAAATGCTGAGCCAATTGTCAGTGTGACAATCAGTGCCATGCGGAATCCCGGTTCTCCCCTGTAGAAGGTGCCGGAACCCCTGATCGCAATCTTCCCGCGCAGGTACGTATACGCGGCCATCGCGTAGAACACGCCGCCGAGAATAATGCACCCGATCATTTCCGTTTCCGTTTGCTCGCCACCGGCTTCCGCTTCAATTCCTTACGCCGCGCCGCGTCGATCTCTGACTTGGGCACCTTGACCAGCGCACGCATGGCGCGGTCGAGTTCGGGGAAGGCGAGGGCGTTTTTGGATGGCTGTAGCGGATTTGAGGGCAGACGCATGCGAATGATTCTACATCGGCTTGGCATTTGTGACGATTAATCTTGAGTGATTCGGGCCGGTTGCCATACTTGATCGATCCCCCACACCAAGAAAGGGCGGTCGCAGATGGCGAAGGCGAAACGGGCACTGGCAGATTATCCCGAGATTAAGGCTATTCTGGAGCGGCTGGAAGGCGGCAAGCCAGATGAGTACATCGCCATTTTTATTCCGAGCCACGACCGAAAAAACAAGCCGCTTCCCGACCAAAAAATATGGGCCGATCAGGCGTTAGCCCTTTTTGGCAAACTGTTTACGGGCGCAACGGGGTTTACCAATTTGAGCGGTATCTATCAGCCGAAAAAAGACTTGCGCGCTTTGTTCGACGACCCTATAATGATTCAATCGCTCACGGCTACGGAGAACATCAGAAGTGAGGCGAACCTGTTGGAACTGGCGGCGTTTTGCCAGAACCTAGGTACAAAAACGAATCAGATGAGCATCGGAGTTGTGGTGAATAACAAGTTTATCGACATTCCGATGAAGCATGAATCGGGCGGGGGTGACGAATGAGTCAACTCAACTATCTGCGCATCGCCCAGATACTCGGGGGGCGGATCACTGAAACGCAGGAGCCAAGGTTCGGCGCATTTGGTGCGGCGGCGGCATCGATTGAACGGTTTCGACTGATCGAAGCGAACGACGCAACGGAGCAGATTCCTCGGGAGCAGAATCAAGCCATTGCCACCGCATTTGAAAAGGTCCGAAATGGGTATGAGCCGGATCGCGTACTGGTCGATCCGGTGTTGTCGAGGGAGTTCCTTGCGGAATGTCGGAAGCGAGGCGTTACTGCGCCGCAGTCGCTCATTTATAAGCGGTTGCAATCGTTCCGAAAATCCTCGACCTATGGGATCAAGCTTGAGCCCACGACTCGCGACGCGGAACTGATACCTGAGCCGTACTTCTACGCGGCCGAACTCGGGTACGTCCAGCTTACGTATCGGCGACAAGCGAGCGTGGACGACGTGTTGACCGATCCGGAGATAGGTAAAGAGTTCGTGGAACTGTGCAAGGGCTTTGCACCGAACGGTTCGGCGATGATCTTCAAATGGGCAGCACTACGACTACGAAAGATGCGAGCATTCGACAAGCGAGAGAAGCGGGAAAAACTGCTTTCACAAGACCCCGAAGAAATCGAAGAGCAGTTGAAGCCCGTTGGCACGCTCGCGGAATTTAGTTCACTGGACCTGCCCAAAGAGGGCGGCATCTTTTCATTTGCCGAGCAGAACGGCCATAGCAAATACCTCTATATCGGCGCAAGCCGGAATCTCCGCAAGGCGGTTAGACCCTTTGAGGGTGCAAAGCCCTTCCTCTCTATTGGTGGCCGGTTTTGGAAACCGTCGTTGACTGATATCACGGTCAACGCTGGCGTGTTACCGAATCGGTGGCACGGCCTCAGTCGGCGCGACTTGAGCTTGCGGTTGATCCAGGAACGAAACCCGTTGTTCAATATGCCAGTGCATATTGAGAATGACGCGGCCTAGTCGAACAACGTGAGTTGCCAGAACGGGGGCAGCCCGCCGTCAAGCGGGAGCGATTTCCCCTTTCGTCGCCTTCCCCTTCGCCTAGGCGTCGTAGCGAAGCCCCTCCGGACCCGCCCCAATCAGTTGTTTGTACGTGATCCGCTTGCCCACAACCCCCGGCATAACCAGCGCGAAACGTCCCGCGTCATTCGTCTTCCGTTCGTTGAACCGGAACACCTGCTCATCGACGTAGCGGAATAGGTGCGGCGCGTCGATCGCGACATAGGTGCCGTTTACCGAACGCTTGAACAGGCTCCAGAAGTTTTCGAGACCATTCGTGTGGCAACGACCGCGCACGTAGGCTTCCGCGTGGTCAATCGTTTCGTGGATGAATTCCGTGAGTCCACTGTACGCGCCCGCCGTGTCGGTCGCGAGGTACGTGCCCGGTTCGACGTTCGTCCGGATGATCGGAAGCAGCGACTTCTTTTTCGTGTTCGGGACAACGGTCGCAATCACCTTGCTCGCCTTGCCCTTGGCCTTATCGCCTCGTTGAATAAGCCCGTGGACAACTTCCTTGCCGACGAACCCCGTTCCGGCCGGGTGACGCGCCCGACGGCTCTTGCTCATATTCACAGCCTTACCGCCGATGAACGTTTCGTCGCTCTCAACCTCGCCAGTGAGCTTGTCGAACGATTCCCGCTTCATGGCGAGCCGGACCCTGTGGAGCATGAACCACGCGCTCTTTTGCGTGACGCCAAGGGCGCGGGCAAGCTCGCAACTGCTGATACCGTTCTTCGCGTTGGTGATGCACCAGACGGCAACGAACCACTTGTCCAAGCCAAGGGGCGAGTCTTCGAAGACGGTCCCGACCTTCGCGCTGAACTGCTTGTGGCACTCTTTGTTCCGGCACTTGAACATCCGGCGCGTGCTGATGATGCCGACGTTTTCCCCGCCGCACTTCGGGCACTTGACGCACCCGTCCGGCCACTTCAGACTGGCCATGTACGCATGGCAAACGTCAAGATCAGCGTAGCGGACAACGGCTTCCGTCAGAGTCTTCGGGTTCCCAGCGTTCATGCCCGTATTCTACGGCGGCGGGTGTGGTGAGTCAAGTATATAATCGCCCTTTTTGGGTCCTGAGGAGGTCCTTTGGCGGTCCGATGGAGGTCCTTCGGGGGTCCGCGAATCTTCGTTAAGTTGTTGCGGGTATTGGGTTTTCAAAGAGCGAACGGCATGGGGAGTATAGCTGGTGTGGGGCGGGTGCGTCAACGAAATTGTTTGGTATTTATTAGGTATTTTAGCGTTGTCATTTTGTTGTCGGTCGGTAACTACGCGCGAAAGCGCATCAGCTCTGAATCCCAATCTTTCTATTCCCCGATCCGCACTCCGGGCAAACCCCCGGCGTCTCCCGCAAGTCATACCCACACCGGACGCACCGCCCGGTTTGTTCCCGCAACCGCCGCACCTGCCGCCGCCGCAGCCTCACCATCGACAACAGCACGAGCGGCGATAGCGGGGCGAGCGCGAGGGTCCAATAGGGCGTGCCCACCTCGACGTAAGAAAATCTCGGATACGTTCGAAAGACTCCGCCGATAGGCAAGGCCCCCGCGCCGATACCTGGGCTTCCGACAGCACCACCGGACATCTTCGCGCCGCCCGGACGCGTCTCGGCGGTCGTCGGCTTGAGCGTACGCGACAGCGTGAAGCCGTCGGCCGGGCCCAGGTCGAACTTGCCACCGCCACCATGTCCCTCGCGCTTTGCCGGCCTTTCACGGGCAATATCGAATTGGACCGGCTCGTCCATCACCCTTGCCTGCTTGATCAACCGCTCGATCTCCGCGTCGGAAATATTTACCGACGGCGGGGCAATCGGCTTTGCCAAGCGCTCGCGCGGAGAAACGAATTGCGGCACACCCGCCAGACGTTTCGCCTGCACTGTTTTCGCGAGTGGGTCGGTGTCCGCAAAGCCGTCCGCGATCTTCACGGGCCAATACCCGGCCTCGTGCCGCGCGATCGGATAAAATTCCACCGTCCCACCCTGGCCGCGCCAAAGCCCCGGCACGATGTTACGCCCGGGTGGCCGCCCCTCCTCGTCGTGCTCCCAAATCCAGGGTAGTGGCGTCGGATAGTCATACAGGAAGAAGAGCCGCACCCGCCCCCCGTTCGAAATCGCCTGAATGCACCGCCCGCCCCGCGAGACCAGCAGCCGGTCCTCCCGCCAGTAGCTCGCAAGCCACGCCGTGACGACGATCCCGCAGCCGACCACGAGCAAAAGCGTGACTGCTCTATGACACCACCGCGCCATGTTTCGCACGCTTGACGATTAATAATCCAACCGCCACTTGATCTCGTTGTACTGCGGCAGTTGCAAGTTCGATAGCGCGAAGTCCGCCACCGTGGCGACGCCGTCACCGCCAGGCAGGCCCTTGGTCGGATAAGACTCCGCGTGCCCGTCGAAGAAGAGGATGTTCGTCATCGTCTGCTTGTTGTGCCGCGCGTTCAGGCGATTCGGTCGGCCGTGCAAATTGAACGAGATGCCGTCGAACAGGAAGACGGTCTGGCTTGACTTGCGCACCTGGTTCAGCTTGGTCGTCCCCGGCGCGGTTGCCGGCGTCGTCCCATCCGCGGGCCAGCGCCGCGACGGGATGAAATCGTCCTTGCTGCTCGTCCCGTTGATCCCATACCAGCAGAAGATCGCCCGCCCCTGGTCGAAGAGCTGCGACACCTGAAGGTACCCCTTGGCCCCATCGCCACTGGTGCGGCTGTCCGGTTTGCTCTTGTCGAGGTAGGTGATGGAATTGAAATCTTCCAGTCCGCCGGGACATTTCAGCACGCTCCCGCCCGATGGCGGCGCCGCGACGTCCTTCGAGTACGGGTAATCAATGAACTTTTGCGTGACGAAGAGCGTGAACCACGTCTCGTCGATGATGACGCCGCCGGCGTCGGTGGCGCCGGTCTGGCTGCCGTAATCGTTTAGAACTGAATACCCTTTGAAGGTGACGGCGTACGAGGCGTTGGCCTGCCCGAGTTGGCGCAGGTTGGACAGGCACTGCACCACCTTCGCCTGTTCGCGCGCCTTATTGAGCGATGGGAGCAGGATCGCGATCAGCAGCGCAATGATGCCGATGACGACGAGCAGCTCGACGAGCGTGAAGGCCCGGAATTTGGGACGAGACATGGCGTTTACCTCTCTGGCTGAAGACGTGATGGGGAGCCAGTATACGCAGAAAGCAAATTCGCGAGAAGGAATGTTAAATGTGCGACCTATTGATCCAGCCGCCACTTCGGGCCGCCGGCGTACTGCGAACTCTGTAGATTGGCCAACCCGAAGGTGGTGACGGCGGGATTGGCGTCGCCCAGCCCGCCGGGCAGCCCCTTGGTCGGAAAGGTGTCGGCGTGTCCATCGAAAAACAGGATGTTCGTCGCGGTTTGCCGATTGTGGCGGGCGTTCAGCCGGTTGGCGTTGGTGCGCTGCAGGTGCAGGCCCAGGATTCCGTCGAAGACAAAGACCATTTCGCTGGATCGTCTGATCTGCGACATCTTCACGAAACCGTCCATCCCGGTCACCCGCCGGCACGGCTCAGGGATGGTCGGCGTGGTGCTGTCGGCGGCGGCGTTGATGCCGTACCAGGAGTAAACCCGCAGGCCCGGTTGCACGCCCTTGGACGACGCTTCGTTCAGATAGCCCATTGCTCCCTGGGCATCCTGGCGCGTCAGCGGGAGGCCATTGTTGATGGACGTGATGTTGGATTGTTCCAAGATGCCAGATGGACAATGGAAAACGTTGTCTTCAGACGGCGGCACGACCGGATCGACCTTGGCGGGATAGCCCAGAAACTTCATCCCCACCAGGATCGTGACCCAGGTATCGCTCCAGACGCGCCCGTTGGGTTCGCTCGTCAGCGCCGGATCCAGGACGTCGGCGGGGACGAGATATCCCTTGTTCTCCGCAGTGTAGCTGGCGGCGGCCATACCCATCTGCCGGAGGTTGGACAGACACTTGGCGACGCGGCTGGCTTCCTTCGCCTTGCTCAACGCGGGCAAAAGGATCGAGATCAGCAGCGCGATGATGCCAATGACAACAAGCAGCTCGACGAGGGTAAATCCACGGCGGCGGCGGGGACTCATTTGCATCACAAGCACGCTCTCGTGTCAGGCGTCTAATAGTCCAACCGCCACTTGGGACCGCCGGCATATTTCGGGTCCTGGAGGTTGGGCAGGCCGAAGGTGGTGGTTGCGGGATTGGCGTCACCGATGCCGCCAGGCAAACCCTTGGTTGGGTAGGTGTCGGCGTGGCCGTCGAAGAAGAGGATATTCGTCGCTGACTGCTTGTTGTGACGCGCGTTCAGCCGGTTGGCGTTGGTGCTCTGCAGGTTGAGACTGATCCCGTCGAAAAGGAAGACGACTTCGGAGGACTTGCGCACGTTGGTGATCTTGGGAATGGGCTTGGGTGGGGTTGCAGGGGTGGTCGGACTGGTGCCGTCGCTGGGCCAGCGCCGGCACGGAATGTACTCAGCCGAGCCGCTGGTGCCGTTGATGCCGTACCAAGAGTAAACCACCCGGCCCGGGTCATAAAGTTTGGAGATATATTGAGCGCCCTTGGCGCCTTCGCCGTCCGTGCGGCTGGTTGGCAAACCACTGGTGATGCTGGAGTTGGCGACGAACTCCTGCAGGCCGGACGGGCAGAAGAGCGCGTTGCTTTCGCTTGGCGGGGCATTGGCGATGGTCTGGGGATAGGGCAGATACCTGGTGGCAACCAGGATAGTGGCCCAGCTATCCAGCACCGCGTATCCGTTTGCGCCCGGGGCGGTCATCCAGTCGCCGATGTCGCAGGGAACGATATATCCTTTGTTCTCCGCGACATACGTCGCGTGGACGTTCCCCAGTTGCCGCAGGTTTGATAGGCACGCCGCGACGCGGCTGGCCTCCTTCGCCTTGCTCAGCGCGGGCAGGAGAATCGAGATCAACAGCGCAATGATACCGATGACGACGAGCAGCTCGACGAGCGTAAAGCCGCGACGGGGGGACTGGCGCACTAGCGAAACCTCCGGAAGAAGTGACGCGGCTATTCTACGTGACGTCCATCTTGAACGCTATCGCGAATTGATAGAGGTGGGGAAAGAATCTCGTTGAGGATCAGGGCCGCCCGGAGGGATTCGGGACGATGGAGCAGGCGGGCGATCTGCGCGGGGGGCGCGGCCTTGCTCGCGGCACGCGCCGGCGCAGGCGGCGCGGCGGATATGGGCGGCGCAACGGCGGTGCTAAAGGTTGGTCGCACCGGCGGTTGGGGCGCGGGGGCGATGGCTTGACGCTTGGCGCGCCTGGCGGATTTTGCCTTCACCGGCGGAGGCGAAAACCCCGCCGCCACGCGTGCCGACGGCGGCGCGGGACGAGTGAAGCCCTGCGGCATCTGCCCGTAACGTGCGCGGCGCTTGTTCTCCTGAACCCGCTTGTTGATGGCGGAGATCAACGCGCTGCCAAGCCAGAACGCCACGACGATCGCGCCGAAGATCAGCTTGATCATCGAGTCTTCACTCGATTTGGCGACGAAGATAGGGAGCAAAGAGGTCATGGGAAGTTGCTTACGCCTTCATGCCTTCGGTCGGTTTGCCGATCGAATCGCGCATCGCCGTGTCTGCTTGAAGATTCTTGAGCTTGTAGTAGTCAAACACGCCCAAGTTGCCGCTGCGGAAGGCGTCGGCCATGGCACGGGGGATGTCCGCTTCGGCGAGCACGACCAAGGCGCGGTTCTCAGCTTGCTTGGCGACGTTTTCCTGCTCGTGGGCGACGGCCATCGCGCGGCGCTGCTCGGCTTCGGCCTGGAAGCGGCGCTTGTCGGATTCGGCGCGGTCGGCCATCAGCTTGGCGCCGATGTTTTCGCCGACGGTGATCTCGGCGATGTCGATCGAGAGGATTTCGAACGCGGTGTTGGCGTCGAGCCCCTTGTTCAGCACGGCCTTGGAGATGTGGTCGGGATGCTCGAGCACGTCGGCGTAGCCCTTGGCCGAACCGATCGCGTTGACGATGCCTTCGCCGACGCGGGCGACGACGGTTTCTTCAGTTGCACCGCCGACGAGCGACTTGATATTGGTGCGGACGGTCACGCGGGCTTTGACGCGGAGTTGGATGCCGTCCTGGGCGACGCCGTCGATCGTCGTCTGGCCGAGCGTGGCGCTGGGGACGTCGATGACCTTGGGGTTCACGCTGGTTTGCACGGCTTCGAGGATGTCGCGGCCGGCAAGGTCGATCGCGGTGGCGACGTTCCAGTTCAAATCGATGTTGGCCTTGGTGGCGGCGATCATGGCATTGATCACGCGATTGACGTTACCGCCGGCCAGCACGTGCGACTCCATCTCGCGGCTGCTGACCTGCAGGCCGGCGCGCATCGCCTGAATGCGGCTGTTGACGATGATCAGCGGGTTGACGTTCCG
Organism: Phycisphaerales bacterium; assembly: GCA_028291615.1. Classification (GTDB taxonomy): domain Bacteria; phylum Planctomycetota; class Phycisphaerae; order Tepidisphaerales; family Tepidisphaeraceae; genus RYN-433. Next base: position 22,605 of record JAQGHM010000128.1, on the reverse strand, counting down.
GATGCGCATGCCGACCAGATCGGCAAACGTCACGTGCGCCCCCGAGACCATCGCCCGGACATACAGGCCGATGAAATTGAACATCACCAGCAACAGGACCAGCAGGATGCCAAGCAGGACGATCCAGAAGATGGTCCATCCGTCAAAATTGATCGCGAGCGTGTTCATAATCGTTGTCTTTCCACATGAGGCGGGCACGCGGGCCCGCGCCGTTTCTTGAGATTAAGCTTGTTGATCGACCACCACGACCGGCCTGACGACCACGCGGTTGTCACCATTGTTTCGGACGGCGATGCGCGTGCCGGGCGGCACGTAACCGACGTCGCTGAGGACCGGAAAGACGCGCCGCTGGCCGGTGATCGGGTCGTAAAAGGCGGCGTTGCCACCGGGCTTAAGTTCGCTCAGGGCCTCGCCGATCGCGCCGACGACGGGCCGGTAATCGCTGAGCGACTCCTGCTGGCGACGCGCCACGTCGGCGGGATCGAGGTTGCCGGTGGTCGTGGTCAGGATCAGCCGCCTGAGATAAGGCAGGCGGGTGAAGTTGCGCCGCAGCCACATCGAGAGCAGCATCGAGCAGATCAGCGCGGTGGTGACCATCGCCAGACCGTTGCGGATGTTCACCCACGTTCCCTCTAATTGCGGCAGGAAGCCCGGCCCGGCTGGCTCTTTGCCGACGAACGTCATGATCAACCCGAAGAGCACCATCAGGATGCCCAGGATGCCGGTTACGCCAAAGCCGGGGATGACGAAGAGCTCCAGCGCGAGCAATGCCACGCCGACCAGCAGCACGACGATCTCCCACCATTGCGCGTAGCCGGTCAGCAGCGGCACGCCGACGAGGATCGCCAAAGCAAGCACGGCGATCGTCTCGGCAAACCCGTGACCGGGCGCGTGCAGCGACGCGTATAGGCACTGGGCAAACAGCACCATCAGGATCATGCGGACGAACGGGTTGTTAAGCCACTCGATCAGCTTGTCGCCCGCGCCCGGCGCGTAGCTGGCGACGACGTTGTAGTTGCGAACTTGCGCCAGGGCGTTGACGCTCGGCGCCAGCCCCCGCGCCAAGCCGAGTTTTGCGGCGGTCTTGCCGCTGACGGTGAGTAGCGTCGAATCCGAATCGACGGGCGATGGGACATCAGCCTCGCGGACTTCCGTCCATCCGTCTTTCGTCAATGCTTCGAACTGCTTTTCATCAACGAACCGTCGCTGCCCCGCATCATCCTGCACCCAGCGGACGACGATCTTCATCGAGACCATCGACTGGGCGAGCAGCGGGTCGTAACCATTGCGCAGCGCGCTGTCCCGGAACTCAGCCAGGATCGGGCTCTCCTGTTTGGCGCGCTCGGTCTCGCCCATCGATTGCAGGCTGCCGTCGTCGCGGATGCTGATCGGGGCGCAATCGCCGAGCTGGGCGCTGGGGGCCATCACGATCTCATTGCAGGCGATGGCGATCATCGCGCCGGCGGAGATGGCCTTGTCGCCGACGTAGGCGATCGTGTGCACGTCCGACTGATTCTTAAGGAAGCGGGAGATGTCCAAGCCGGAGGTGACCATGCCGCCGTAGGTGTCGAGGTCGACGATGATGACCTTAGCGCCGCCGGCCTTGGCGAGGTTGAAGCGGGTGAAGAAGGTGTCGCGGTTGTAGTCGTCGACCTTTCCTTCCAATCGCACGACGGCGGTGGGGAGGGGCGCGGCCTGCGTGGTGTCTGAGGGTGAGACCGACGCCGCAGTCGCCTGCGGCGCAGTGCAGAACCACCCGGCAAGGAGCAACAGCGCCAGCGCGCCCGATGAGAATGTAGTTATTCCCCGTCTCATGATGTCACATTGTAAGAGATCGACGGCGGCGATGGGAAGCAAATACCGTTATAACCGCAAGCAAAGTTTTGACCCACATGTACCCTGCGCTATGCCGCGGCGGCGCGATCCCGACGCATGACGTGCCCAACCAGCCGCCGCCATTGCGGGCTGCTTACGATCAGTACCGCAATGACCAGCAGACCCTGCACCGCCTGGGCGGCATTGGAATGGATCTCAAGCGGCGACTCCTGTAACGCCACAAACGCGGTTTTGAGCAGGCCGAAGAAGATCGCGGAGAAAATGACCCCGATCGGCGAAAGGCGTGCGAGCAATGCGACGGCGATGCCGGTAAAACCGAGGCCGTCGGTGCCGACGTCGGGGTAGAGGACGTATGTGGTCCCCGCGATCTGGACGCCGCCCGCGAGGCCCGCCAGCGCGCCGGAGAGGGCGAGTGTCGCGAACGAAACGCGGGCGGCATTCATCCCGGCAAACCGCGCGGCAACCGGATTCTGCCCGACCACGCGCAGGCGAAAACCGAAGGTCGTCTTACGAAGGATAAACCAAAGCACCAGCGCAGCCGCGACGGCGATGACGAAGCCAAGGTGCAGGCCCTGCCTGGGAACATCCGAAAAGAATTGCGGCAGCCGGGCGAATTCCGCAAGCTCCGTGCTTTGCGGGTCGAGCGGCCGGCCATCTTCGCCGACCGCGCGCATCGGCCCCTGCAACATGTAACGCAGGAATTCCAAGGCGACGAAATTAAGCAGTAATGTGCTCAGCACGACCGGCACATTTCGCCAGCGCTCCAGCGTCGCGGCGATGCCGGCAAACAGCGCCCCCGCCGCCATCGCCCCGGCGAGCAGCAGCGGGATCAGGAGCCATCGAGCCGCTGGAATGTAAATGCCGATCGCCGCGGCGGCGATCGCGCCGAGCACGTACTGGCCCTGGGTTCCGATGTTCAGCACGTTTGCCCGGAATGCCGCGGCGACCGCCAGGCCTGTCAGCAAGATTGGAGTCGCGCTCTGCAGCGTCAGGATCCAGTTGCGATACCCGGCGCGGGCGGCGGGGGAACGCGGCCGGATCACGCGATCGTACGTGGTCTTCAGGACCAGATGGACCTTCTCGCCATAACTGTATGGCCGCTCGGTCTCCTGATTGGTGGCAGGCAGTGTCGCCAGTAGCGCAACCGTAATCGCCACGCAAATCGCCGCCGAGCCGAGCGAACCGACGATGCTCATAATGGCGGTGCGCAGCCGCCCGGGTGTGCGATTTGGCATTGCAGGCGGAGCAATCGCGCTCATCGCGACTCCGCTGGCAGATCAATCCCCGCCATCAGTCGTCCGATCGCTTCGCGCCCGGTCGCGGGGAAGTTGGTCATGGTAAGCCGGCCGGCGTACAGGACGCCGATGCGATCGCAGAGGGCGAGCAGCTCGTCAAGCTCGCTGCTGATGAGCAGGATGGCCGCCCCGGCGGCACGGCGGGCGAGGAGTTGCTCGTAAACGAAATTCGTCGCCGCGACGTCGAGTCCGCGAACGGGGTTCATGGCGACGATGACCCGCGGCTGGATCGCGAACTCGCGCGCGAGCACGACCTTCTGCTGGTTCCCGCCGCTCAGCGTGGCGACGGCGACGTCGAGTGACTGCGCGCGGACGTCGAACTGATCGACCACGTGTTTCGCGACCGCGGCCGCCTTGGGCCAGGAGATAACGCCGAAGCGGCTCATCGGCGGGTCGCGATATTCCTTGAGCATCACGTTCTCAGTAACCGACATGGTGGGAACCAGCGCCTCGCGCTTGCGATCGTTGGGGATGTGAGCGAAGCCCAGAATCCGGCGCTGTTCCAACGACATGGCGGTGACGTCGCTGCCATGCCAAAGCACCCGGCCGCGCGTCGGTGGGCGGAGGCCGACGACCACTGCGGCAAGCTCCTGCTGCCCATTGCCATCGACGCCCGCTATGCCGAGGATCTCGCCGGGGGAGATTTGAAATGAGACGTCGTGGAGGTTGGCGGCAGTGACGTTGTCTAGTCTCAATCGTGCTTGTTCTAAAGTGTCATCGGGAATCGGTGTCGCGTGGCCGCGGCGGCTAAACGTGGCGCGAGTGACCGTTTCAACGTCGCGGCCGATCATGTGATTGGCCAGTTCCGCAGGTGACACATCCTCCGCCGCCCCCTCCCACACCACGCGCCCGCGGCGCAATACCGTCAGGTCGTCGCAGATCCGCTTCACCTCCCCAAGCTTATGACTAATGAACACGACACTTCGCCCCTCATCGCGCAGGCGCTCGACCGCGCCGAACAACTGCTCCACCTCCGGCGGCGTCAGCACCGCTGTCGGCTCGTCCAGGATCAACAGGCGCGCATCGCGCCACAGCGCCTTTAATATCTCCACACGCTGCTGCTGCCCCACCGAAAGCCGCTCGACTGGGACGAGCGGATCGAGCGTCCACCCCAACCGCTCCGCCAGCGCCGCCAGCTCATCGGCCGCCCGCCTGCGATTAAGAAACTGCGTCGCCCGCCAATCCCCCAGCAGCACGTTGTCCAGCACGCTCATCGCGCCGGCGAGCATGAAATGCTGATGCACCATGCCGATGCCCTTGGCGATCGCCTCGCGCGGCGAGCGCAGCACGACGGGTGTGCCGTTCATGCGAATCTGCCCGCCATCGGGCTTGAGCATCCCGTAAGCGACATTCATCAGCGTCGATTTTCCCGCCCCGTTTTCCCCCAGCAGCCCATGTACACGACCGGGCGAGAAGCGCACGTTCACGCCGTCAAGCGCCACCAGCGCGCCAAAGCGTTTGCGGATATCGAGCAGCTCCAGCATATCGGTGTCAGACCTGCGCCACTGCCGCGGCCGTCTCGTTTGCGGCCGCCGCCGTTGCTTCATCCCCCTCCGCGCCGTGCACCGCCCGCAAGTGCCGCTCCCAGAACTGGTCGAACGTCTTCCGTAGCGAATACCGCCCCATCCGCCGCACCGCCGCCTCCGACATGCGCGCCCGTCGCGGCGCGTCATCCAGCAGCCCCGCGATCGCGCCCGCCCACGCGGCCGCGTCCATCGTCGAAATCACCAGCCCGCTGACCTCATGCTCGACCAGCTCGCGCGGCCCGCCCAGCGTGCTCACCAGGGCCGGCAGCCCGCTCGCCTGCGCCTCCAGCACCACCTGCCCGAGCGTGTCGGTGGTCGATGGGAAAATCAGCAGGTCGCTCGACGCGTAAAGCGCCGCGAGCTGCGAGTCTGACTGCGGCCCGGGAAAATGCGCCGGCAGCTTCGCAAGCCGCTGCTTGATAGCCGGGAGATGCGGACCTTCACCCGCGAAGATGATCGCAACGTCCTCGCGCGTAGCGCAAAGCTTTTCGAACGCCGCGGCCAGCAGATCAACGTTCTTCTCAATGCTCACGCGCCCGCAGTAGAGCAACCGCCGCGGTTGCGCGACGCCCAGTCGCCGCCAGACCTGTTCGTCGCGCCGGGCCGGATTGAATTTCTCCGTATCCACCCCCGGCGTCAGCGTATCGATGCGGTCGCCGCTCACGCCCAATTCGCGCAAACTCATCTCATAAGCGCGGCTCCGTGAGAAGACCGCCGCCAGCCGCCGGTAGAACCATTCGATGTACGCCCGCGTGCCGTTGCTCACGCGGTGGTCGCCTGTCAGCTTCTCAGCGTATGCCGGAAAATCCGTGTGATAGGTCCCGACGATCGGTACCCGCAGCATTTTCGCCGCCAGCAAGCCGCACAGCCCCATCGGCCCCGGCGTGCTGACGTGAATCACGTCAAACTGCTGCCGATCCGCCCACTCCAAAATCTCCAGCACCGGCGGCAAACTCAGCGACAACTCCGCATAACAGGGCAGCGGCATCGTCATCAGCGGCGTGAAATTCTTCCGATACGCCATCTCATGCTTCGGCGATTTCGACGATGTGTGAATGATCAGCGATCGCCCCAGCCGCGCCGATTGCTCGCCCATGTCCCGCAAAAACCGCCCGACGCCGTTCACCTCATCGAGCGTATCGGTAAACAGCCCGACCTTCAGCCCCCGCTCATCCGCTGGCCGAAGCTGCCCCGTCAACTTCCGCAGCAGGTGCCGTTCCTTGTTCTGATGGAAGAGCGAAAAGTAATAAGGCGTCAGCACAAACTGCTGCGCCAGGATCGCCGCGATCGCCTCGAACAGCGCCGTAAAGCTCGCGTCATCGACCGATTTATTAATCGCCGCCGCCAGCCCTTCCACCACGTCGCGATTGACCGCGTTGATCAGGCGCAGCATCTCATCGTGCTCGCCGAGAGGCGGAAGCCCGGCATCCAGTGCCGCCCGCAACCCCGGATGCTGATCCAGCCGATCCTTGAACGACGTGAGAAACAACCGCTTCAGCAAAGTAGTGCCGTCCGTCACGCCCTCGCTCTTGCGCCGCGCGAACGGCCGCACGATCCCGCCGGCGATGCGTTTGATCTTCGCCCTCAGCGCCATCCCGGCCATCTGTAGCTTCGACGGCGCCGGCTTTTCCCCCGCGATCGATTGCAGCAGCGACGTCGTGAAATTCGCCTTCATCCCCGGCGTCATGATGTGACGCCCGTAATAACGCACCGCCACGCTGTAAAACGTATGTGCCAGCTTCGCGCTCGACCCCGATTCCCCGCCCGGCCGGCACGTCCCTTCCCGCAACGCCTCCAGCACCTGCTCGCGCGTCACCGTCCCCGGCGGAAACTCCGTCCACGTCCGCCCGACGTTCAACAACCCGTGATCATCGCTCCCGCCCGTCCGCGCCTTCACCCACGGCTCCGGCCAACGCGCCTTCAGGTCATGCTTGACCGACAGCTTCTCGATCTCGCTTTTGCTAAGCCACTCCAGCAGCGGCTCGAACGCCTCGCGGTGCAGCGGCGAGTGCGCGCCGTTCAAACACTCAAACCCCTTGAAAAGCAGCAGCAACCGCTCCAGGTGCCACCGTTCCAGCCGATCGTTCTGCCGGTAGATCGGATGCGCCACCGAATGTGCGATCTGCCGCTCTTCGACGTACCGCGCCACCTCGTAAATGTCCTTCGCGACCGCTTGCAAGTGTGCGTGATCGTCCGGCGTAATCCCGTAAACCAGCACGTGCATCTTGCACTGATCTTCGGGAAACCAGCAGGTCAGTTCTTCGCCGACGATCACGTCCGCCCGATCCGCGATCGTCATCGCCCCAGCGATCGTGTCGTGATCGGTGATCGTCACCAGCCCCATCCCCCGCCGCCGGGCCTGCGCATACACCTCCGCCGGATCGCTGTAGCACTCCGGGCAGTGGATCGCGTTAAGGATCGTTTCAGCCGTGAGACTGCTCGCCAGACTATGGCAATGCAGGTCGATGCGCGTGGGCGCGGACGGGTTGGTGGAGCCAGCGGACGTCATGCCGCGCGTATTCTGCCGGATTCATGCCGCAGTGCAAACCAGCAAACCGAATTCAACAGTCATGAAATTATCCCGTGGATGCCCGCACCAGCGCCTCCAGCGTCCGCTGCGCCTTACCGCTATCCACCGCATCCGCTGCCACCACGAGCCCATCCTTCAAATCCCGGCATTTTCCCGCGATGACCAATCCCGCCGCCGCGTTCAGCAGCGCGATGTCCCGCATCGGCCCCATCGTCCCCTGCATCACCATCCGCAGCATGTCTGCCGCCTCTTCCACGCTCGACACCTGCAGATCCGACAACCTCGCGTAGGACAGACCGAGCTTGGCGGGGTCGAGCGTCCACGTCGAAATGTGCCCATCCCGCAACTCGCTCACCCGCGTTGGCCCGATCGTCGAAAGCTCATCCAGGCCATCATGCGCATTGACCACCCAGGCCCGCTCGCTCCCCAGATGCTGCAGCACCGCTGCCAGCCGATCGGTCAGCTCCGCCGAGAAAACCCCCAGCAACTGATGCTTCGCCCGCGCCGGATTGGTAAGAGGCCCCAGGACGTTAAAGATCGTCGGGATCCCCAGCGACGTCCGCGCATTAGCGACGAACTTCATCGCCGGATGGTGATACCGCGCAAACGCAAAACAAATCCCCGCCGCCTCCAGGCATTTCTTCAATTCCCCCGGCGTCAGGTCCAGCTTCACCCCCATCCGCTCCAGCACGTCCGCCGACCCGCTCTTCGACGAAGCCGACCGATTCCCATGCTTCACCACCCGCACCCCTGCCGCCGCCACGATGATCGCCGCCGCCGTGGAGATGTTGAACGTCCCGCGCACGTCCCCGCCGGTGCCGCAGGTGTCGATGATCACCCCCGCCGAAGCATCGCACTCGATCGCCACCGCCTTCTCGCGCATCACGGTCGCCGCGCCGACCAGTTCATCAACGGTAGTCCCCTTAGCCGCCAAGCCCACCAGTAGACCGCCGATCTGGGCATCCGTCGCCTCCCCCGACATCACATGCGCAAACGCCTCCCGCGCCTCATCCCGAGTAAGGTCTTCCCGGCGGCAGAGCTTCAGCAGAATATCCCGGAGCGGGGCGGTCATGCGGGCAGTCTAAGGCTATCCCCACCGCCGTCAAAACTCCGAGCTAAAGATCACTCCACCACGCTAGCCCCCGCCGTCGCCGAGGTGGCGAACGCCGTTGGCTTCCTCCCAAACTTTACCTGATATACGCGCACCAAGTGCGCTTCCAATACTTCCACGCTCCGCGGCTGCGTTAGCGCCACGATGCACCCGCCGAAGCCGCCGCCGGTCATTCGCGCGCCGTAGACGCCCTTCACCGTCATCGCCTCCACTGACAGGAAATCCAGCTCCGCGCAGCTCACTTCGTAGTCGTCCCGAAGCGACGCATGGCTCTCCTGCATCAGCTTCCCCGCGCGCTCGTATTTGTCCTGCGCCAGCGCCGTCGCGGCTTCGATCGTCCGCTGGTTCTCACTCACCACGTGCCGGCAACGCCGCAGGATGAGCGCTTCGAGTTTCCCCTGGGCCTCGTGGATCATCTTCATCGTCACGTCGCGCAACGCGCGGATGCCCGCTCCGGGCGAGAGCTTTTGAAAATACGCCACGCCCTCCTCGCACTGCTTCCGCCGCTTGGCGTACTCGCCGCCGGTCAGTTCGTGCTTGACCAAGCTGTTCACGATCACCACGCGCAGGTCGTCGGGATTGATCTTAACGAACTGCCGAGCGCCGCTCCGGCAATCGTACTGCGTCGCAAACCCCTGCCGGCCGGTGGCCACGATCATCTGATCCATGATCCCCACCGGCACGCCCGCGAACTCGTGCTCGGCCTTCTGGCAGATCAGCGCTAGGCGATCGCGATCCATCTCGACCCCGGCGAGCGTCAAAAACGCCAGCCCCGTCCCCACCTCGATCGCCGCGCTGCTCGACAACCCGCCCCCGACCGGCAGCGTGTTGTCGATCAGCGCGTCCATACCCGTCAGCGGGATGCCGGCGCCGACAAGTTCCGCCGCGACGCCGCGGATATAGTTCGTCCACGCGGGCTTTCCCTTCTCGATTTTCTTCTCGACCGAAAACTCGGCGATTTCTCCCGGAAACGCGGTCGATGCAAGCCGCACCGCCCCGTCCTGCCGCGCCCGGCAAACGACCCGTACTTCGGCTTCGATCGCCATCGGGCAGACGAAGCCGTCGTTGTAATCCGTATGCTCGCCGATCAGGTTCACCCGTCCCGGCGCGCGGATCACGTGCACGCGCCCGCCGTCGCCGAACGCCCGCGCAAACTCCGCTTTGATCGCCGAAGCTTCTTGCATCCCCGCGAATGTAGGAGTGCCGCGCCGCACGGTCAAGATACGGAATCGCGACGACGCCCGCGCCTTTAACTTTTGCCCTTTGCCTTTTGCCTTTTGCCTTTCCCCATTAACATGCCCACGACTATGCCTCCGACCCCTCCCACCGGCCTTTTCATCGTCTTCGACGGCTCCGAGGGCAGCGGCAAGACCACCCAGGTCGCCCGCCTTCGCCAGCGTCTCGAATCCCTCGGGCAATCCGTCCTCCTCGTCCGCGACCCCGGCACCACGCGCATCGGCGAGCAGATCCGCGCCATCCTCCTCAACCCCGATCACGACGAGATGGCCATGCGCTGCGAGATGCTCCTCTATATGGCCGCCCGCGCCCAGATGATGTCCGAATCGATCCTCCCCGCATTGGCCGAAGGTAAGACCGTAATCTCCGACCGCTTCGTCTCCAGCACGCTCGCCTACCAGCTTAGCGGCGACGGGTTGACGGCTGACGACATCCGCACCGTCGCCAACATCGCGATTAAGAACCGCTGGCCCGACCTCACGCTTATCCTCGACATGCCCGTGGAATCGAGCATGGCCCGCGTCCGCCGCGCGAAGGACCGCATCGAGCAGCGGCCGATGGATTATCACGAACAGGTTCGCAGGAACTACCTCTCCCAGGCCGCCGCCGATCCGCGGCAGTACAAGATCGTCAACGCCAACCGCGACATCGATGCCGTACATGAAGACATCTGGTCCGCCGTCAGGCCATTGCTAAAGCAAGGATGATGGATAAGTTCCCCACATTTTCATCCGTCCTCGGTCAGGACGCTGCGATCTCGTGGCTGACGCGCGCTTACCAATCGGATCGTTTGCCGCATGGCTTGGTGTTTGCCGGACCGCCGGGCGTCGGCAAAGCCACCACCGCTCGCGCGCTGGCGGCGCTTTATCTTTGCCCGAATCCGACCGGCGTTACGCCTTGCGGCAAGTGCGAGTCGTGCCGGCTCATGGCGGCTGATAATCACCCCGATTTCGCGAACGTTTATCGGCAGCTTCGGCGGATCGAGAAGAAGGACGCTGCGGCCAAGGATCTTTCCATCGACGTCATCCGCCAGTACCTGGTCGCCCCGGCGAACCTCAAGCCGGCGCTCAACCACGGCAAGGTCTTCGTCATTGAAGAAGCCGAGCTGATGAACGCCGCGGCGCAGAACAGCCTGCTCAAGACGCTTGAAGAGCCGTTCGGCCGCACGCTGATTATTCTCCTTTCCGACCAACCCGAATCCCTCCTTCCCACGATTCGCAGCCGGACGCAAACCGTCCGTTTTCACGCGCTTGAACCGGCCCTGGTCGCTAAAGAACTCCACGATCGAAACATCGATCCCGCCACCGCCGAGCAAGCCGCTGATCTGGCTGAAGGATCTCTTGGCACTGCGCTAAAGTGGATCGAAGATGGCGTGATCCCCTTTGCGCGCCAGCTTCATCAGCACCTCAATGACCTCCTTGCCGGCCATCCGCCTGACAACCTCGCCGACTTCTTCAAAACCGCCGCCGAAGCCTATGCCAAGAAGCAGGTCGAGCATGATGAGAACACGAGTCTCGATCAAGCCAAGCGCGAGGCGCTTTCGCTTTACCTGCGCCTGGCTGCCCAGCGGTTCCGCCGGCTCCTTAAGGAATCTGATGACGCTGGCGATCTCGATCTTGCCTGCACGGCCATCGAATCGATCGCGCGGGCTGACGATTATCTCGATGCGAATGTCAGCATCCCGATCATCTTTCAGCAACTGGCGTTGGCGCTTACGCGCTTGACCGCGGCCCGATCACTCGCCGACAGGTTTTAGTGCTGCTTTAACCACCCCATCGACGCCATCCATTCGGCGGCTCGCGCGGGCCAGGTTGTTACGGTGTGGCCGGCGGGGCGCAGACCGTAACCGTGACCGCCGGTGGCGTAGACGTGCAGTTCAGCGGGGACCTTGACGTTCTTGAGGGCCAGTGCATAGGTGTAGGCGTTTTCTACTTTCACGCCGTCGTCCTGGGTCTGGACGATGAAGGCGGGCGGGGTTTCCTTGGTGACCTTGATCTCGGGGGCGAGCTTGGTGAGGTCGTCCTTGGCGGTGAGGTAGGCGGGATAAATCAGCACCGTAAAATCGGGGCGGCAGCTCTGCTTGTCGGCGTCGTCCACCTCGGGGTAGGTACGGGTGGCGTAGTTGGTGCTGACAGCGGCGGCGAGGTGTCCGCCGGCGGAGAAGCCGAGGACGCCGACGCGCTTGGGATCGATGCCCCACTCAGCGGCATTCTGGCGGATCATGCCGATGGCGCGCTGGACGTCTTGCAGAGGCGCGGTGTAGCGTTCGAGGCCTTTGCGGGTCGGGACGCGGTACTTGAGGAGGACGCCGGTGACGCCGTTGGCGTTGAGCCAGTTACAGATTTCGGTGCCTTCGAGGTCATAGGCGAGGATGTTGTAGCCGCCACCGGGACAGACGACGACGGCTGCGCCGGTGGCCTTGTCGGCGGGCGGGCGGAAGACGGTGAGGGCGGGTTTGGAGACGTTGCCGATGCGCGTGACGTATTTTTCGGGCGGGATTTTGGGGTCGGGCTTGGTGGTGTCTTTTTCTTCACCGATGTCGCCTTTTTCGCCGGGCGCGACGCCGGGCCAGAGGGGGATGGGCTGAGGCTTGGCGGCGTCCTGAGCGGGGGAGCGCAGGGAGAGGGTTGCGAGCAATGCCAGGAGGAGGATGAGGGGTTTGGTTTGCATGGCGGTCATTCTAACGGGGCGGGCGGGAGGGTGGTATCGGGCGCGGTGCGGTGGGTTCGTTTTGCACCGGCGCGCCAGGGACGGTTGGGGAATGTGACACAGAGACGCGGAGACACAGAGGGGCAAGTCTGGGTTCGTTTTGCACGGGCGCGCTGGATGGCGTGGTTTGGCAGGTGATGGCGCGCGTTGGCAGGGTTTGGCGCGCGTCGTTGCGGGAGGCGACGATTTGAAAACGCCGTGCAACCGCGTGCATTTTCGTGCATCGGGGGGAAGGGTGATTGGGATCTTTGTACGTGCGCATATCGAGCCTCTATAGGTACTGAGGGCGGTGTGCGGCTGGGACCTCGTTGGCGCAGCAGTTTTGGAAAAGGCGGGTTTTGGAGTTGTTTTTGAGGGATTTTGGGCGGGTTTTTTGTTTGGGGGAGGTGCGCGCGGAGGGTCCTGATTGCGCATTTTTGAGCGGTGCAGGGGAAATCGTACCCGTCCCGATTTTCGTCGCTCGTCTTCGACGCGTCGTTCATGCATCGTCGTTAGTTGGCCGCCCTTGCGCGGTTGCGACGGGATCGAGCGGGAAGCCTCTTCGCTTGTGCGCGCGCCTCACTCGAACGGTGCGGACGACGACCACTTGCACCGGAATTGAAACCACCAACAGCAGGAGCCAATCCGGAATTTCAATCGACTTCCACTGCCTCGTCACCTTACGAGGGTCGGAGCCCGACGAGAATCCGATGCGATCCAGCCCGGAAGCAAATCCCTCCCAACTCATCTCATAACCATCGACAACACCAAATGACCAACCATATCCACTGAGGTAATCGAGCTGTTTCAGCCAGTCTGCCGTGGCATCGTCCTTCGGGAGCATTCGTGCCTTTGTGATCGACAAGAAGCCGTACCCGGAGAGGACCGACCAATCGGTCCGCGCATAACGATTGTTGGCGCTAATTGGATACGAATAGTTGAGTTGATCCGCCGTAGTGAGGCTGCGCATCCACAGTACCAGCGTCGCAATGGACAGCAGGAGGGAGAGGGTCGCGATGAAGATCTGTAATCGGCGTCGATTGACCATCACTTCAATTCTCCGCGCCCTCCGCCAAATCGCATTTCGTCGCCAGGCGCGGGGGCACGGGACGTATCGCCAATCCTACTGGCGGGTTGTGGCAGGGGATAGCGGAACGTGAAGCAGACGAATTCGAGCGTTTCGCGGGCGCCGGTACGGCGCGCGGGTCGAATTGAAGATCGGTTCGCTCTTGCTTTTTGAGTGAAGTACACTCAATGCGTCGCGAGTACGCTACCTTCACGGGCGGGACGCCCGTGCCACCTGTTATCTGTTAGCGGGTGCCTAGGATTACTTCGGCGGTTAGTTGGTCGAGGCGCTCGTAGGGGAGGCGGGCGTTGGCTAGGTCGGTGCGGTCTAATGGGGCTTCGAGGAGCTTTTTGGCGTTGCCGGAGTTGTACTTTTTGGTGAGTTTTTCGAGGTTGGGGTCGCCCAGGTTGATTTCATTTCTTAGGGCTTGGATTTCCTTGTCGGCGTTCCACTTGGCGGCTTTTTCCTTGAGGATCATGTAGGTGCGCATGGAGCCTTTGGCGAACTCTTTCACGTCCTGGTAGTCGGACTGGCGGTAGGCGTGGGAGTCGAAGTGTCTGGGGCCGTTGTAGTTGTAGTCTTCGAGGAGCTTGACTAAGTGGAAGGCGGCTTTGTAGCTGACGGAGCCGAAGCGGAAGTCCTGGTCGTAGCGGCCCATTTCCTGATCGTTTAAGTCGATGTGGAAGAGCTTTTTCATTTCCAGGGCCTGGGCGACGTGGTGGACGAAGTTGAGGCCGGCCATGGTCTCGTGCGCGAACTCGGGGTTGACGCCGCACATGTCGGGGTAGTCCAGCGTGGGGATTAGTGCGAGGTAGGAGCCGGTGACGGCGAAGTAGATGTGGCCGCGGGGTTCGTTGGGCTTGGCTTCGAAGGCGAACTTGTAGCCGTACTTTTGCTCAATGGAGTAATTGCAGAGGAAGTTGATGGCTTCGCGGAAGCGTTTGATGGCGTCGATGGGGTTTTTGGTGGCGTCGGATTCAGCGCCTTCGCGGCCGCCCCAGAAGACGTAGATTTTTGCGCCGAACTCAGCGCCGAGGTCCATGGCGCGCATGGTTTTCTGGATGGCGTAGGCGCGGATTTTAGCGTTGTTGGAGGTGAAGGCGCCATCTTTGAAGACGGGGTCGGAGAAGAGGTTGGTGGTTGCCATGGGGACGACCAAGCCGTTTTGCTTCAGGGCTTTTTTGAAGTCTTTTTTAATGGTGTCGGCTTGGGCGGGGGAGGCGTCGATGGGGATCAGGTCGTTGTCGTGGAAATTGATGCCGTAGGCGCCGGCTTCGCCGAGGATGTTGGCGACGTCCACGGGGGAGATGGTCTCGCGGGTGGGGCCGCCGAAGGGGTCGCGGCCGGGGTTGGCGATGGTCCAGAGGCCGAAGGTGAACTTCATCTTGGGATCGGGGTCGTAGGCAGGCATGGTCGTTCCTTCGTGGGGTGCGGGAGACGGGTTTTCGCTGGAAATAGAGGGGGGGAGTGTCGTCTAGCGGGGGGGAGAAATCAAGGAGGGGACGCGTCGTGCGTTCGCATCCGGGTCGTCGCTTGATGCTCCGAACCCGGCGTGGTCAATGTTACGTCGCAGCACTCGCTTGGGGTGACGGAGTGACCCGACCGGTTTAGGTGGACTTCGGCGAGCTCCGTCCAGTCGAGCCCTGCCCTCCCGGGGTGCGCGATATCGGTTACGATTTGGCGGTGAAGATTCGGCGAATCTCCTGGGTATCGTGCGGGCTGATGGTGGTTTTCGGTTTGCTTGCGTTCGCGCTGGCGGCACCGCGCGGGTCGCCTGCGGACGGCGGGCCCGTCGTGACGCCACTGGCGATTGTGGAGACTACGCCTGTTCCGCATGAGGGGGATTCGGCGGACGATCCGGCGATCTGGGTGCATCCGACTGATCCGGGTAAATCGCTGATCCTGGGGACGGACAAGCAGGGTGGGTTGATTTCGTATGGGATGGATGGGCGGCAGGTGCAGATCGTTTCGGACGGGGCGCGGCCTAACAACGTGGACGTCGTGTATGACTTTCCGCTGGGGGCGGGGCGCGCGGACCTTGCGGTCGCGGGGTGTCGCGATTCGAAGTCGCTGGGGTTGAAGGTCTGGCGGATCGATGCGGAGACGCGGCGGCTTGGCGATGTTACGGCGGGCGGTTTCATCCCGGTTTTTGGACACAGCGAGCCTTATGGATCTTGCGTTTATCACAGCCGCAAGTCGGGCAAGTTCTATGCCTTTGTTAACAACAAGAATGGCGCGCAGGAGCAATACGAACTAACGGCGGCGGGCGACACGATCGCTGGAACGAAGGTGCGCGCCTTTAAGCTGAAATCGATAACGGAGGGGACCGTCTGCGACGATGAGGCGGGTGCGCTTTACGTGGCTGAGGAGCGCGTGGGGATCTGGAGATTCTCGGCTGAGCCCGACGGCGGGAGCGCGGGGAAGTTGATCGCCAAGGTTGGCGAGCATGGGTTGGCTGCGGATGTGGAAGGGCTGACGCTTTACTGCGCGGCGGGCGGCAAGGGGTATCTGATTGCGTCGAGCCAGGGGAACAACACGTTTAAGGTTTACGCCCGCGAGGGTGATAACGGCTTTGTTTGCACGATTGATCCAAGGGGCGGGGCGATCGATGACGTCAGCGATACGGATGGCATCGCGGTGACGAATCGGCCGACTTCGACGGCGTTTCCGAAGGGGTTTCTGATCGTGCAGGACGGGTCGAAGAAGGGTGGGCATCAGAACTTCAAGCTGTATCGGTGGGAGGATATCGCGGGGGATCGGCTATGGATTGATACGAGTGAGGATCCGCGCAGGCGTTAGACTCTGCGCTTGATTGGGGAACATTGCGTTTGGACACGGCCCGCAAGCGGGCCGGCTAAACGGTTGGGGTTAGCGGCCGGCTTGGAGGAGTTCGTCGAGGCGGAGGATTTCTCGGACGGGTTTGCCGTCGATTCTGGATGAAGGCGTCATGCCGAGGAAGTAGCAGGCGGTGGCGAAGGTGTCTTCGGTGTTGAGAGTGAGTTCGGGGTAGCGGGTGAGGTCGAAGTTTCGGCGGATGCCGGGGCCGGCGGCGATCCAGGGGATGTGGCGGCTGCGGGGGTCGTCTGCGCCGTGACCTCGGCCTGCGCCGCCGTGGTCGGCGGTGAGGATGATGAGCGTTGATTCCATTAGGCCGGCGTCGGAGATGGCGCGGAGGACGGAGCCGACGGCGGCGTCGGCTTCTTCGACGGCGTCGATCTGCTCGGGGGTTCCCCAGCCGGACATGTGGCCGACGTTATCGACGTGGGGGAAGTGGACGAAGAGGACGTCGGGGCGGTGATCATGGATGATCTGGACGGCTTGCTCGGCGACGATGGCGTCGGAGAGCTTTTCCTTTTTGGCTTTTGTGGAATCGTCGGGCCATTCTTCATCGGCGGGGGTGGAGAGCGGCCCTTCGGGCATGCCGCTAAACTTTTTTGAGGGCTTGGTGGTGGGGGACGCTTCTTTGGGTGAGACCCAGCACCAGTCGATCGAGTTGGGGCGTTCGAAGATTTCGAACTTGGATTTGCCGGCGACCATGGCGGTGGAGTAGCCGTAGGACTTGGCGATGTCGAAGAGGGTTCTGCCTTTGGGGTAGACGGGTTTGGCGAGGGGGAGATCGGTGTTCCAGGCGATCTGATGTTTGGCGGGGGTGACGCCGGTGAGCATGGAGACGTGGGAGGGGAGGGTGACGGCGGCGGCGGTGGTGCGTGCCCAGAGGGTGAAGCTGCCGGCGTTCATGAGGCCGCGGACGTTGGGGGCGTAGGCGCGGGCGAGGAGGTCGGGGCGGAGGCCATCGACGCTGATGAGGAGGACGCGGTTGATTTGGCGGACGGGGCGGGTGGCGGGCTTGGCCGGCCGGGGCGGGGTGGGCTGGGTGGTTGATTGCGTGGTGGCCTCGCGCGTGCTGTCGGCTCGCGTTGCGACGACGCAGAGGGCGCAGAGAAGAAATGCGAGGATCATCGCGACGGCGAGCGACGGGGTTCGAATCAGCATGGGGGCAGAGTAGGGGGCAAGAATAAGAGGGAGGCGAGGGTTCTGTTAAGAACGCATTTGACGTCGCGCCGCGGTTTCGATTCAATCGCACGGATGACTTCGCCTCATGTGAATGTGACGATCGACCTTTCGCGGGTGCGGCAGAATGCGGAAGAGGTCGCGGCGCGGGTGGGGGTGCCGGTCTGGGCGACGATCAAGGCGGATGCGTATGGGCTGGGGGCGGGGCGGGTTGCGGCGGCGCTGGCGGGGGTGGATGGGGTGGCGGGATTTTGCGTGTTTGCGCTTGAAGAGGCGGAGGCGGTGGGGTTGTGGGAATTGACGGGCAAGCCGGCGATTGCGCTGGGGCCGCCTTCTACGCTGGATGTGGGGCGGTGGTTGGCGGCGCATGTTCGGCCGGCGGTTTCGACGGTGGCGCAGGCGCTGGCGCTGGCGGGTGCGTCGCCGGTGCTTTGCGTGGATACGGGGATGCAGCGGTTTGCTTGTGCGGCGGCGGATGTGGGGGCGGTGATGGAGGCGGGTGGGATTGATGAAGCGTTTACGCATGCGACGCGGGTGGAGCATGTGCGGCGGTTGCGCGAGGCGACGGCGGGGCGGACCGTTCGGCTTCATGCTGCTGCGACGGGGCTGCTGGAAGAGCCGGAGGCGCGGCTTGATGCGGTGCGGCCGGGGCTGGCGCTTTATCGGGGGGCGGTGCGGACGAGCGCGCGGCTGGCGGATGTGCGGCGGTCGGCGGGGGCGATCGGGTATGGGGGGTGGCGGAGCGAGAGCGGGTTTCATGGGGTGATTCTAGCGGGGTATTCGCACGGGCTGCGGCTTGGGCCGGTGATGGTGAACGGGCAGCGGCAGCGGATTACGGAGATTGGGATGCAGTCGGCTTATGTGACGCTGGATGAGGGGGATCGGATGGGGGATGAGGTGGTGCTGCTGGGGGAGGGGTTGAGTGAGGCGGAGGTGGCGTTTGCGTGGGAGGCGACGCCGCATCAGGTGGTGCTGGTGATGGCGGGGATGGGGGAGCGGGGATACGTTGGTTAAGGAGACTAAAGACAGGGAGGCAAGGGCAGACAAGAATGTCTACCCCACCATTTATTAATCGGTAGTGCGATGGTTGCACTATCGATCATCACGCAAGCAGCGCCTTAATCACCTTTGCCGGTTCTACGCCTGTGAGGCGTTGGTCGAGGCCTTGGAATTTGTAGGTGAAGCGTTCGTGGTCGATGCCGAGGAGGTGGAGGATGGTGGCGTGGAAGTCGTGGACGTGGACTGGGTCGGCGACGATGTTGTAGGAGAATTCGTCGGTTTGGCCGTAGATGGTGCCTGGCTTAGTGCCGCCGCCGGCCATCCACATGGTGAAGCATCTGGGGTGGTGGTCGCGGCCGTAGTTTTCCTTGGTCAGGCCGCCCTGGGAGTAGATGGTGCGGCCGAACTCGCCGCCCCAGATGATTAGGGTGTCGTCGAGCATGCCGCGCATCTTGAGGTCCTGGATCAGGCCCCAGCAGGCTTGGTCTACGTCCTTGCACTGGGAGGGGAGGCGGCCGGCGACGTTGGAGTGGGTGTCCCAGTTGTTGAGGTAGATTTGGACGAAGCGGACGCCTCGCTCGACCATGCGGCGGGCCAGGAGCGCGGTGTAGGCGAAGGAGCCGGGCTTCTTGGCTTCTTCGCCGTAGAGTTGGTAGGTGGAGGCGGGCTCGCTGGCGATGTTGGTGAGGTCGGGGACGCTGGCCTGCATGCGGAAGGCGAGCTCGTACTGCTGGATGCGGGTGTGAGTTTCGGGGTCGCCGACGAGGTTGAAATTCATCTCGTTGAGTTGGCGGAGGGCGTCGAGGCCGCGGCGGCGGACGTCGGTGGGGACGCCGGGCGGGTTGTTGATGTGGAGGATGGGGTCGCCCGCGCTGCGGAAGGCGACGCCGGCGTGTTCGCCGCTGAGGTAGCCGGAGCTCCAGAGGCGGGCGGAGATGGCCTGGATCTGCTCGGTGTTGCTGGGGCGTGCGACGAGGACGACGAAGGTGGGGAGGCTGTTGTTGAGGGACCCGAGGCCGTAGGAGACCCATGAGCCGATGCAGGGCCGGCCGGTGATCTGGTTGCCGGTCTGCATGGCGCAGATGGCGGGTTCGTGGTTAATGGCTTCGGTGTTCATGCTGCGGATGAAGCACATGTCGTCGACCATGCGCGACGTGTAGGGGAGCAGCTCGGAGACCCACATGCCGGACTTGCCGTGCTGGGCAAACTTGTACTTGGAGGGGGCGATGGGGAAGCGGGCCTGGCCGGAGGTCATGGTGGTGAGGCGCTGGCCTTTGCGGATGGATTCGGGAAGGTCCTTGTCGTAGTAGGCCTGCATTTCGGGCTTGTAGTCGTAGAGGTCCATCTGGGAGGGGCCGCCGACCATGTGGAGGTAGATGACGTTTTTGGCTTTGGGGGCGAAGTGGGGGAGGAGGTTGCGAATTGCCGATTGAGAATTGCCGATTGACGATTGGGTGGCGGCGCGGGCGGTGGAGGCGCTGCCGAGGAGGGAGGCTAGGGCGGCGGTGCCCAAGGCGTTTTTGCCGCGGGTTAGGAATTGGCGGCGGGTTTCGTAGCGGATGTAGTCTTGGAAGGGGTTCATGGTGGTTCCTCAAACGACGGCACTCGTCATACCGTCATCCTGAGTTACTCCGAAGGATCTGGCTGGAAGTAAAATGGCTTCGACTTCCGTGCAGTTCCTTCGGTCGTTGAAACTCCCTCAGGATGACCGTTGTTTCTTCACTTGTTCAGGACTTCGTCAAGGTTCATCAATTGGTTGATCAGCATGGTCCAGGCGGCGTGGTCGGCGGGGTTCAGGGTGGGGTCGGGTTTGGATTCGCCTACGGCCAGGAGCTTTTTCGCGTCGTCTATGTGGGCGGTGTAATAGGTGCGCAGGTCTTCGAGGGCTGCTTTGGCTACTGCGGTTTCTTCGGGGCGGAAGGGGCGGGCCAGGAGGCGGCGCGTGGCGACGTCTAGTTGTTGATCTGCGTCGCCGCCTGCTTTGAGGGTTACCTGGGCGAGGTTTCGGGCGGCTTCGACGAATTGGGGATCGTTGAGGGTCACCAGGGCTTGCAGGGGCGTGTCGGTGCGATCGCGGCGGACGGTGCAGGTTTCGCGGGTGGGGGCGTTTAGGATTTCCATTGAGGCGGGTGGGGCGGCGCGTTTCCAGAAGGTGTACATGCTGCGGCGGTAGAGGCCTTCGCCGGTGTCGGGTTTGTAGTTTCGCGTGTTGCTTTCGGGCATGGCGACGGCTTCCCATACGCCTGAGGGCTGGTACGGTTTGACGCTGGGGCCGCCGATTTTCTGGACGAGTAGGCCACTGGCGGCGAGTGCGTTGTCACGGAGGGTTTCGGCGTCGAGGCGGTAGCGCGGGCCGCGGGAGAGGAGGCGGTTTTCGGGGTCGGCGGCGATTTTCTCGAGGGTGACGGTGGCGGCCTGACGGTAGGCGTTGGACATCACGACTAGCTTGAAGAAGCGCTTCATGTCCCAGCCCGATTCGCGGAAATCGACGGCGAGCCAATCCAGGAGCTCTGGGTGGCTGGGCGCTTCGCCCATGAGGCCGAAGTCTTCGGAGGTCTTCACTATTCCAGCGCCAAAGAGTTCCTGCCAGAAGCGGTTAACGGTCACGCGCGCAGTGAGCGGGTTTTCGGGGCGGAGGAGCCAATGCGCTAGGCCGAGACGATTGTGCGGGGCGTTCTCGGGGAATGGAGGCAATGCGCCGGGTGTGGCGGCGGTGACCGGGTCGCGGCGCTTGTCGTATTCGCCGCGATAGAGGACGAAGGCGGCGGCGGGTTCGGTTTTTTCTTCCATGACCAGCGTGGCTGCGCCGCGGGATTTGATCTCGGCTTCTTCTTTTTCGAAGGGGAGGATCTGGGCGGCGAGCTCGATCGTTTTTGGATCGCTGGCGCCGAGCCACCATTCGTAGAGGTCTTTCTTTTCAGGTTCGGTGCGGTTGTCGGCGGGCTTGGAAACGACCGCGGCGACGCGCGTGGAGCGGGCGAGTTGGCGGACTGCGCCGGGGGCGAGGGCTCCTTCGTAGAGGCGGACGTCCTGGACGCTCAGGCCTTTGATGCCCTGGGCGACGGAGCGCTGGCCGATTCTGAAGGGGACCTTTGTCTTCAAGGTGCCGTTGAGGGAGTCCTGGTCTACCTTCGTCGCCTGGGGTTCGCCGTCGACGTAGAGCTTGACGCCGGCTGCTTTGCCGGTGCCGTCGTAGGTGACGCAGAGATGGTGCCACTGCTTGGAGTCGAGGGTTTTGGTGGAAACGACTTTGATCGCGTTCTCCTGCCAGCGGTGGATGATGTGGGAGGCCAGGCGGTCGTTCTCGATCCAGAGGTCCCAGCCGCGATAATTGTCCTTTTCGTCCATGCGGGCGACGACTGCGCCGGTGGTGCGGACGGGGATCTTGGCCCAGGCGGCGGCGGTGAAGGATTGCTTCTGGCCAAAATCGCCGGCGTCGGAGATCTCGGCGATGCCCATTTCGGAGGCGAAGGGCGCTTTGGCAGCGATCTGGCCGGCCTTCCACTGAGCGGTGGCGGTCAGGGGGACGTCGCGATCTTCGCCATCGACTGAGACCTTGGTGGTCTTGCCCTTGCCGTCGTCCAGGGGGGCGTGGACGAGCAGGCCAGCGGTGGGGATGGCGGCGCGGACGGCTTGGGGGTCGGCTGCGGCGAGCCACTGGTCGAACTCGGGGCGGGCGGCTAGGCGGCGCTGATCGATTTGCTTGCGAACGCCGGAAAGCTGGGCGGTTAATTGCTCCCAGCGGGCGCGGTCAGCGGCGGCGGGAAGGATGGCGACGGGGGGCGTGTCTTTGATGTTGCCGTCGAGGGCGCCCATCGTTGAATTGTTGAAGAAGGCTGAGAGAGAATAGAAATCCTTTTGGCTTATTGGATCAAACTTGTGGTCGTGGCAGACGGCGCAGTTATAGGTCAGGCCCAGCCAGACGCGGGCGCTGGTTTCGGTGCGGTCGCGGGTGTAGGAGACGAGGTTTTCCTCGAGGATGGTGCCGCCTTCGTTGGTGGTTTCGTTGCACCGGTTGAAGCCGGAGGCGATCTGTTGCTCGATGGTGCGGTTGGGGAGGAGGTCGCCGGCGAGTTGTTCTATTGTAAAGCGGTCGAAGGGCATGTTGGCGTTGAGGGATTTGATGACCCACTCGCGGTAGGGCCACATGGAGCGTTCGTTGTCGAAGTGGAGGCCGTGGGTGTCGGCGTAGCGGGCGGCGTCGAGCCAGTATCGGGCGCGGTGCTCGCCGTATTGGGGGGAGGCGAGAAGGCGATCGACGACCTTTTCGTAAGCATTGGCGGAGGTGTCGCTAACGAAGGCTTCGA
>JAQGHM010000125.1 GCA_028291615.1 Phycisphaerales bacterium | reverse complement strand
CCGGTCGCCAGTTGGGGCGACTGGGAATTCTTCGAGGCGCTGGGGGGGGCAAAAGGGTGGTACACGGAATTGCGTTTGCAATGGCGATGCAGATGCTGGCGGCGGGAGGCGTGCGCGCAGGCGACCTTTTCTTCGACAGCGACGGGCTCGCGCCGCTGTCGGCGGGATCGGGCCAGTGGGATAACAGCCTGCCGGTTTGGGCATCGTCTTCGGCGGCCGACGCGACCTTCGGTCCATGGCAGGGGGATTCGAACGCCGTATTCACCGGCCCGGGTGGGACGATCGCACTTACCGATGCCGTCAACGTGGGGGGGATTGACGTTCGGTCCGGGAATTACTTCCTTCAGAACCTAGGGAGTGGCGGGTTCACCTGGTCCCTCAGTCCAAGCACGATCAAAGTTGCGACGGGTGCGCGACTGGATCTTTTACCGAGCGCGGGGGGCTCGGGTGGTCTGACTAAGATGGGGGGCGGGACGTTTGGCATCTACCGCGCCGCGATCCTAGGCGGCCCGGTCAACATCAACGAGGGGACGCTGCAGTTCCTTGGCGCCTCTGCCGACATCCCTCCCATTGGAACTGGTACCGCGTTTTCCGCGGTTACCGTCGCCGCAGGGGCGACCTTCGACTTTAAGGCGATCAACGACACGATCGGCTCCATCGCTGGCGCGGGCACGGTAAAGCTCGGCACGTTACCAGGTCTTGGGACGACTACCGGATCACAGTTTACCGCTGGCGGGGACAATACGACCACGGAGTTTTCGGGATCGATTCTGGGCGACGGGGGGCAGTTCTTCAAGGCTGGTACCGGTACGTTGACCCTCAGCGGAGCCAATACGTTCAATGGGCGCGTCGGCGTCCAGGCGGGGACCCTGGTGGTCAGTGGCGGATCGGCAATCGGCGATTTGTCCGACGTATTCATTTCAGCCAACTCGACGCTTCGGCTTGCATCCAACGAACGGATCGGCGCGATCGGATCGAGTGTTGGCACTGCAATCATCGACGGCAATGGATTTAGGATTACGCTCGGCTCGGACACCTTCAACACTCAATACAATGGTGCGATCAATGGGGTGGGAACACAGGTGATTAAAGTGGGTAAGGGAATCCAGCAACTGGCCACCACAGCCGGCACGTACACCGGTGGGACCATTATCCGAGAAGGTATCCTGATCCCATCGCTGGACAACCGGTTGGGCGCATCGGGGGGTGTAACGCTTGACGGTGGGACGCTCTCGAATCTAGAGACTTCGTCGCTCACTTCCACGCGCGCGTTCACGATCACCGCAGCAGGGGGCACGATTCAGACGCTGAACAATATCTCGACTGCCACGAACGTGGCCAACACGACGAACTCGTTTACCGGCAAGTTCACAGGCCCGGGGCAACTCACCAAGACAGGGGGCGGGCGACTCTCACTGGGCAACGCGAGTAACGACTTCTCCGGCGGCATGCGGATACTCGATGGCACCGTTTCAACATCGGCGGGCGGTACCCCGTTTGGCACCGGCTCGGTCTATACCCAGGCGGAGATTGTGCTCGCATCGGGCGCAAGCGATCCGTTATACGTCGTTGCGGGTGGGACCGGCTCGACATTCACGTATGGCCCGGGAGCGGGTCTGGAGACGCAGACGACGGCCAGCGCGACCGGCGCCACGTTGCAAATCGGCAGCGTCGCGGCGGCAAGTTCGACTCTGACGCGCGCGCCTGGGGGTACCCTCACGATCATCCCATTCGGCGGTTTAGCCGACCTGGGGAACACCGGCAACACTGGAACAGCTCGCACCAACATTCGAGTGGGGGGCGGAGTGACGGTGACGAACGGCATTGTTTCGCCGTCGATCGTCGCGTGGAACTCCGGCGGCAGCTCGACGGGCGATTACCTGACGTACGATCTGGTTGATGGATTTAAACCGGCGATTTACAGCAGCAGCGAGCTGACTACGGCCGGGCCCACCGACGTCGTAAAGGTGACAACAGTTCAGACGCTCTTGAACAACCGAACTGTTTACGCATTAAACACAGAGGTTGGTGTAAATGGTTCGGGAACCTTAACGATCGGCGACGGGACGGGTGCGGCAGGATTGATCGTCAATGGCGACGGAACGTTTTCGAACGCAGGCGTGACGTTTAACGGTACCGATGCCGCCGTCTATGTTCGCAACACATTCAAGGCGTCGATGACCACGCCGCTCTCGGTGACCGGAAGCGGCGGTCTGACGAAATTCGGCCTTGGAACGTTGGAACTCGCTGCACCCGGCACTTACGCAGGCCCGACATACATCGGCGCGGGCAAGCTCTCGGTCATAGGCGCGGACGATCGGCTGCCAACAACGACGTCGGTGACGTTTACTGGCTCTTATCCGGCGGATGCCAACTCAAACCGCGCGACGCTGCAGTTGAACGGCACGTCGCAGCATGTGACGTCGTTGGCGAGCGACAACTCATACGCCGTAGTAGACCTTGGCACGGGGACGCTGACAGTCAATCAAAACACCGACACGGTTTACCGCGGAATCTTCACTGGCGGCGGGACGTTCGTGAAGGCCGGGACGGGCACTTTCAAAATCAACCCACTGACCGGTGGCGCAAACTCGACAGGACTGCTCGCAAGCACATACGACCGGATCAAGGTAACAGGTGGGATCTTCGATTTCTCCAGTTTCAACAGTTTACCAACGGCCACTAACCGCCTCGACGACATGATCACGCTCGATGGCGGCGGCTTGCGATGGAGCGGATCGACGACGTTTACCACGACCCAGTCCAGCGTGACGACGGTGAGCACAAACCGTGGCGTCGTGCTCGGATTGGGCGGGGGCACGATCGACGTCCCCAATCCTTACGAGATCCTGATTTGGCAAGTTGGCGCGGAGCCGACGACTGGATCGATGTTCTCTGGCGATGGTGGTCTGACCAAAACTGGGCCAGGGTTCTTACGGTTTGGGCCCGGCAACACATACAAAGGCAAGACGAGGGTACTCGGCGGTAACCTTCAGTTCCCGCGCGACGATTCGCTCGGTCAGGCCCCCGACACTTTTGTCGATGACCAACTCTTCATTGACAACGGAGCAATGATCCAGGGGAATGGCACGGGCATTATCAAGGCAACCCGTGGAATGAAAATCGGCGCGGGCGGCGGTGTCATCAACGGTGGTTCGTTCATCTTTAACGGTAAGGTTTCCGGACCCGGCTCTATCACCAAGATCGGCGGTGGTTCCATCTCGTTCAATGCCGATAACAATACGTATGGCGGCATCACGCTTACCAACGGATTCATCTTCTTCAACGGACAGGAATCCGGCGGCTCGGGCACGATCACGGTGGACCCACTGTTCAACGCGAGCATCGGCAAGAGCGAAGGGCCTGACAACAGGATATCCAATCCCATTGTCTTGAAGGATGGTTCATACATTGACATGCGCGTGCTCAGCGGCACGGGCGCGGTTGTCGGCAGCATTTACGAGGGGCTGCCCATCGGTTCGCTCACACTTGCCGGAAAGATCACCGGGCCTGGGCAATTGTTTAAAGGGCTTAGCGGTGGCGGGCAGGGAAATGTTGTCCTGAGCAATTCGACTAACGACTTCACCGGTAACTTCACGATCAGCACTGGTTTGGTGACGGTTACCGCTAATAATGCACTTGGCGCTACCTCTGGCAGCACGACCGTGAACAACCTGGGTACACTCATCTTCACCGGTGGGGTCAATTACACTGCGCAAGAGCCATTGTATCTGGCCGGACCGGGGAACGCAGCAATAGATGGGGCGGTGCATGCCGTATCGGGCGCCAACGCGTTCGCCGGGCCGGTGACGCTGATCGCAAACACGACGCTCAACGTTGACGCCGGTGCCGGTTTGCTCCTGTCGGGACGGGCACAAGGTGCCCCGGGCGCGGCCATGACGAAATCCGGCGCCGGGAAACTGACGTTGTCGGGTATGGGCAACAACTGGAGTGGTGACACAGCCCTGAACGAAGGCGCAATTGATTTCGCCTCCACGCATCGCATCGGCAGGCTGGCACTGCGGACCGGCACGATCGCGACGTTGACTTCGGGCAACAAGCTTCTGCGCACGACGAGCGTAGACTTCAATTCCCCGGATTTCCCGGATGCCAGTCTCGACTTGACTGATGGGCGACTCATCGTGGATTATGCGGTCGGCGGTTCGACGCCGCTTTCGCAGGTGCGAAATCAGATCATTGCAGCGTACAACACGGCCGGAGCGCCTCATTGGGTGAACCCCGGCATCACGTCGTCCACAGCGGCTACGAAGTCAGGCTTGGGCGTTGGTTATGCCGAAGCGTCTGAGATCGTGTCGGCGGGCGCGATGTGGCTGGGCGAAGGGAACATCGACACCAGCGCCATCCTGGTCCGCACGACGCTGCTGGGCGATGCCAACCTCGACGGTGCGACGGACTTCCTCGACCTCGCGCGACTGGCGCAGAACTACAACACCACCGTGAAAGACGCCAGCGATAGCTGGTGGGTGCGCGGCGATTTCAACTACGACGGGAACGTCGACTTCCTCGACCTGGCACTGTTAGCGCAGAATTACAACACGGCGCTTCCCAGTGCGCCGGTTCCCGGCGCGTCGGCTGGGTTTGAGGCGGACCTGGCGCGGGCGTTCGCCAGCGTGCCAGAGCCTGGCACGCTGGGCGTGATGTCGGTCGCCGTGCTGGCGGCATTGACGCGGCGTCGGCGTCGCGGCGCTTAATTTTGAATTCAGGACGATCGCTTTCGACCGCCCCGCGCTTCGGCGCGGGCGGTGAGCGGATCTTCGGGCCATGCGTGCTTCGGGTAGCGCGCTTTCAGGTCCTTGCGCACCTGAAAGTACGCGCTGGCCCAGAAGCTTCTCAGGTCAGACGTCACCTGCACCGGGCGGTAGTTGGGCCCCAACAGTTCCACCTTCACCGCGACGCGGCCGGCGGCGATGCGCGGTGTTTCCAGCCAGCCGAAGAGCTCCTGCAAGCGCGCCGCCAGCGTCACCTCGCCCGGCGCGTAGCGCAGGCGGATGACGCTGCCGCTGGGGACTTCAAGAGCGTCGGGCGCTTCCTGTTCCAGAAGCCGATCCAGTGGATAGGAGAGGGCGGATTTCAGGATCGACCCGAGCGGCAGGCCTTTCACATCGGCGAGGCTGCGCCGTCCCGCCGACGCGTCGGCGAGAATCTCGCCCAATTCCGCATCATCCCATGCCGGCCAGGGTTTTTCAGGCATTTTGTCGCGCAGCAGGGCGACGCGCATCAACACCAAGTGGGCTTCTTCATCGGCGCGGAAAATCTCCGCCGCCCGCCGCCGCAACACGTCGCGCAGCGCTTCGTCGGCTTGCGACGCGTCCACCGGCAGGTCCTTGTCTTCGCGCAGGAGCAGATCGCGATACCAGACTCGTGCGACGCCGCTGACGCGCTCACGCTGCTCGTCGTAGATGACCTCGCGCTCGCGGCGGATTTGCGCGGAGAACATCTCTTCTAGCCACGCGACGTCGATCGCGCTGGCGATGCGCACGAACGCCTCGCGGGCAACGCTGCGCTCGTCCCGCCGGGCATCGACGGCGACGAAAAAATCTCCCTGGCGCACGACCGATTCCGGACTGAGGCGCACCCCGCCCCCACCGACCATGACACCGCGATCCTGCCCCCCGCGCCGGCGGCAGACGCGGTCGGGGTAGGCCCAGAGGACGAGTTTGAGCAGTTCGTCCTCTGGTGGAGCTTCGCCAAGCTTCGGTGGGGCGGACATTCTTGTCTGCCTTTGTCTTTCGTCTTTCGACGCAACCCGCTCAAGTTCATCTCTCACGCGCAGCACCTGCCGCAGCGCCGCGGAGTCGATCCGCGGATCATGCGACCGCGATTCGATCAATTCCATCCGCACCAGCAGATCCGAAGTCCCCATTACCCGCCCCGCCCCGGCGGCTAGGGAATCACGTGATTCGTTTCGCTCCCATCGCAAGATATCCCGCTCGCTCATCAATGCCGCCAGCGTCGCCCCCTCGCGAGTAAGTCCCCGATCCGCGGCGGCAACAAGAAGGCGGCCAAGGCGCGGGTGCACCGGCAATCCCGCCAGCCGCCTTCCGACCTCGGTGATTCGCCCCCTTTCGTCCACCGCGCCAAGCATCGACAACAATCCCTCTGCCGCCGACAGGATTTCCTCATCGGGCCGTTCAAACCACCCGAAGCTCCGTGGGTCGCTCTTCCCCCATGCGTGCAGTTCCAGAACCGTCGCGCACAAGTCCACCCGTCGGATCTCAGGCGTTTCAAACGCCTCCATGCGATCCCACTCTTTTTCGCTCCAGAGCCGAATCGCCACCCCCGGCCCCGTCCGCCCCGCGCGGCCGGCGCGCTGCGTCGCCGACGCTTTGCTGATCCGCATGACCTCCAGCTTGTCGAGGCCGCGCTCGACGTCGTAGCCGGCAACGCGGGCAAGGCCGGTGTCGATCACCACGCCGACGCCGTCGATCGTCAGCGACGTCTCGGCGATGTTGGTCGCGCAGATGATCTTCCGCCGCCCCGTCGGATCAGGACGAATCGCCCGATCCTGCTCATCGCCGGTCAGGCTTCCGTGCAGCGGCGCCATCGACAGATTCTCGCGCTCCGCCAGGCCCTCAAGGCCCCGCATCACCCGCCGAATTTCTTCCGCTCCGGGAAGAAAGATCAGGATATCCCGTTGCGATGGTGATGGGGGGATGGGGCGATGGGGAGGTGGGGCGTGTGGAGTTATCTCCCCACCACTCCATCTCCCCATCCCCCCATCAATGATCTCCGTCACCGCCCGCACCACCGCCGCTTCCTCTTCCCCCCGTATGGCCGGCGCATATCGAATCTCGATCGGATACGCCCGTCCCTCCGTCCGCACGATCGGGCATTCGCCCAGAAACTTTGCCACCGGCCCGGCCTCGAGCGTCGCCGACATCACGATGATCTTCAGATCCGGCCGCACCGTCTCCTGCACCTCGCGCAGCAGGGCGATCGCCACATCCGTGTGCAGGCTCCGCTCGTGAAATTCGTCCAGCACGACCGCGCCGATGCCGTCTAGGAACGGGTCGTCCAGCAATTGCCGATTCAGAATCCCCTCGGTCAGCACGCGCAATCGCGTGTCGCGGCCTATTTTGCGATCGAAGCGAACGTGATAGCCGACCTCACGCCCCAGGTCCCAGCCGTTCTCCTGCGCGATCCGCGCCGCCGCCGCCCGCGCCGCCACCCGCCGCGGTTGCAGCATCACGATGTTCCGATGTTCTCCTGCCACCACGCCGCTGCGCAGCATCGCCATCGGCACGCGCGTCGTCTTACCCGCCCCCGGCGGCGCGACGATCACCAGCGACCGTGACCGCCTCAGCGCATCCACAATCTCCGGCAACGAACGATCGATCGGCAACGGAACCATGTTCAAGCGGAAGGATACGGCCCCAGCGCCACGGCGTCACCCCGCGCAAGCGTTTAGCCGTCCGCTTGCGGAGCGCGACCGACGGCATCGTCCTCTTAAATCTCAGATCCGTACTGCGGTCGCCCCATTCCCGCGAAAGTAACGGTACACCGCGGTCAGGTACCCCACGCTCATCCCACCCATCGCCAGCACGAAGATCAGCGGCGTAACCCCGCTCATCACCGCCGACCGCGCCAGTCGGTCCAGGTCGTCCGCGGTCGCGTGGCCGCGACGGTAAAACTCCATCGTGCCAAGCGTCCACAACGTGATCGCCGCCGACGCGAACCCGAGCCCGATCACCACAACGGCCAACCACCAGCCGAGTGGCTTCATCCGGTACATCAGCGCCATCGCCGCGAACATTGCGCCCGCCGCCCCCAGGTCCAGTACGATCGCCCCCGCCCCTTTCACATAGGTGCCGAAGAACGGCACCGCTTGCTCGTAGGCCGTCCCGGCAGTCGTAAGGCCCCCCATCAGCAGCGCCGCGCACGCAACAAACACCGGGAGCGGACAGCGCTCGCTCCAACTCGGGGCAGGGCTGTACGCCTCCAGCGTCCGCCGAACCGCTGCCGTGGAGTAGAACCAGACGTAAGCGCCCGCGATCAACAGGCCCAGCAATCCGAATATAAGCATTGACCAGAAAGCCATCGTCGCATCGCCCCCGGACATGGGGCCGCTGGTCATGGCCACCGTCGAAACTGTCGTGCCACCCGGGCCCGCTGTCGTGATGGTGTTCGTAGTCATCGTCATCTGCCCCGAACTGCTCATCAGGACGGGCAGATCCTTCGCCGCGACCAGCAGGAACGCCAGCCCGAAGACCGCCGACACGATCGTGATCCACCCCACCGCGATCACCACCGGCCGAACCCACCGCTTGCACCGGATCGAGTCGATCCCCACCCAGATGAACAACGTGGCCGTCGACGCATACATGAGTAGGGCGACGATCAGTTCCGGGACCGGAAGTGCCTTGCCGCCCCCAAACCCCACTGCCATCGCGACGGCCATCACCAGGCCGAACACGCTGCACCCCGCCACCGTGCCGATGAGAATGCTGCCCACGCCAAACCCGACCAGCGCCCCGCGCCGGCCGTTCTCGATCACCGGCGCTCCCGTGGCACGCGCGTATGGAATCGGATCGTAAGTCACACCGACCTCCCCAACCGCGCACGCCGCAGCCTGCGTGCGTCAAAGGTTTAGGTCCCACCGCTCGCCGCCAGGATCACTTCATCGGCGAGTAATCCGTCGGCTTCATGAATACCGATTCCACCTTCGTCGTCAGCTTACCGTCCTTTTCCGACTCCTTCAGCGTCGCCTTCCATTCCGGATCGTCCCGGAAACCCTTCCACGACTTGTCCGCCGCCTCACGACTCGCGTGCGCCAAGATGTAGATCAGCGTGTTTTTCGATCCCTTTGTTTCCTCCGTCGGCGTCCAATACCCCACCAATTCCATCCCGTGCTTCACGAACAGCTTGTTCGTATGATCGCGAAATCTCGCGTTTAGCGCATCAAGCTTTCCATCCGCGGCCGTATATGTGCGCAGCTCGAACACCCGCTCCTTCCCCTTCGCGGTTTCTTCGGCCGCGGTCGTTTTCACCATCGCCAATCCACCCAACCCCAACGCCACGGCGGCCACGAACAGGACCATCGACTTGGACATGATTGTGTTCTCCTTCGCTGGGCATTGTAGCGATTTCCGTCCCGCAAACACTTCGCGCGCATGACAGTAATCCTTAACGTCGTTCGTCCGCACCTCAAAAACCTTCGCCGGAGCAGCCATGCCGCGATTTGCGATTTTCACTCTACTCTGCCTCTCCACACTCTCCATCTTCGCCGCGGAGAAGGAACTCACGTACATCACCGCCGTCGAAGCCGCCAAAGATCCCGACTTCGCCTTCCAGGGCGAATACAGCGGCGAGCTCAAAGGCGAGAAGCGCGGCGTACAGGTCATCGCGCTGGGCAACGGCAAGTTCCACGCCGTCGGATATGAAGGCGGCCTGCCCGGCGATGGCTTCACCAAAGACAACCAGAAGTGGGAAGCCGACGGTACGCTAAAGGATGGCGTCGTCACCTTCGTCGGTGAAGCCGGCAACGGCAGCTTGAAAGACGGCCTCCTTACCGTCTCCAGCAAGCAGGACGAAAAAATCGGCGAGCTCAAACGCATCACCCGAGAATCGCCGACGATCGGCGCCAAACCGCCGCAAGGCGCGATTATCCTATTCGACGGCAAGACCAACGACTTCAAACCCGGCAAGACCGACGGCGATCTGCTCGTGCAGGGGCAGAACTCCCAGACTAAGTTCCAGTCCGTCACGCTGCACGTCGAGTTTCTCCTTCCCTTCAAGCCGCTGGCGCGCGGCCAAGGCCGCGGCAACTCCGGCGTCTACCTCCAGGGCCGCTACGAGTGCCAGGTGCTCGACTCCTTCGGCCTCAAGGGCGAGAACAACGAGTGCGGCGGCATCTACACGATCGCCGCGCCCCTCGTGAACATGTGCTACCCGCCCCTGCAGTGGCAGACCTACGACATCGACTACACCGCCGCCAGCTACGAGAACGGCAAGAAGACCAGGAACGCGACGATCACCGTGAAGCACAACGGCGTTCTGATCCACGACAACGTCGAGATCCCGAAGAACACGACCTCCGCACCTGTCAAAGAAGGGGCGGAGCCCGGCCCGCTACACCTGCAGGACCACGGCAATCCCGTCCGCTATCGCAATATCTGGATCGTCGAGAAGAAATAGCGCGGAATTCGCGAGCCGCACGACCGATCGTCCGATATAATTAAGTATAACTAGGAGCGATCTTGACTATTGTGGTAAAGAAGATTGGTGGAAGTGTCGCTGTGCTGATTCCCAATTCAGTGGCGCGGGAAATGGGTTTGGCCGACGGAACGCCGATGGAGTTGACCGCCAATGCCGGAGCCATCGTGATGCGCAAGCGCGGTCGACGGCCTCGTCGTAGCCTCAAGAGCATCGTTGATCAAATCCGCCCAGCCAGCTACCGGCGTCGGCGTGAACTGCTCGACGAGGGGGCGGTCGGCAGGGAGCACTGGTGAGTAAGCGCACGTATTACCCCGATCGCGGTGACCTTGTGGAGATGAATTTCCAGCCCGCCGCCGGCCGCGAAATTGATAAGCGCCGGCCGGCGATCGTCCTCAGTCCATTAACTTATAACCGCAAGTCTGGCGTCTGCCTCGCCGTCCCCCTTTCGTCCGATCTCACGCCAGGCCCATTCTGGATCAAAATGCCTGATGGATACCTGCCTCGGCCCAGCCTGATCCTCTGCGACTATCTGAAGAGCTTCGACTATCGCGAGCGCGCAGCATCATTCCTAAATCACCTGCCCGATGAATTGGTCGAGGAGATCGTGAGTAACTTGCTTGATCTCGTTGATCCCATCCGCTGATAAGTCTGCGACAAACGTGATCTGCCCAGCAAAACTTGCCTTTCCTCCCGCGCCCTTTTACTCTCACTTATCAAGCAACCATGTCCGTAAAGAGTTGCGAACCTCGCACCCCCTGTTCAGTGCCGACCCACCAACCCCAGAGGTAACTCATGGACAACCCCGAATCCACCAGCAGCCAGCGCGAACGCGACCCGCGCGATCGCGAACCTCGCGACCGCATCTCCAGCTTCGAACAAATGAAAGTCTGGCAGGAAGCTCATGCCCTGGTCCTCCGCATCTTCGAGATGACCCCGCGCATCCCCGCCGAACAGCAGGAAGGCCTTGCCGCCCTGATGGAGAAGGCCGCCATCGAAGTCCCCAAGTCGATCGCCGAAGGCTTCAAGCGCCGCGGCTCGCGCAACAAGGCCCACTATTACAACCTCTCCCAGTCGGCGCTCGAATCCCTCCGCTACCTGCTCATCCTCTGCCGTGACCTGAAGTATGACATCGATTACGAAGACTTAGCCTACCGTGGCGATCAGGTCTCCCGCATGCTCGACGGCCTCATCCGCTCAATGACCCGCACGGGTGGTGGTGGCAGGGGAGGCAGCGGCGGCGGGCGCCGAGGCGGTCGAAACGACAGCAACCGCCGCAATCGTGACGACGTGGGGGACGGACCCAGTTCGCAGGATAACGACGACAACGAAGACTGGGACGATGAAGGGTGAACGTATGCAACAAGCGTCGCCGGCGCAATCGCATAAAAGTCGCTCGCGGTTTCGCCAGCCGCTAACTATTGGAGCGTCCCCAGCTTGCGCCGTCGTCTCCCGGTTTGAAAGTGAGCAGAGTGCGAAGAATCTGGGTGAAAATCCTTATTAAGACTTGAACTCCTCCAGCCACTTCGCGTATAACTATTCGTCCGTTTGAAGGTAATCCACCTCCGGTGACGTGCGTCCGTTGCGGTGATTTAACTGCAACATTCAGTGACGAAACAGTTGCCCGTGTCGCGATGATCGCGACCCTCTTTCGAACGAAATAGACCCCCGAGTCGCCTGCATTTTTAATTGCTGGCCAGTAAACGAGTTCAAGAACTCGGTGCGGGCCCGCCGATAATTCTGTTCCCGCCAGTTATGCGGGTGTGAATCGGTCGTGAAAATCGCAAAAAGATTTTCCACGACACCGGTTGACAAGCGGACTCATCGCGATATTATTCGCGACCCTTCGACGGGGAACAGCAAAGTCGAAGGCCAATCACGATTGCATCTGCGGTAAGCGGTTGCAGGCGTTTCTTTCAGGGAACGCGGTGGTTCGCCACCGTCAGTAGTTGAGAGTGTTCTTTGACAAGTGAATAGTCGGAAATTCATCGCGAGGACGTGAGTTCGATGGTCGGCCGCTTCGGCGGCAGATCGATCGGGCAAAACCGGATGTCGTCAAACAACATCCGGCGTTAGTATCTCAAAACGTCTTCGCGGTGCACGCAAGAAAGTGATCCCTTTCAACGGAGGCTTGCCTTCGTTGGAAAGTCATTTATTTGAGTAAGAAATCGTCCCGGGTTCGCGCCCGGGACGGCCAGAAA
>JAQGHM010000090.1 GCA_028291615.1 Phycisphaerales bacterium | reverse complement strand
CCGACGGTGAGCAGCGTGGCGAGCTCGCGGACGAAGGAGACGGTCTTGGCGGCGTGGCGTGGTTTGGGCCGGGACGTGTGCCGCGGCCGGTCGTCGTCGGCCGCGCCGCCGGCTGCGGCGGTTGCAGATTCCTCGCGCCTGGACGCAGAGGCGACGGTGTTTACGCGACGGACCCGGAGCCCGCGGGCGCGGAGCGCGTCGCGGGCGCGCCGCGGGGTGTCGGCGGTGATCGTCCCCTTTCGGAGCGACCGGTCGTCTTCCACCGCGACGTACGAGTAAACCGGCATGCGTTAATCCTCATTCCCACCGTGCGCCTCAGTCCGCCGTCACACGCGCGACCTCCTCCGGCGTCGTGAGCCCGGCCAGTGCCTTGGCAATCCCGTCGGCGCGCAGGTTCTGCATCCCACTCCGCTCCGCGGTCGCCTTGATCTCCGCGGCGTTGGCGCGCGATTGGATCCGCTCGCGCACCGCGTCGTCCACGACGAGCAACTCGAACAGCCCGAGCCGGCCGCGGTACCCGGTGCCGCGGCAGACGGGACAGCCAGCCCCGCGCCGAAGTCCCGTTGCCGACGCCCAGGGCGCGGCGCCCTCAAGGCCGAGCGACCCCAGTTCTCCTGGATTGGGCGCGCGCGATTTTGCGCACGCGGCGCACACGCGGCGCACCAGCCGCTGCGCGAGCACGCCGACGATCGAACTGGAGAGCAGGTACGGCTCGATGCCGAGGTCGAGCAGCCGCGTGATCGCGCTGGGGGCATCGTTGGTGTGGAGCGTGCTGAAAACTTCGTGGCCCGTGAGGGAGGACTGGATGGCCATCGTCGCCGTCTCATGGTCGCGGATCTCGCCGACCATGATCACGTCCGGGTCCTGCCGCAGGACGCTGCGCAGGCCGCTGGCGAACGTCATGCCCTTCCTGTCGCTCACCTGCGTCTGGCTGATCCCTTCCAGGCGGAATTCGATCGGATCTTCGAGCGTGAGGACGTTTTTTTCCGTGTGGTCCAATTGCTGAAGTACGGCGTATAGCGTCGTGCTCTTGCCGCTGCCGGTCGGACCGGTCACGAGGATGAGCCCGTGCTCGGCCTGAATGACCTGGCGGAACCGGTCGAGCGTCTGCGGCGACATGCCGAGCTCCTGGAGCGTGTAGAGGCGGGCGCTCTTGTCGAGCAGGCGGATGACGACGCGCTCGCCGAAACTGGTCGGCAGGGTGGCGATGCGGAGGTCGATTGAGCGGTCGCCTACTTCGACGGTGGCGCGGCCATCCTGCGGAAGGCGTTTTTCGGCGATGTTCATGCGCCCCATCACCTTGACGCGGCTGATGATCTCTTCCTGGAGGGTCTTGGGCAGGTCAAAGGCGTCGTACAGGACGCCGTCGATCCGCATGCGGGCGACCAGCTTGCCTTCGTACGGTTGAACGTGGACGTCGGATGCCCCGCCCTGCACGGCCTCGAAAAGCAGGAGGTTCACGAGGCGGATGACGGGCGCGCGGCTAGCGACGTCGAGCAGGTCTTCGCGCCCGCTCATTTCGGCGAGGTCGGTAAGGACTCGGCTTCGGTCGAGGCCGTCGATCATCGTCCGGACGGCGCCGGCCTGTTGTTGATAGCCGTAGTTCACCGCGGAGACGATTTGGTCTCCGGAGGCGAGCAGCGGCCTGGTCGGGCGGTTCAGGAGGCGCGAGATGATCTCGACTTGGGCGAGGCCGGCGGCGTCGGCGATCACCACCGGCAGGACGCCGCCTTCGACGGCAAGGCCCAGAACCTTGTGGGCGCGCGCGAACGCGATCGGAATCCGGTCCATGAATTCCGTCGAAGCCGAACGGTCCTGCAGGTTAGTCGCCAGCGGCACGCCGAGCGCCTCGGAGAGCCGCTCGATTGCGACGACTTCGGGCAACGACGGTGAGATCGAGGTCACTTCCACCGCAGACATGCGTTTACTCCTGCCCGCGTGCATGTCCCGGCACGCGCGGGGCCTACTGCATCAGCACCGGCTCGCTCTCGAGGTAATCGCCCTTGATCTGGGCGGCGCTGACGTCCTTCTCCGAGAGGTATTTCAGGTCCGCGAACTGGTCGTCGCGCAGGATCGTCGGGCGGAGGAAAACAAACAGCGTGCCCTGTTGGTTCGTCTCTGATCGGCTGCTGAACAGGTGCTCCAGAATCGGGATTTCGCCGAGGAATGGGACGGCGTTGACGGTCTTGCTCAAATTCTGGCGATTGAGCCCGCCGACGATGATCGTCGAGCCGTCCGGGATGGTCACCGTGCTGTCGACCGCGTTGGTCTGGCGCGGTGGGGGGATGCCGTTGCTCCCCTGACCGGTGAAGTTGTTCAGCGCGACGGTGTATTCGAGCTGAAGGTAATCCGCTTCGCTGATGTGCGGCGTCACGGTGACTTCGGTGCCAGCCTGCGCGTAACCGGCAAAGCTCGTCGTCGCGATGGTGCCGACGGCCGCGTTGATGCTCACGTACGGCGCTTCGGCGATGCTGGTCAGCGTGCCCGTGGCATTGTCATTGACGAGGATCCGCGGGGCTGACACCACGCGCGCGTGGCTGTTCTTCGCCAACGCCTGAATGATCACGTCGCCGACATCCGACCCGATGACCGTGCCGTTGAAGCCGGTGCCAGGGATGATCTTCAGCCGGTTGGCCGTACCGATCTCGC
Organism: Phycisphaerales bacterium; assembly: GCA_028291615.1. Taxonomy (GTDB): domain Bacteria; phylum Planctomycetota; class Phycisphaerae; order Tepidisphaerales; family Tepidisphaeraceae; genus RYN-433. The sequence goes on along the minus strand of JAQGHM010000090.1, from coordinate 2,060 downwards.
TAAGGCCAAACCGCGAAAATGCGAGGATGTCAGTCGCGCCAATGCTCCCCTTGGCGAGGATCTCCACGCCAAGCGTGAAGTCATTGCTCGTGTCCACGTTGACCAGCGTGCACTCGATCAGCACCTGCGGGCGCCGCTTGTCGAGGTGGCGAATCAGCTCTTCGTACTTCCGCTGGCTCTGGGGCGGCGCGATGACGATGATCGTATTGGTATTTGGGTCGGCGGTGACACGGGCGTCGTCGGTCTGGACGCTGGCAAGCGGTTGCGCCGTCGAATCGATGTCGCGATTGAGGGGATCGACGTGGGGCGCCCCGCCGACACTGGTCGGCTGGCTTGTCGCGGACCGGAGCATGTTCGATCCTTGCCCAGGCGTGCCGCCGGCGCCCGGCGCGTTGCTGCCGCTGAGCAAGGGATTGGATCGCCCCGGGTTTGTTCGGCGTTTCTGATCGGTGTCACCCGGCGCGCTGGTTCCCCCGCCGCGATCCTGTTCACCGATGATTCCCCGCAGCGTGCTCAGCACGTCCGCTGCCGTCGTGTTCGAGAGCCGGTAGAACCGGATCGGACTGTCTTCCTTCGCTGCCGCGACGTCGACGTCCCGTTTGATCGCCTCGATCTGCTTGTGAATGTCCACCGTGGCAATCGCAACCAACAGGTGACCTTCCTTCGCGGGATCGACGGCGGATTGATACACGCGCGACGGCATGCGCGGGTCCACGAGCTGCTTGATCATCTTGTCCACGCGATCCGGGGACACGTGCTCGAACCGGTAAGTCCGCGTCTCGACCGGCATCGGCAGGTCGAGCCGGTGAATCAGGCCCACCACCTCGGGAATGCGATCGGCCGGCCCGACCACTGCGATCTGGTTTGTCCGGGCGTTGACCGACACCTCGACAGTGGCGGCGCCCGGGACGACTCCGCCCTGGGCGTTCATCTTCGAGTTCAGCAGTTCGGTGAGGTGCGGCGCGAGCAGCGATGCGTCGGTGTGTTCGAGCGTCACGAATTCCACCGCCGCCGTCGGCTTGGGTCGATCGATCTCCGCGACCAGCGCGCCGATCCGGCCGACGTTGGTGGCGTAGTCGGTCACGACGAGCACGCGCTGCTGCGTCAGCGCCATGCTGTTCCCGCCTGGCTGGGTCAAGAAGATCTTGATAAGGGGGTCGAGGGCCGCAGGGTCCACGTGCTCGAGGTGAAAGACCTGGGTGACGGCCGTCACCTCTCCGACCGCCTTCGCCCCGTCCGGGCCGCGGGCATTGGGCCCGAGCGTGGTCACGGGAATGATTTTCTTCAGGCCCGGCGCGTCTCCATCCACCAGCGCGAATCCCTTGATCTGCAGCGCGCTTTGCAGGAGGCCGAGCAGCGATTCCTTCGGAAACTTTCCCGGCGTGCGAATGACCACGCGCTGCGCCCCCACGTCCTCGCTGTACAGGATGTTCAGTTCCAGCCGCTTACTGACGTAATCCGCCAGCGTTTTGAGATCGACGCCCTCCGGCAGGTTAAGTGTGATCAACTCACCTGCCGCGGGCGGGGTAGTCGTCGCGGGCGCGGTGGCCGCCTGTTGGGACAGGGCGCGCGGCGCGAGCACAATCAATGTCAACAGCGAGAGCCCAATCAATCGTCGCATCACGTTGCCCTTCTTGCCCGGGAGCACAGACGCGAACGAGGCATTCTAGGCACGCGATCATTTGGGCTACAATAGTATTTTCTTGTCGCGGCGGAAGAATGATCAGGGCAATCAACGTTTTGGAGGCGCAAATTACGACGGATAGCCGTCCGGAAGGTTCTGGCAAGCGAGACGCCCCGCCGTTCACGTTCGGGTTCGACTTCGCCTGCCCGACTCGACGGCCGCCTGAGACTCCTGGTGGTTCGTGATCGCGCGGCCCACGCGGCATCCGTTTACACGTGAAATTGGTCGGAAACATGCAGCGCCTGAACAGCCCGGACGTATCTCCTGAGCACGCATCTGCCTGCGCGCCGGGTATCACCACTGGCCGCCGGGAGAACCCCCACACCGAGAGAGCCGAGTCATGCGCCGATTTGCACAGATCCTGCAACTTGCCGAA
>JAQGHM010000078.1 GCA_028291615.1 Phycisphaerales bacterium | reverse complement strand
AGGAGAAGATGCCCGGCCGCAGCGCGGCCGACTACCTGCTCCGCGTCGACCGCCAGCCGGTCGCGGCCGACGAGGCCCTGCGGCCCGACTGCCGCGTCAGCATCACCCCGATCAAGATCCACGGGGCATGTCGGATCGCGGTCGCCTAGGCGTCCTCACGGTTCCCTTCCCTCTATCCACCTCTCACAGTTCCAATGCAAAGGCGCCGACCCGGTCGACCCTCCGACCGGGCCGGCGATCTGTGTACATGACCACCACTTCAATCCACAAGAAGACCGTGCGCCCGGCAAAGCCTCCCAGGAATGCCGAGCTTCGCCTCGCCCTGCGACTGCAATCGCTGCTCTCGCTCCCGCCCGCACGGCCTGGTCCCCTGGACGCGATCAGCGACGCGCTGCGGCAGGTACGCGATGACGCCCGCGCCCTGGAAGGCATCTGGCGCCGCGCCATCAAGGCCACCGACCGAGGCTGGCCCGCGGCGGCCACGGCAGTCTTACACGAGATCCCTGCGACCGCCCGTCGGCTTTATGACCGCGCCGCTGCGCTTGCCCGCCTTCCCGCGCCTACCGCAGACGACGGTCGCCAGATCGTCCCCTTGCCAGATCTGCTGGCGGAGCTACGCGCCCTGCGCGCCGAGTTCGGCGATCTGCAGGTCGATTCGCATCTATCCGTCCTCTCAGTGGAGACCGACCCGATCGAGCTGGGCGGCGTCTACCTGGGCTCGTTCCGCGTCGAACTGCAGTTGGCGCTCCTTCGCGCCGGCCGGGTCGATGCCGGCGCCTTTCGCTGCGTCGCCACGGACCCCAATCCCGCGGCCGCCAGCGAGTCGACCACCCACCCGCACGTGCGGGATCACGAGCCCTGCCTGGGGGATGCCACGGTCCCCGTTCGCGCTGCGATCCGCAGCGGTCGCCTGACCGACGCGTTCCTTGCCATCGCCGCCATGCTGCGGACCTATAACCCCCACTCCCCATACGTGGCCTTGGCCGACTGGTCCGGGCGCAGCTGTTCTGACTGTGGCCGCGGACGCGCCGAAGATGACCTCTGCCACTGTGGTGGCTGCGGGGAGGACTTCTGCGACGGCTGCAGCAGCTCCCGCGACGCCTGCGACAGCTCGTTCTGCATGGGCTGCCTGGAGCGAAGCAAGGATCGGGATCAGTACCTCTGTCCCGACTGCCGCGGCAGTTGCCGGCAATGCGAGGCGATCACCGCAGCTGCCCAGCTCGACGAGCAGGATGGCCTGTGCCCCGCCTGTGCTGCCGATTCCTCGGACGACGACAACGACGTCGAGGAACAGGAACTCCAGGAATCCCCCGTTCACCCTTCACCGGAGACCGATCATGAACCAGCCTTCTGCCCGACCGCGCCCACGATCCCGCAAGTCGATGCCACGCCCGCCGCAACGATCGCCCCTTGAACCGCCCGTATTACGCTTCTCGCCCCTGGCCTGGCTCAAGCTGCAGTACCTCTGCCATGCCGGACCGACCGAGGTGGGCGCCTTTGGCATCTCCGCCGCCGCTGGCGACCCCTTATATATAGACCGGGTCGAGACGGTGCTGCAGGGGACGACCGCGGTCAGCGTGGAGTTTGGCGACCAAGCGGTCGCCGATCACTTTGACCGCTGTGCCGATGCCGGGATTGCCCCGGGGCGCTGCGGCCGGGTGTGGATCCACACCCATCCGGGCTCGTCGGCCCAGCCCAGCTGGGTCGATGAGGCGACGTTCGACCGCGTCTTTGGTCCCTGTGACTGGGCGATCATGTTCATCCTCAGCCGCACTGGCCAGACGTACGCGAGGTTACGCATCAATGCCGGACCGGGCGCGACCGTTCTCCTGCCAGTGGCAGTCGACTGGCGGGACTGGGTCTCGACGGTGGAAAGGCCATCCCAGGACCTGGCCGATCACCTGCGCCTGTGGCAGCACGAGTACCAGACCAACGTGTACGACATCAGCAACCTGGGCACTCCGTCCTTGCTCAGCCACGACGTGTTCGACCTGTCACCTGGCAATCGCCTCGACGACGACGATATTGAGCTGCTGGCGTGGACGCAGCGGGAAGCGGAGGTGGCTCATGACGACCGCTGATCCCCAAGCTCCCGCTCCAGCCATCCCCACGCTCACCCGAGACGCGCGGCAGCGCGACCTGGTACCGCCCGAGCGCCTGTCGAGTTGTCACGCGCTGGTGATCGGCGTCGGCGCGATCGGACGCCAGGTAGCCTCGCAACTGGCGGCTTTGGGCATGCCGCACATGACGCTGGTCGATGATGACCGCGTCGGCGTGGAGAACCTGGCCGCCCAGGGGTACTGGCCGGCAGACCTGGGCCATGCCAAGGTCCAGGCTACGGCACACTTGTGCCGCTCGATCCACCCCGCGGGGATCATCACCCCGGTGATGCAGCGCTTCGCGCGCTCGTCGGTGAAGCGGCTGGGTCTGACCGAATCGTCGGCAGTGACATCATCGTCATCGGCCCTCCCACTGATCTGCTTCGCCTGTGTCGACAGCATCGCCACGCGGCGCCTGTTGTGGGATGCCTTACGTCCCCACGTGGCCCTGTGGCTGGACGGCCGCATGGCCGCCGAGACGCTGCGCGTACTCGCCGCCGATCATCCGGCCACCGATGACTACTACGCTTCAACGTTGTTCGATGCGGCGCAAGCCTATACCGGCAGCTGCACGTCCCGCGGCACGATCTACACCGCGTCGATCGCCGCGGGGTTCATGCTGGCCCAGTTCGCACGCTGGTTAAGGCGGGTCACCGTCGAACGCGACCAGACCCTGAACCTGCTGGCGTGCGAGCTCAATACGCTCTGACGCTAGCAGTTCACCTGGCCCCGTACATTCCAACACCCGTTCCTTTCATTCCCATTACACCTTTAGAGAGAGGAGTGACTCCGATGAGCCACATCGTGACCCTGCGCACCCAGGTGCGTGATCCCGCAGCCCTGGCTGCTGCCTGTCAGCGGCTGGGGTTACCCGCCCCATCGATCGGCACCGCCGTCCTGTACAGCGGGAAGGCCGAGGGGCATCTCGTGCAGTTGCCCGGCTGGCGCTACCCCGCGGTCTTCGACACCACGACCGGCGAAGGCCGGTTCGATAACTTCGACGGACGCTGGGGCGAGCAGAAGGCCCTGGACCGACTGCTGCAACTCTACGCGGTGGAGAAGACCAGGATCGAAGTCCGCCGCCGCGGCCACACCGTGACCGAGCAGGCGCTGCTCGATGGCTCGATCAAGCTGGTGATCCATGAGGGGGGTAACTCTACCGGGGGAGGTGGCCGTTGAAACCCTCTCCCGAGCCAACGATCGAGATCATCGTCTCCCCGACCGGCCAGACCCGCCTGACCACCCGCGGCTACGCGGGGACGGCGTGCAAGGATGCGAGTCGCGCCCTGGAGCGGGCGCTGGGGGCCGTCCAGTCGGACGTCGCCACACCGGAGATGCACCAGGCACAGAGCCTGAGCCAGGATCAGGAACAGGGGCGGTGAGACGTCTCACTGCCCCAAAGGTTGTCTACTGCATATGAAAGGATTACTTGATGTCACTCTACGAACGTCTGTCGGAGCACGTCCGCGCCGCCTTTCCCGCCATCTATGTTCAGACCCATGAGCCCGAGGATGCCCTGAGCGAGATCGCACGGCTCTGCCGGGATCAGCAATGGTCCCTGGCCAGCTGGGACGTTGACCGCGGACTGAGGGTCGGCGCGCAGAATGCCGCCGCCGATGCTGGCGGCGGCGGCGGCGGTGGCGCCGATCCCGTCGCCGCCCTCAAGGCCGTCAGCGCCATGGCCACTTCGGACGGCACGGCCGTGCTGGTGCTGGTCAACTTCCATCGCTTCCTCCAATCCGCTGAAGTGGCCCAGGCCCTAGCCAACCAGGCGGCCCTGGGTAAGCAGAACCGCACGTTCCTGATCTGCCTGGCCCCGGTGGTGCAGGTGCCGCCGGAACTGGAGAAGCTGTTCGTGCACCTGGCGCATGACCTGCCGGATCGGGATCAATTGCTGGAGATCGCCCGCGGCGTGGCGAGTGAGCCCGGGGAACTGCCTGAGGACCAGGCCATGGCGGCGCTGCTTGACGCCTCGGCGGGCTTAACCCGCTGGCAGGCGGAGAACGCGTTCAGTTTGTCCCTGGTGCGGCACGGCCGTCTATCACCGCAGGTGATGTGGGAACTCAAGGCCCAGACCCTCAAAGCCTCTGGCCTGCTGACCCTGCACCGGGGTGGTGAGACGTTTGATGACCTGGGTGGCCTGGCGGCCCTCAAGGCGTTTTGTTCCCGGGCCCTGACCCCACCTCCGCCGTCCTCACCCAGATCGGCCTTGGCCAAACCCCGGGGCATCCTGCTCCTGGGCGTGCCGGGGACCGGCAAGTCCGCCTTTGCCAAGGCGCTGGGCAGCGAGACCGGCCGGCCCACGCTGGTGCTGGACGTGGGGGCGCTGATGGGCGGGCTGGTCGGCAGCACCGAGCGCAACACGCGCGATGCCCTGCGGATCGCCGATGCGATGAGCCCGTGCATCCTCTACTGCGACGAGATCGAGAAGGCCTTGTCCGGGTCCGGTGGTGGTCAATCCGACAGCGGGGTCGCCGCGCGCCTGTTCGGCGCTTTGCTCTCCTGGCTGAGCGATCACGAATCCGATGTCTTCTTCGTCGCCACCGCCAACGACATCTCGAAGTTGCCGCCGGAGTTCGCCCGCAGCGAGCGCTTCGACGGGGTCTGGTTCCTGGATCTGCCTGCCACCAGCGAAAAGCAGCAGATCTGGGCGATGTACCAGCGGACGTTCCAGATCGCGCAGCAGCAGCAGCGCCCCGCGGACGGTGAGTGGACCGGCGCGGAGATCCGCGCCTGCTGCCGCCTGGCGGCGCTGTTGGACCTGCCACTGGTAGACGCCGCCCGGCACGTGGTGCCGGTGGCGGTGACGGCGGCGGAGTCGGTGCAGCGCCTGCGCGCCTGGGCGGGCGGGCGCTGCCTGGATGCCACCCGTGGCGGGATCTACACAGTGGAGGCGCCAACGCCGCCAACCTCACGCAAGGTGTCCCGGCCTTCGGCCAACTGAATCTCACTTCACGCCCCGTTTATCCCTCTTCGCCTCAACCAACCCAAGGAGAACGTCATGAATGACACGATCGACCGTGGCGCTGGTGCTGCACGCGCTGCGCGAAACGCCCCTGCCTCCGATCCCGTCCACCGGCTTCAATCGACGATGGCCGCGGCACGGGTCAGCTTTACCTGGCTCGGCACGCGCCGCACCCTCACGCCTCGGCAGAAGCAGGAGGCGGCCGATACCTTCGATGCCGAGGGACGCTACTTGTCAGCCGGCAAGAAGCTGCTGGATACCGCCCATCCCGCCTTCCGGGCCGTCACCGGCGTGCGGAACCGGGCCATCGGGTACTGGCGCGGGGTGAGCTTGCCTTACCCCGAGCCGGGGATCCGCCTGATCCGCCAGGATCGCATCGAGCCCTTCAACCGGGAACTGACCGGGTTGCGCCAGCAATTGACCGGCGCGGTCGCGGAACTGCAGGAGCACTACCAGGCGCTCAAGGGCGGCGCCCACCAGCGCCTGGGGCGGTTGTTCGACGAGCGGGACTACCCGCCCAGCCTGGCCGGGCTCTTCGACCTGGAGTGGGACTTCCCCTCGGTCCAGCCGCCGGAGTACCTGCGCCAATTGAGTCCCGCCCTGTACGCCCAGGAGTCCGCCCGCGTCTCGGCGCGCTTCGAAGAGGCGGTGGTGCTGGCCGAGCAGGCGTTTACCGCTGAGCTCTCTAAACTGGTCGCCCACTTGAGTGAGCGGCTGGGCGGGAACCAAGATGGCAAGCCCAAGGTGTTCCGCGATACCGCGGTGGAGAACCTGAGCGAGTTCTTCAATCGCTTTCGACAACTGAACGTCCGCTCCAGCCCGCAGCTGGACGAACTGGCCGAGCAGGCCCAGCGCGTGATCCGAGGCGTGGCGCCTGAGGAACTGCGCGCCAGCGGCGACCTGCGCCAGCGCGTGGCGGCGCAGTTGTCGGCCGTGCAGTCCAAGCTGGACGGCCTGCTGGTGGACAAGCCGCGGCGCAAGATCCTGCGCACGATCACTACCGTCGCGGGTGCTACGTGAGCGACGAACCCGCCCTCTCTCTGGTCATCACATCCGCAGGGATCGTTCGCTGCGTGTACGCCGAGCACATCGACCTGCGGACCCTGGGCCATCTCAAGCTCGCTCGGGCGAGTCACGTCGAGCCCGATGCGTCGGGTGCCTGGTGGGCGGACCTGGGGCCGGTGAACGGCCCCAGGCTGGGCCCGTTCGATTGCCGCAGCGCTGCGCTATTGGCCGAATGGCGGTGGCTCGAGGACCACTGGCTCACCCTGTGTTCATAAGCCCTTAACAAGGAAAGGTCCCCTGAGACTCCTGAACCCATTGTTGTTGATGTTGATCGTCATTGTCCTGCTGCTGATGTTCATCGGCTGCCTGGACCGCTTCACGGCCGCCGCCGCGCCGCCCAGGCCGGTGATCTATCCCACTCCCCACGCTAATCCGAAAGGAGGTGCTCTATCCTCAAAATCGCGCGATCCCTGATCTGTCTTGCCGGGGGGCTATTGATCGGGCTCCTGGCCCGGCCGTTGTTCCCTTTACTCCGCGCTGCGGATTCTGTGACCCACGAGCACGTGGGACCGACGCTGGATCGGATCCGCGAGCTGTCGGAATTGGTCACGCTGCAGGTCGACGTCGCCGACGTGCAACAGACGCGGATCGACGGCCACGTTGGCGGGATCTGCGCGATCCTGGTCGTGAAGGGCGATGCGCAGGTGGGCGTTGACCTCTCCGCCGCACGGCTGGAGAAGGTCGACGCGACCGCCCGGACCGCGGTGCTGGTATTGCCCGAGCCCACGGTGAGCCGGCCGCGCCTGGATCACGATCGCAGCCACTTGTTTGCTGTCAGACAGGATGGGCTGTGGGCGATCACGCCGGGTGACGGTCTCTATGACCAGGTGACCGATCGGGCTTGGACCGAAGCCCAGCGCACTGTCGCGCACGCCGCCGCTGACGCGAAGATCCTCGAACGCGCCCGACAGCATGCTGAGCAGGTGCTGCGCACCTGGTCGACTGCCGCCGGCTGGGATCTCATGGTTCGCTGGCCCGGTCGCCCGTGAAGGGTGGCCGGGCCGGGGGGAGGCCCCACGGCTTTCTTTTAGCCATCAGCAGACCGGGGAGCGATGAGCTGCAGGTGATTCAGTACATGATCGGGCACATGCCACCGGCGTTGGGTTGCCGGCGAAGCCGAAGTGGCTGGCCCCAACAGACGATCATTCCTTCTCGACGCGCTTCAGCAAGCGCCAGGCCGCCGTTCCCATGGCAGCGCACATGCGCATCAGCACGTCGACGGTCGGCGAGCTCGCGTTTCGCTCGAGCTGGCTCACGTATTCGCGGGATATGCGCGAACGCACCGCCACCTCCTCCTGGGTGAGGTTGGCACGCCGTCGTGATTTGCGGAGCTGCTCGCCAAGCACGCGGCGAAAACTAGCTGTGGACGAGCTCCACGTCTGTAATGTATACTTCACAAATGGATTGCGCTTGGCAATTGTCGATCGAGCAGCGCGGCGCGCGAGCCGCCACGGCGCGTGTCGAACGGCCTTCGGCCCAGTCGCGATCCAGCGGAGCGACGTCTTGGACGTCAGGGATTCCGGTCTGCTCCTGCGGCGTGATGGTCTCCCCGAGTGTTCACCATCACGTGCCGCCCACGGTCCGCACGGACCATTCCCCGTCGACGCCCGCGGTGGGCGTTGCATCAGGGCACAGGACGACAAGCCGGTGAATCGGGCGGGGTCTGACCCAAGGAGCGTTCATGCTTTGCCAAGGCCAGCGCGTCGGGGAATACATCCTGGATCGCGAGATCGGGCGCGGTCGCTTCGGCCAGGTCTGGCTGTCGCGTCATCACGTCTGGAGTGACCAGGTCGTCGTCGCCAAGATCCCCACGGACGACCAGTACCTCCGCGTCCTTCACCACGAGGGGCGCGTCCTACAGGGGTTGTGTCATCCCAATGTGATCCGGGCCCTCGCGCTCGACCCATATGCCCAGACGCCATATTTGATTATGGAGTACGTCGAGGGGTCAAGTCTGCGGCCACTGATCTTAGGCCATCTGCTAAATGTCGACCTCGCGTTGAAGATCCTTGAGCAGGTGCTGAAGGGACTGGCCTATGCGCACCAGCGCGGCGTGGTTCACTGCGACATCAAGCCGGAGAATGTGCTGATCGACCAGCGGGTCGGATCCGAGGGGTTCGACGCGATCGGGCGGGTGAAAGTGGGAGACTTCGGGCTCGGCCGATCGACCCTCCTCTTGGAGGGCGGACAGTCGTCGTCGATCATCTTCTCGGGTTCGGTTGACAAAAGGGGTCAGCACTTCGGCGGCACCCCGGGTTACATCGCGCCAGAGGTATCGGAGGGCGCAGTTGCCGATGCCCGCTCCGACCTCTACGCGTGCGGGATACTCCTGTACGAGATGTTAATGTGGTGGCGACCCGTCGGGGCTGCATCCCTGGCGGGGCTGTCTACGCCCATCGCCCCTCATTTGGACGAGATGTTCAGGCGGACCTACGCGCCGAGCGACCAGCGATTTTCATCCGCGGAAGAGTTCTTGGACGCTGTCAGGGAAGCACGCGACCTGCTCGCGAACGGGAATGTCGAGAGGGCACCGATTCCCGGATCGGCCTCAAATCCACGGGATTCCGAGGAGCAGGCGGCCGCGCAGGAGGCGCAAGCCGCGGAAGCAGAGGCACGTGTTAGAAATGTATGGGCCAGCCAATACCAGGCCCAAGCGCGATCTGAGCAGGCAGGCGCTGACTACGAGGGGGCCCGAGCCCGGCGTGAAGCGGCGGCGGCGGAGCGCGAGCGCTGGGCGGCCCAGCGTCAGGAGGCCAAGGCCCAGCGCCTGAGAGCCGAAGCCGAAGTTGAACGACTAAAGGGCGTGAACCGGGCAGCGCGGCAGCGACAGAAGGCGGCGGAGCAGCGGGCGCGGGCCGAGGCGGCGGAGAGCGCACGACTACGTCAGGAGCGCGAGTCCCAGCACGAGTTGCGGGCAGCCAAGACGCGGGTCTCACTCCGCACCGTCCGGGCGTCGGAGCGCGCTGCCTTAGAGCGGAGGAACCGGATCTGGGGCCGACGGGCGGCGATCGCCGTCGCGGTCGTGGGCGGATGGTGGTTAATCAGCGAGTACTTCGCCGTCGTTCTCATTGCGGCTGGGGTCTTGTGGACGGCCGCATTGCTGTACTCCCTGAGGACGCGGGATCTAGACGAAAATCGCTAACGAAAGGTCTTCGATGAAACGTATAACTCGTGTTTCTGGTTGGCGGCGTGTGTTTCTTCGTAGTCTTTGCGCTGTTTGTGACCGGCTTGGGTGAGGCCGCCATGGCGCTGCCGGTGGTCGGGGTCTGCATCGCGGCACTGGCGGGAACGCTCCTGCGGCTCAAGAAATGGTACTCCGCGGCGCCGTCGTACTTGTCGCCCGACAAAACGGCGCACGGCTCGTGCTCGAACGGAAGGCTTCGATAACGAGGTTTCTTTCCATCGCCAGATTCATCGTCGACGCCGCGCTGGCGGCGGAGCAGGCGGACATGGCCGAGGGCGCCGAGGCCGTTGCACTCAGCACGAATCGACCCTGCAACCCTCGGTTCCGAAGACCAAACCGCAATCGCCATTTCCTTGCGGAAAAGCCAGTTACGATTTCCATAGTTTACACAGATTGCTACAAATTACACGGGAATGGTTCGAGTTTGGTACGCAAGCGGGCCTGATGTCAATGTCGACAATGTCCCCGGGCCCCCGACGTTCCGGCTCACCTTCACGGCATTCTGGTACGTCTCACCGGCTACGAGTTGTTCGATCGTCGCGCAGAGGTGATTCTCGGTGACTTGGCGTGCATTTCACGCCGCAGTTTCCGTCGATGCGATTGTCGTCGGGGCAGTACGGCGGCAGGAAATTGCAGCCGGAACCCCGACGCTCAAATCCTGTCCTAAAGCTCTGAAAACGGTTTTCGCCGATTTCCCGCGAGTCTTCGTACCATTCGGCTGTGGATATGTGGACGTCACCCCGCGACGACTCGCGCGAAAGGGGCGCTGAAAAGGAATCTGCCCATCTGCTCAAGGAGGTCCTTGAGCCTCCTCCCGGCCCAGACAATAATCCTCCTTTGCCGTGCGAATCTTCCCCCGCCTGCGAGAGGAGCCTTCCATGAACCTCCGCCAGCTCGATAAAAAGCACTTCGGCCGCCAGGGCGAGCCCGAGGACGTCGTCATCGTCGGCAACTCCGCCGACAGCTATCTCACCGATTCCCGCGGCCGCAAGTACATCGACTTCATGATGGGCTGGTGCGTCGGAAACCTGGGCTGGGGCAACACCGAAATCCGCGCGGCGGCGCGGAAGTTCGATGGCCCCGATTACGTTCATCCCGACTATCTCTACCGCCCCTGGGTCCAGCTCGCCGAAATGCTCGCCCGCATCACGCCCGGTAAGCTCGCGGTCTCCTACCGCACCACCGGTGGCACCGAATCGGTCGAAGGCGCCCTGCAAATTGCAATGGCCTACACCGGCCGCGGCACGTTTGTCTCCATCGAGGACAGCTACCACGGCAACTCGATCGCCACGATGAGCATCGGCGCATCCGACAAACGCGAGACGTTCAAAAACCTCCTGCCCAACTGCCATAAGATCGAGCCGCCGCTGGACCACAAGGCGCTCCGCAAGGTCGAGACGCTGCTGAAGAAGCGCGACGTCGCCGCCTTCATCATGGAGCCGATCATCTGCAACCTCGGTGCCCTGGTCCCCGAGGACGGGTTCGTCCGCGGCGTCCGCAAGCTCTGCACCCGCTACGGCACCCTCTTCATCGCCGACGAAGTCGCCACCGGTTTTGGCCGGACCGGACGGCTCTTCGCCTGCGAGCACTTCGACCTGGAACCCGATGTCCTGTGCATGGCCAAGGCCATCACCGGCGGCTACGGCGGCCTGGGTGCTGTGATCACGACGTCCAAAATAGCGAACGCGATCAAAGACGACTTCGGCCTCTATTCCACCTACGGCTGGCACCCGCGCGCCGTCGCCGTCGCCCTGGCCAACCTCCGCTACCTGACGCGCCACCGGAATAAACTGCTCAAGAACGCCACCGAACTAGGCCAGTATTTCCTCACCCGGCTCGCTCAGATGAGCTTCAAAGGCAAAGCCACCGTCCGCGGCAAAGGCTTTGCCATCGGCATCGAAGTCAAGGACAAAGTCTACGCCTCGGAGATCGGCGACACCTGCCGCAAAAATGGCCTCCTCGTCTCCGCCGAACAAGACGTAATCATGATCTTCCCCGCCCTAACCGTCACCCGCCAGACCGCCCAGCGCGGACTCGACATCTTCGAAAGGTCCCTCTAAATTTAGCCCACTGTCAAATCAGAGCAATTGGCGTGCGCGTCTTCCTTCAGGAGCTGCACCGGCTGCTCGTCCATCCTCCGCCTCCCAGTGGCGACCAGAGACGCTGGCCAGTAGTCATTCTCGCTTCGTCCCACTGTGGGGCGGCGACGCTGGCCTGAATCGTTTGGAACAGCCCTCGCGGGTGCCGCTGAATTAGAATCTCGTAGCGTCTATCCCATCCGCGCCGCAGCGAATACTTTTATTCCGATTCCTGCAGCTGGTCGGAGCGCCATCGCCGCCAGAAAGCGGAAAGCTGCGGAGAGCGTCTGTGCACCTGTGTTGAAAAGATAGTCGAGGGCTGATTGTGATCCCTACCCGTGGGCCCGCCAGACGAGTCTCAGCCTCCCAATTATGCACCTGCCGGGCGCAACTCACTGTTGAAAGCTCGCAGATCAGCGACCGTGCACAGTTAAGAATCCGACACACTCCTTATCTAAACTCTTTAATGGGTACGTCCGATGGAACCCATACCTGCGGGCTGAGTTGAAGCAGAATTTTAGCGGACCAACCCAAAGCCCGCATTTGGGGAGTCGGTCTGTCTACGCCAACAACGTCCAGAAAGGGAGCGAATCGGTGATCAGTGAGAAATGGAGAGGCGCATTGAAGGTTTCCCAACTTTCCCCGGACCAGGCGTCAGTCGACGCTCGTTCACGTGGAAATGAACAGCTCGCCGAGACGCAGCGCCTCGCGCAGCTCGGGAGCTGGCGCTGGGACATTGGCAACAATACGATCGAGTGGTCTGACGAGCATTATCGCATCTGCGGCCGGGAGCGTGGAGCGGGTCAGCTGACCTTTGAGACGGCGGTTGATTGTGTGCATCCCGAGGATGCTGATCGAGTGAAACAGTGCGTGCAGGCCGCGCTGCGCGGCGAAAAAGCATACGACGTCGAGCTGCGAATCCTCCGGCCGGACCGGACGGTCCGTTTCGCCAATTCGCGTGCACTGGTGGTGCGGGATGATACGGGGCGGCCGCTGGAGATGTACGGCACGTTGCAGGACATCACCGACCGGAAGCTTGCGGAGCTCGCGGCAGCGGAAAGCCTCAACCTGCTCCGCGCCGTCAGCGAAGGGATCAATGATGCCCTGTTCGTCAAAGATCTTCAGGGACGGTACCTGCTGATCAATCGCGCCGGCGCTGCGGCCCTTGGCGCGACGCCGGAGCAGGTGATCGGAAAGACCGACGACGCATTTCTTGCTCCGGAAATCGCACGGGAGGTTCGTGCGGGAAACCTGGCGGTCCTTGCGTCCGGCCGCCCGATGAACTTCGAGCACAAGATCACCTATGCAACCGGCACGCGCATCTTTCAGAGCTATAAGGCGCCGTACCACGACCCAACTGGAAAATTGATCGGCACGCTTGGCGTCGCCTGTGACATTACGGGTCGCAAGCGGATGGAGGACGAGCTGCGCCGCTCTCATGAAGAGCTCACCGATGCGTTGGAGAGTATCACGGACGGGTTCTATGCGGTCGATCGGGAGTGGCACTTTACCTACATCAACCGCCGGGCCGAGACGTTGCTGGGCCTGAGCAGCAAAAGCGACATCGGCCGCACCATCTGGGACATACGGCCCGACAGTGTCGGCACGATCTTCCACCGCGAATTGCAGCGCGTGTCGATCGAAGGCGTCAGCACCACGTTTGAGGGGGAATATCAGGGCCGTTGGTGGGAGGTCAACGCGTATCCGAAGAACGGCGGCGTCTCGGTCTACTTCCGCGATATCACGGAGCGGACGCGTGCGGCGCTGGAGCTCTTCGAGAGCGAGCTGCGCTATGGTCTGGTCGCCAAGGCGACGAAGGATCTGATCTGGGACTGGGACATCCGCACCGACCGCGTTTACTTTAATGAAGCCCTGACGACGGTGTTTCAGTATCCGCGCAGCGATCAGCAACTCGTGTTTGCATCGTGGGCGGACCGCGTTCATCCGGAAGATCACGAGCACGTTCACCGCAGCTTTGCCCAAGCGCTCGCCGCGCCGGGCGACGTCTGGTCGAGCGAGTACCGTTTCCGCAGGTACGACGGCACTTACGCCGACGTCTTCGACCGCGCGTATATCCTGCGCGATGCGGACGGCCGCGCCATCCGTGCGATCGGCGCGATGCAGGACCTGTCGGAACAAAGGCGGATCGAGCGCATCGAGCGAGAGCGCGACGGGCTGCGCAGCGCCGTTGAGGCGATGGAGCAGGTGTTGGGGGTCGTCGCCCACGAGCTGCGCACGCCACTGGCGGCGATGCGCGCCATCGCTGAGCTGCTAGTCAGCGGCGAGGCGACGCAGTTGGCGGATCGAAATGTCTTTCTGCGCAGCATGCATGAAGCAACCGTGCGCATGAGCGACACCGTCGATACACTCCTGGAAGCAGCGCGTCTCAACAGCGGGCGCGCTCGATGGAACTGGCAGGACGTCGACCTGGCGCAGGCTTGCCAGGACGCGATCGAGACGGCGCGCCCACTGCTCACGGATGACCGGGTTGAGCTGACGGTCGCGGTCGTCCCGCCGTCGCCGATCATCCGCGGCGACGCCGACGCCCTGCGCCGGCTGATCACCAACCTGGTCAGCAATGCGATAAAGTACACCACCGAGGGGTCGATCACCGTCGCCGCATGCGTGGTGCAGGAGGAGGGTCGGCATTGGGCGGAGATCACCGTCGCCGATACGGGACGCGGGATTCCCGAGGAAATCGTTTCGCGACTCGGCGAAGCGTTCGCCCTGAACTCCGGCGTCGTCGGAGCCAACCACGTTGAGGGCACAGGGCTGGGACTGGCCATCTGTCTGGGAATCACGTCCGCTCACGGCGGCGTCATCCGCATCGACTCCGCCCCTGGCCAGGGCACCACCATACATGTCCGGCTTCAAGCAGACTTGGAACGCCCGGTGGAAACCCAAGGCAAGATCCTATTCTTCCCCCAAATAGCAGTGAAGGGAAAAGCAGCATGATCACGATCCTTGTTGTTGATGACGTTCCGATCTTCCGCGATCCAATCGCCGCAACCTTGCGCTTGGCGGGGTATCAGACCACCGCTGCGTCCAACGGGCTCGAAGCGCTGGCCACCGCTCGAGCTAATCGGCCGGACCTGATCCTTCTCGACCTGGCGATGCCGGTCATGGACGGATTGACGTGTCTTCGCGCGCTCCGCGCCAACGCAGCGCTGGTGAATGTCCCGGTCATCCTGCTGACGGCGATGAGCGAGAAGCGGCACGTGCTGGAGGCGGCAAAGCTGGGGGTGACGGATTACCTGCTCAAGTCGCGCTTCTCCCTTACCGATCTGCTCACCCGGGTGAAAGGCGCGCTGGGGGGTGAGAGCGCCGCGTCGGCCGAACAATCGCCGAAGCGGAAACCAACTGCATTGACCGCCGGCCACGCCGCAGCGCCCAAGCCTGCGATGGCGCCGAGCGCCTTAGATCCGGCAACGGCGGACGCGGCGCCGCGGCAGCGGCAAGCTGTTGCCTCCGCAACTCGCCCGCTGCCGACACGCGAGGAATGTCTGGCGCGGGCGGAGAAGGCGATGCAGATGAAGACGCTTTCCGGCGTCGTCGCGCAGGTCATTGCCGCAGCGGCATCGCCCAACGGCAGCGTAACTGATCTCGCGCAACTGATCTCGCGAGATTCAATGCTGTCGGCCCGTGTGCTGCAGGCTGCGAACAGCGCGGCGTACGCCTCAGGCCGGCCGGTTGTCAGCACCATTCCGGATGCGATCCGGAAAATCGGCTGCACGACCGTGCGGAATCTCGCCGCCGCGATGGGCGTCTTCGATATCATGCCCGAGAGCAGCGCCGACGGCTTCAACCCCATCCATTGCTGGCAGCACTCCTTCGCCGTGGCCCAGCTTTGCGAGCAGTTAGCCAGCGCCAGCCATCCAGAGCAGGCAGGCCTAGCCTACGTGGTCGGTCTTTGCCATGACCTGGCGGAAATCTTCATCCACCTGCAGTTCAACGCTGAATTCCGGGCAATCATCGAAACGGCCGAGAAGACCGGCCGGCCGCAGCAGCGGGTTGAGCGCGAACTTCTGGGTATCACGTGCGCGGAGTTGAGCAGGACGGTCTTCCGCCTCATGGGACTTCCCGATGCCATTCGCGAGCCGATCGAGATCCTGCACGGGCCGCGCCCAGAGCAGTCGCCTCACCCGCTGGCGCGCATTCTCTGGATGGCGGAGAACTACGCCAACGGCATTTTCCTCGCATCCAGTCCCGCGTCCACGGTTTCGCCATTGCCGCGGTCGCTTTGTCATGCGGTGACGGGAAATCCAAACCCGCCGTTGCCCGATGCCCAGCGCTTGCGGTCGGAGGTCCTCTGCCTGACGGCGATGCTCGCCCGGCTATCGAAGACGGAGGAGAAGAAGTTGCTGGAACCAATGTTCCACACGCGACCGGTGAAAGTGTGCCTGGTGCGGGATCCAAGTCTTTCGCGGTTCGACCCGATCGAAATCGCACTCAAAGCCCTGGCGGAGGTGCAATGCCTGGAGAGCCTGCCGAAGGACCAGATGGCACTGAGACCCGATGCAATCCTGGTTGTTTCGCGATCGCTGGATTCATTCAACCCGTCGCAGCACGACCTTGAACGAGCGACCGCCCGCGCCGGCGGCGGCTCGCCGCTGCCACTGCTGTGGATCACCGCCGGTTCTATTACGCGCGGAGGCTCTAGCGCGCTAGCGCCCAAGCCGGCGCCGGTGCGACTGGTGGATCTTGCAGCATTCGTCGATGGCTTGGGAACGGCGATTACAGATCAGGCTACAGTCGCAGCGTAAAGCGCGGTCGATGAGCGCTCGCAGAGCCGGGCAGGGGCTACCCACTTTGCACATCGGCTCGTCGAACTCGGGAACAAATGACTCATGGATTTTCAATCCACAAAAATCGGTTTTTTCGCCGCGAACATGGCAATTCGAGACATACAGGTACCTGGAATGCGACGTGTGGTGCCTAAAATAGTTTGGATGAGGTTCAACGAAATCCCAAAACCCGAGCAACCTAGGAGAAACTTCGCGGGCGCGAACAGGTGAGCTGTCACAAAAACGGGATGTTTTATGCCCGATCGTCAGAAACGATAGGGATTCTGTGAGGGGTGGCACGGATCAAACCCGAGGGCCTTCAAGAGGCCGCGATCATAAACTGTTGATCCACGGGAGATTGCACTCGGCTGGAGTGGAACCAGCAACCTGCGGTTCCGAAGACCAAACCACAATCGCCATTTCCTTGCAGAGAAGCCAGTTACGCTTTCCACAGTTTACACAGAATGCAACTAATTACATGGGAATAGTTCGAGTTTGGTACAAAAATCGGTGCCGGACCACTCCTGCCAGCGGTGGTATCGGACAAACTGTACAAGACTAGGGCATCAACGGCCGAGATATTCCCTTTTATAACTCTCCCTCAATTGGTAGCCCGTCATCTCTCTGGAGATTGAAGCGGCAACATTATCGAAACGAAACAGCCAGCCGGGAATGGCTGGCCTGCAACGACTTCTATAGCGGGCGGAGGATTTGAATCTCCGACCTCCAGGTTTATGACCCCGACGAAATGCCGGGTTCTGCGAGGCATGGCTGTAGACACGGCTCAAGGTGCTGGTAGACGACGCGCGGGATCTTCCTTAATTTCGATTCGGATACTCCTGCTCCGGTGGATGCGCCCAAGTAGCGGTGAAAATCTTCATCGTCCTCTAAGATCAGTTCAGCGTTTTGTATCGGATGCGGTTGCCATGCGTTGGAGCGCGGACGCCGCCTGCACCGTCAGCGGCGCACCCGCTTGGCCAGCGGCCCATTTCGTCAACAGATTCTTCGAATCCGCGTTTGCGAAGGAGGCGCTCAAGATCTCCAATGGATAGACTTGCGGAACGTAAAGTAATCGGCATGCATCGGCTCCTTCTGCGCCCCTTTGAGTAGCAAATACTAAAGCGACCCCGCGCGATGCACAAGTGTTGCGTTCCCGATCCTCGCTCGCGCAATGCTCGCTTGGCATTCGGTCACTGCATCGCATTTGCCCGCCAAGGCTTGGTCGAGAGTGCACAAAAGCGATAGGAGCTGGCGCCGACGCATGACCAACCTGTCAACTTGAGATTGTGTCGAACGCATCGTTCTGGAGCTACGCCGATACGTGGATCTCATCGCGACCTCTGAAGAAGCGAGTTGATGATTCTCTGCCGACCATGTGGTTCAATGAGCGTTCAGATATGGGGAGTGGCACGACGTGCGTCACCGACGCACCGTACGTAATCTCTACAGGGATTAATGCCATTTCGCTCGCGCGCTCACGCGGATTTCGCGAAAAAAGTTCAGCGCGCTCATTGCTCGGTGCCACAGTTGTCAGAACGTGGTGAGCTTCGTGCTGTCCAACAAATAAAAAGCCAAGACAATGTCTTGGCATGGTCCCCTCCGATGAGCACTGAGAGTCAGATTTGAGCAGGCCGCCCCGCGGCCTTCGCCGCGGCACGATCCCGCGCCATTTGCAGTCGAGATCATCGAATGAGCATCGGTCAGCGCCTTGGCCACGGTGAGCAGGTCATCGAAACGGAACGATTGGGTGTCGTGCCACTTCCCATCCTTGTCTTTGTACGACCTCGACACGGTGACGCTGTACATGACGCCCTTCTCCGTTGGATTCGGCCAGATTGCTGCGCGAATTTGGCGATGGCGAATCTCGTGAACAGGACGATTCGCAGCAGGCTTCTTTTGCTTGGCCTTGGACATGGTATCTCCCGGTGAGAGTGTTCCGCCGATCGCGGCGGATGTCTGTCCCAAGCAAAGCACATCTCGCAGAAGTGCGCAAGTTGATAATCGTTGTTAATACAGTCACAACGTTATCCACACTCGCGTCTCGACCCCGAAACGCAAGTGTGATAGAATTCATGCAATTCAATTAAACCCAACTGATTTGGCGAGTCCCGGGATGGGGCGTGAGCCGACGCCGTGAGGCGGCGGGCCGGACGGTTGCCGCACGCCCCGGAGCGTGAGCGGAGGGGCAGCGCATGAGCGCTGGGCGTGAGCCCGCGGGAACCGGACGGAGTCGGGGGTGGCAACGACTATCAAAATGCTCAGCTAATGCTTGAGCTACAATGTGTTAGTCGAGTGTGCAGACCTCCGCTGCATCGGAGGGGTAAGCGGAGGGGTGAATCGCTATTCCCAACCCGGATTGTCCTTGAAGAAGGCCTTCAACTCCGACCACAACGACTGAACGTTCGAGCGTGGTACCGTAGTCTCCGCTAGAAGAGAAACCTGGTGGGTTTCACCAACAACTCGCGCGTCCTCCACGGACGCGCGAGTTTCGGGTTGGGCAAAACGACCATGAACACCCAACGGGTTAGGTTCGTTCGAAGCAACTTGAACAAGGAAAGAAAATGGGCTCGACGCAATTCCCATTTCCAAGAGCAGTTGGATCTGCCGATCTCGGACGCGACAAATAAGGCTGCTAAGGTCGTTGAACGGAAGCCGACTGCGAAGGCTGCTCCCAAGCCCCAGACCGTCAAGGCGAGCAAGTAACCCAAGCCTCGTCTCCCGCCCCTAAACCTCGTCTCTGCGGAGACGAGGTTTTTTCATGCGCCCTCTTTCGCCGTTGGTATCGTTACGTTGGCGTCTATCTCGATACCGAGAGCGTTGGCAATCTCTTTGCGGAAGTCGTGGTGCGCGGCGTAACCCGAATAGAACAGAGCATTAGACCAGCCCACGAGTTCAGCCGACGCCCGGAATAGATTCCCCCGGCTCGGCAGTTTGAACCATCGACCGACGCGGCGATAGGTGGGGATGACGTTGTATGCCGCCCTCAAGTCCGACGCAAGGCAGCGGAGGTCGTTGGACACCTTTTGAAGCGTTTCCCGTGGAAGACCGCAAACCGCGCCGCCGATCATTTCCGTTTGCGGTATCGCGTTGGCGTGGAAAATCAGCGCGTGTGCAACGCGACCAATGGTCTTCCGCAGTTCTTGTGCGGCTTCAATGTACAGCCGTTGGAGCACTTGGCTCAAGACGAATGACAGGATACCGAGGATGAAGGTTACGGACGCCGTAATAATGATGGTTGTAAGTTGCACCATACGGCAAGTTATACCCGCCGGTGCCGCCCGTCAGGACGTTATAAAGAAGTGGTGTTCCTGGAAGCGTGTTGCGGCGACTTCCGAAAAACTGGTTTCTGAAATCGTCTGACGGGAAGGCCGCACCGGGATTTGATAGAATGCGGGTCATGGATCAGCCGACGCCGCAACCACCGCCGCCAGCGTCTCAGGAAGAGCGGGACCACGCCATCTACGCCAGCGAACGGAAGGCATTGGGCGACTGCTACCGAGACGGCGAGAAGTCGATTGATACGTGGCTGCTGACGCTTTCGAGCGGGGCATTGGGCTTGTCTATGACGTTCGTTAAGGAGTTCGCGCCGCAACCGAAGGGAGTGCCGTGGCTCATCGCGGCATGGGGGACGTTCGGGATCTCGGTGTTCTGTGTCCTCAGCAATCTCCGAAACGCGCCCAATGTCCACCTGCGATTCATTCAGATTCTCGACAAGTACATGCAGTCGAACTACTATCGCAGTTGTTACCTTGACGACGTTCGTGCCGAGCAGCAGAGGGACCCCGGACTCCGGCAGATCGACCGTCTCAACAGGTTCGCATTTTGGCTTTTCGCCGTTGGTCTGATTTGCCTTGGAGTGTTCCTGTTCATGAATCTTTGGTAGGAGTCTAAGATGCCCCTTATCCCCGAACCGGACACGAATCCACTTCCTCCCATTACCCCGACAGCCGTACCTTTGCCCGCGCCGCATGGAGTTCCCTGACCGTCGCAGCCGCCACCCCCACCGCCGCAACCATTCCGAGAGAGAACGGCTCCTGGCGGCATGGCGAATCCGCCCGTCACGAAACCGATGACTGTGCCTGATGACGGGAGACGGACGGCTCGACCGTTGACCGTTCCGCAACCATGTCCCAAGCCATCGTCTCCGCCGCCAGCGAAGGGGAAATGACGATTCCGCTACTGCTTTGTCGCGACATATTCTTTGTAACCCTTTTGCGTTAGGCCTGCATGAATTTGGGAGCAGAACGGATCAGAATCAAGATTGAAGCAGCCGTAGCCAACCCAACCATATCCGTGATAACCCCACTGATCTCCCCATGAGTTTTTCACGAGCCACGCTTTCTTGGTGTCGTCCCAGCCCACGAGCACCAGCACATGATTGGCCTCAAGTGTTCGATAATTTGGAACCTCGTTCAGAACATCCTCCCCAGAGTACCTCTGCCAGTGGGTATTCGCTTTGGGATTCTCCTGAGCACTTGGAATGCGGACCCGCACGATAACCGGCGCGCGCCCCCATGCTACCTCCGATAGATAACTCTTCAGAATTCCTCGGTTGGTGCCCCCCATCGGATTCGGAACCCACCACCGAAACTCCGCGATACCCTGACCACTGGCTCGGCATGTACCTTTTGTCTCCGTGTATGCGTAAGAATCGCTGTCGATTGTTGTCGCTGGGTTTTGTCGTAGAAACTCCAAAACACAACTGTAGTATCCACCGTTTGCATCGCCGCAGGTGGTGCAATCAATCAGTTGTTGAGCGGAAAGTCGAATGGGTTTTTTCAAGTCATTTCGATTATTCATTTCAGTTTCAAGTGCCGTAATAATGGCAAATGCCCAGCAGAATCGTTTATCCTTCTGATTCAGGATTGGTCCGGTTCCATTTTCAACCCAGGAGAATTTCGCGGGGAAACGTGGCCCGTCGAGCGGATCATCATCGGCTGGTAGTTTTGGCGCATTTTTTACCCCTGCTGCGCGGGCGGCTTTTGGGAACTTTTCTGCACCAATGGTCTTGAGCCGATTATCGAGTGGTTGGTCTATGCCCGTCCATTTCAATTTTAAGTCTGGATACAGCGATTGCGCTGCCTCTAAATCCGCCTTTGCTTGAGGAGTAGGCCCGTCGATCGGATCGGGTTTCTTGCAGTGGCAGCATCCGTTCAAAAACACTGTCAGTATCAGAGCGGCAGCAAAATGCTTCATGAACAGAAGTGTAGCTTTAAGAGGCTACCCCCCACAAGCTGATTGTTGTGGTCGCTCCCTGCCGGGGCGCGCGGTTGCCGACACCTACCGAGCGAATATTTTCGCGCGATAAGCCTCCGTTAATGCTCCCATTAATTGGGTTTCAGACTCGTCTGGCGCTATCAAAAACGACGATAGTTCGATTTCGAATCTAACTTGAGCGCGAATCCCCGTCGCCTCGAATATTTCCAGTCACACGTGCGATATGCTACTGACAATCGGCGCGCGACACCGCGCGGTGCCTGTGCATAGCGGCGACGACGGAGTTTGCTCGCTCAATCCCTGCCTTGAGTACAAATGCCTATCGATCTGGGGTGCGTTAAGCCCGACGTCTTCACTAGGAAGATCGCATTCAAGGCAATTGCCTCGTATGACAGTCAAAAAGAAAATCCTCGGGATATCGCTCGGTTCGGCGTTGCTCGTCGCTGCTGTTGGCGCGCTCAGCGCGACACACACGATGCGCGTGGCACGAACCCTTGGCGAGATCGAATCCAACCAAATCCCGAAGCTGATAAGCGCCAATCGGATGACAAGCACGGCGGCCCACATCCACCTGGAGTTGGATAAGTATCACGCCAGCGCGCGCGAATATCGACAGGATGTAGCCGCCCGCAAGGTGGAAATCGACGCCACGTTTGAGGCGCTTACACAGGTCATTTCGATCCTGTGCGAGCGTATACGTCACGACATTGCCGTGAGCACACCGGGCAGTTACGCCCGAGCAGGTGGTGAAAAGGATGACCAGGAGATAAGACTCATCCAGGCGAAAACCCGGGCATGGCGCGCCGATTGGGTCGAACTAGGTTCGCGGATTGACCGCCACGGCGAATCGGACGCTGACGCCGAATTGTCCGAACGCGTCGACATGGCGGTACACAGCATTATGGCCGATTCGATGGAATTCCAGCGTGGCTCCATCGATGACGTGACATACGAGATTCAACAACTGCAGCAGCACGCCAACACGTCGGTGGCCATCTTGATGGGCGCGGCGCTGCTGTCGGTTGTCACATCGCTGCTGGCGGGCGGATTGGTCTCACTACCCCTGTCGCGCAATCTGGCGCGCGTGGCGGAGGGCACGGCGGAGATTGGCAGAGGGAATCTCGACGCGCGCATCGAGCCTGGTTGCAGGGATGAGATCGGCGAGCTGTCCAAGGCATTCAACCAGATGGCCGCCGACCTGAAGCGTTCGCGCGAGGAACTGCGCGACAGCGCTGAAACAAGATTCCGCGAGCTGGCCGAGAACATCCGCGAGGTGTTCTACGTCACCGATCCGGCGTGTTCGACGATGCATTACGTCAGCCCTGCTTACGAGGAAATCTGGGGCCGCACCCGCGAGAGCCTGTACAAAGCTCCATTGTCGTTTGCAGCGGCGATCGTGCCCGAAGACCAGCCGCGCGTGCTGGCGGCATTGGCAGAACAGATCGTTCAGGGAAAAGACACGGAGTATCGGATCGTTCGACCGGATGGAGCGATCCGCTGGATCCACGACCGTGGCTTTCCGGTGCGCGACGAGGCGGGCGTGGTGAAGCGCGTCGTCGGCATCGCCGAGGACGTTACGATGCAGCGAATGGCGGCCAACGCGCTCCAGCAAACGTACGACGAGCTGGAGCAGCGCGTCGAGGAGCGGACGGCCGAGCTGAAGGAAACAAACGAGACTCTGCAGCAAAATGAGATCGCGCTGCAACAGGCCAAACATGCCGCGGAGGAAGCCAACCGCGCCAAGAGCGGCTTCCTCGCCAACATGAGTCACGAGATCCGCACGCCGATGACCGCGATCCTGGGATATGCGGACATGTTGCTGGACCCCGCTCAATCGGACAGCGATCGGCTTGACCGCGTGCAGACGATTCGACGCCAGGGCGAACACCTGCTGGCAGTCCTGAACGACATCCTGGATCTGTCAAAGATCGAGGCCGGCAGGTTGGAGACGGAGAAACTCGTCGTCGACCCTTGTGAGGTGGTCAGTGACGTGATCTCGCTCATGCGGGTCCGCGCGCTGGAGAAGGGAATCACGCTGGACGTCACATACGCGGGGGAGATTCCCGAGACGATCCAGACAGATCCAACGCGACTGCGTCAAATCCTGATCAACCTGGTGGGAAACGCAGTCAAGTTTACACACGCTGGCGGGGTAAATGTGGTGGTGGCTCTGGGGCAGGAGCCGCATCAGGAGCCGCACCTGCAGTTCACGGTGACCGACAGCGGCATTGGCATGAGTACCGACCAGATGAGGGAGCTGTTTCAGCCGTTCGCGCAGGCCGACAGTTCCACCACGCGACGGTTCGGTGGAACCGGCCTGGGGCTGCACATCTGCAAGCGATTGGCCCAGATGCTTGGAGGGGACATCGCCGTGCAAAGCCGGCAGGGTTCGGGCAGCGGCTTCGCACTGACCATCAGCGCCGGGGATCTGCAAGGGGTGCCGTTGCTGCGCGAGGAGCGGGAAGTGATCAAAGCGCGAGAGTCATCAGTTCCGACCCCATCGACGGTGCGTCTAAACGGCCGCATTCTTCTGGCAGAAGACGGCGTCCATAACCAGCGGGTGGTCGCATTTTACCTGCAGAAGGCCGGCGCGGAGGTTGTCATCGCCGACAACGGTCAGATTGCCTGCGACATGGCGAGCCAGTCGCTGGCGGAAGGCAAACCCTTCCACGTGATCCTGATGGACATGCAGATGCCGGTGATGGATGGCTACACCGCCGCGGCCACGCTGCGCACTCGTGGCTGGCGCGGGCCGATCATTGCCCTCACTGCCCACGCGATGTCTCACGACCGCGCAAAGTGCATTCAAGCCGGATGCACCGATCATGTGGCCAAGCCGATCGACCGGGACTTCCTAATTGAAGCAGTTGCGCGGCACCTCGGGCAGACAGTCCAAGCCGTTGCGTAGCAGAACGTCAGAGCCGAACTAAACAGTGTACGGAGGCAGTAATGGGTGAGCGAACGGCTAACAAGATGATCGCCGGGGGCAGTGCGACGGGAATGGAAGACGTCACGCCGCGACCCCTCGCAGGGATCGAAGGCGTGCGGATGCGCGTATTGCTCCCGGTGACCTTCGCCTTCACGCTCCTGACGGCCGCATTCATATTGAAATCCCACTTTAACCTGAAGCAACGGGAGATTGAGAGCATTGCAGAAACGGCAAAAATTGTGCAGTTTCAGCACCAATCGGACATGGCCGACAGTACCGCCCAGATGGAGTCGCTGGGCTCGATCATCATGAGGGATCAGAGGTTGGCGACCGCGCTGGAGCACGGAGACAAGAGGAAACTCTACGAACTGGCCAAGCCCATTTTTGAAGACCTGCGGCGGCGGAACAAGATCTCACATTTCTATTTTCACGGGGTGGACCGGGTCAATCTGTTACGTGTCCATCACCCGGACGAAAGCGGCGATAAGATCGACCGGCTCACCCTGAGAGAAGCGGAACGGACCGGGCAACTCTGCTCCGGCAGCGAGCAGGGACCGCTGGGCACGTTCGCGCTGCGGGTCGTGCATCCGTGGTACAGCCAGGGACGACTGATCGGCTACCTGGAACTTGGCAAGGAGTTCGTCGATATCGTGGCGGACATCGATGATTTGCCGGACGTGAGCGTTCTCGTGGCCGTTCATAAACGGATCATCAACCATGAAAAGTGGGAGAAAGCCGCAGCAAGACTCCAGCCAAAGCCGGACTGGAACCAATTCCCGTCGGTAGTGGTCGTCAGCAGCACAGTGCCGGTGATCCCTGAAGCCGTCGCCAACTATCTCAGCGAGAAATCAGTGGCGACTGGCAATCAGACCGCACCATTCCAAGCATCGGGTGCGGGGCAGACGTTGCAGGCGATCATCATCGGATTCTCCGACATGCAAGGTCGAGAACTGGGCAAAATAGTCGTGTTGCGGGACATCACCGCGGTTGTGTCGGCAGGCAAACGGTCAATCGCACTGACGGCAGCGTTGGGCCTCGTCACGCTGGCGGCCCTGATCGTGTTGTTCTATCGACTCCTGGGGCGGGTGGAACGTCAGCAGGCGGAACGCGCGAAAAAGCTGACGCGGGCAGGGGTGGAACTCGAGGCCGCGATGTGGGAGCGCGATCGAGCGGAGCGGGACTTAACCCTCAACAACGAGCGCTTGTCCTTTCTCGAGGAGAAAGGTCGATTGGCCGAGGACCTCGCCCGTGCCATGGAAGCAGCGGAACAAGCTAAGAGCGTGGCCGAGGCCGCCAGCCTGGCCAAGAGCGGCTTCCTCGCCAATATGAGTCATGAAATCCGCACCCCGATGACCGCGATCCTGGGATATGCGGACATGTTGCTGGACCCGACTCAATCGGACAGTGATCGGCTTGAGCGCGTGCAGACGATCCGCCGCCAGGGCGAACACCTGCTGGCAGTCCTGAACGATGTCCTGGATCTGTCAAAGATTGAAGCCGGCAAGTTGCAAACGGAGGCGCTTACCTTCGGCCCTTGTGAGGTTGTCAGTGACGTGATCTCGCTCATGCGGGTTCCGGCGCTGGAGAAGGGAATCACTCTGGATGTGATGTATGTCGGACAGATTCCGCAGACGATCCGGACTGATCCAACACGCCTTCGGCAGATTCTGATCAACCTGGTGGGCAATGCAATCAAGTTCACGGAGGCCGGAGGAGTCAACGTCGTGGTTACCCTCGCGCGGCATCAGGGTCAGCAACCGGAACTGGAGTTTGTGGTGATCGATAGCGGCATCGGCATGAGCGCCGGGGAGATCAACCAACTGTTCCAGGCATTCGGGCAGGCCGACAGCTCTACGACGCGACGATTCGGCGGAACGGGCCTGGGGCTCAGCATCTGTAAACGGCTGGCTCAAATGCTTGGAGGCGATATCGCCGTGCAGAGCCAGGAGGGTTCTGGCAGCCGGTTCGTCGTGACCGTCCCAACTGGCGATCTCACGGGCGTGCCGTTGCTCCGGGAGGAACTAGAAGTCGTGCGGCCACGGACGACGCCCGGTCAGCCCCAAACCGCTTGCTTGAACGGTCGTATCCTTCTAGCCGAGGATGGTGTCCACAACCAGCGGGTCATCGCCTTCTACCTCCAAAAGGCCGGCGCGGAGGTTGCCATCGCCGACAACGGGCAGATTGCCTGCGACATGGCGAGCCAATCGCTGGCGGAAGGCAAACCCTTCGACGTGATCCTGATGGACATGCAGATGCCAGTGATGGACGGCTACACCGCCGCAGCCACGCTGCGTTCCCGCGACTGGCTCGGGCCGATCATCGCACTCACCGCCCACGCGATGGCCCATGACCGCGCCAAATGCATTCAGACTGGATGCACCGATCATGTGGCCAAGCCCATCGATCGCGAGTTGCTCATCGCCACGGTGGCGCAATACCTTGGCGGTACGCCTAGCCCGGCACCCGGCGAAGCCCAGCCCGCCCAGCCCCATCAAGAGGTCACCGGCCGGTTGTGCAGCACCATCATCAAAGATCCGGAGATGGCTCAGTTCCTGTCGAGCTTCGTGAGCGATTTGCCGGCAACCGCCAGCCGCTTGGCGGCGCTGCTGGATGAGCAGAACCTAGCGGGATTGAAAAGCGTGATGCATCAGATCAAAGGAACGGGCGGGATTTATGGCTTCATGCCACTGACCCATGCCGCGGAGCGCATCGAGCAGGAAATCATTGCCGACGGGCAATTCGAGACGGTGGAGAACGACGTGATCGCCTTGATCGACCTGATCCGCACTGTCCAGGGATATGACCGGTCGCAAGAAACCGCGCAGATTTAAGGAGGAGATGCAATGAGCCTGGTAATGGTGGTGGACGATATGGCGGTGGTGCGAGAGCCGATCGCTGCAAGCTTGCGCGCCTCCGGCTACCAAACGGTCAGTGCCGGCGGAGGCCTGGAAGCGCTCACCGCGCTACAAATCGCGATTCCCGATCTGATCCTGCTTGACCTGTCGATGCCGGGAATGGACGGCATGACGGTGCTTCGCGCTCTTCGAAAGAGTAGCACGACGGCGCACACGCCGGTGATCCTGTTGACGGCATCCGCGGATAAGGGAGACGTCGTGCAGGCCTCCAGGCTCGGTGTTCGCGACTATGTGCTCAAGTCGCGATTTTCCTTGCCAGAGATGCTGGCGCGGGTCGGAAAGTATCTTTGTCCGCCCAACGGCGCGACGGCACTCTCCACCCCCGTTGTCGCTTCCGTACCGAAGATTGCAAAAACGTCAGATATCCCGCGCCTGCTCGATCGAAAGCAATGCATTGAACGGGCGAAGCAGGCGCTTCAGGCTCGCACGCTTTCGGGTGTGGTCGCTCAAGTGATCAGCCTCGCTGCTTCACCGCGCGGAGACCTATCCCAGCTCGCCGGCCTGATCGCGCGGGATCCGCTTCTGTCTGCGCGGGTCCTTCAGGCCGCCAACAGTGCGAATTACACCTCGACCCGCGGTGTCATCTCGACCATCCCCGAGGCAGTACGAAACATCGGATGCTCGGCAGTCCGCGGCATCGCCGCCGCAATGGGTGTATTCGACGCAATGCCTCCTTCGGATGGCGACGGGTTCAACCCTATTCGCTGCTGGGAGCACTCCCTTGCCGTCGCGACCCTCTGCGAGCGCCTGGCGCCCGAAGCCGAGCGCGGGTCCGCTTACCTGATCGGGCTCTGTCACGATCTGGGCGAGATCCTCTTTCATACCCATTTCAGTGCGGAGTACCAACAAGTCCTTGAGATCGAGCAGACCACAGGCAAGGCCCGCGCCGAGCTGGAACGGACGATGCTGGGCATCACGCATGGCGAGCTGGTTCAGACGATCCTTGAATGTCTGGGATTACCCGACGTCATACGTGCGCCTATCGTGGAATATCATGCGGATGGATTCCTCGGCCGCGGCGGTGGGACACTGTCCCGTTTGTTGCGCGTGGCCGATCTCTACGCCAACGGCATGTCCATGGGTACGTCCCAGTACTCTGCCATTGCTCCAATTGCCCGCGTCGATACTCGCGCGGCTACCGGGCGGGATCATCCGCCTAGGCCAGATGCGATTACCCTTCGAGGCGAGATCCTCGCGTTGACCGCCCTGCTTGCCCGTTTCCCCGCCCATACGGGGGCGCAATTCATGGCCGTACCTCCGCGTCGCCCCGGTCGCCTCTGGCTCGCCCGGGATTCGTACCTTTCTTCGTTCGACCCCGTCTTGGCGGCGCTTGAATCACTTGCCGAGGTCACGGTCCGAGATGGCCTGCCAACCGCGCGTGAGGCCGCCGAACATAGCGCGCTTGTGGTCGTCGCGCGCAGCACATCGGCGAAAGGGTTCACCGAAACTGATCTGAAGAATGCATCAACCCTCGCGAATGCCTCGCCGCTGCCACTGCTATGGCTGACGGGTCGCGCCGATCCGGGCGCGATTGCGATTCCCCCCATCTTGTGGCCTGTTTCCCTCCCCAAGTTAGCAGAATTCGTTGCGGCAATCGAATAAGTCACACCAAGTTGACCAACAGCCGGACAAAAAGATGGACGAATGTCATTTCACAATATCACGCTTGAATCGCCGGAATTAATCTGTTTCCACTTCTTCCGCCGCCTCCCGACCGCTGGACGTCCCGGGATTATAAAGTGATCGTAAATACGATTCTACATTTATTTATATTAATCTCCGATGTATGCTCCAATTGAGTCCCCGCAGCGTATCTAGTCTACAACGCCGCTGACTATCTTCTCATCACTTTGTGGAAAGGGCTCTACAATCCCCACCATTTTACTCATCGACGATGACGCATTCTGCCGGTCGGCGCTATCGCGATTACTGGAGATACAAGGTTATCGCGTCACTCAGGCAGTGGACGGGGTGGACGGCCTGAGATTGGTCCAGGAGGATCCGCCCAACCTTATCCTGCTGGATCTGTTGATGCCGCGGATGGGAGGGCTGGAATTCCTGAACATCGTTCGTGCAAATCGGCGTTTCCACTCGCTTCCCATCTTCTTAATGACTGCCGTTCATGACGGAGGAACTGTCGCACAGGCACGCCGGTCCGGCATCCAGGAGTATCTCTTCAAAGGCGATGTTTCGTTCATGGGAATCCTGGAACTGATCAAGAGACATCTGGGCGAACCATTTACTCGCCCTCGTCGAGGACGTAAGCCCAAGGTCCGCACGCCGGTCGCAGTCGCCGCAGCGCCTGTTCGCCCGGGTTCTTTAAGCTTCGCTCGGAGTCACAAACCCGAGACGATCGTTGGTCGCACTAATTCGATGGCTGTTCGCCATCACCCAAGGAAGAATCTTAGTGCTCCTGCAATACCAGAACGCGAGCATCCCGGGCGTCGGGCGGATCCTGGTCGACGAATGCCGGCTTAGATAATGGGGAGTGGGTACAAATACCTTAGTACAAATACCTATCAGTAGATGGGACCGCAACGACGATGCTAGTTACAGCCTGACACAATGGACTTGCAGCCCCGCCAGCGCGCTGAAGCGCAGGCCTTGATCGCGTTCGGCTGTCCGGCAGTTCAAGGAATCCCATGCCTACATTAGAATTGAATTCCGCGCGGGAGCAACTGTCAGTGCTCGACAAGCGGGCGGAAGAGGCGTTGCTGGAGGCGGGGGCTCTTCAGAGCGCGATTTTCAACAGCGCCAACTTCTCGAGCATCGCCACCGACGCGAAGGGCGTCATCCAGATCTTCAACGTCGGCGCCGAGCGGATGCTTGGCTACGCGGCCGCCGACGTGATGAACAAGATCACGCCAGCTGACATTTCCGATCCGCAGGAACTGATTGCGCGCGCCAAAGCGCTGAGCGTCGAACTCGCTACCTCAATCACGCCGGGCTTCGAAGCTCTGGTCTTCAAGGCCTCGCGCGGGATCGAGGACATCTACGAGCTGACCTACATCCGCAAGGATGGCAGCCGGTTCCCGGCGGTGGTGTCCGTCACGGCGCTGCGCGATGCACAGGACGCCATCATCGGCTATCTGTTGATCGGCACCGACAACACCGCGCGCAAGCTGGTCGAAGCCGAGCAAAAAAAGCTCGATCAGCGCCTGCGCGACCAGCAGTTCTACACCCGCTCGCTGATCGAATCCAACATCGACGCGATCATGACCACCGACCCCTCCGGTATCATTACCGACGTCAACAAGCAGATGGAGGCGCTCACCGATTGCACGCGTGACGAGCTGATCGGCGCGCCGTTTAAGGACTACTTCACAGATCCAGAGCGAGCCGAGGCGGCGATCAAGCTCGTGCTGAGCGAAAAGTCGGTCACGGACTACGAGCTGACGGCGCGTGCCCGCGACGGCAAGCAGACGGTGGTGTCCTACAACGCGACCACCTTTTACGACCGAAACCGTACTCTGCAGGGCGTCTTCGCCTCGGCGCGCGACGTCACGGAGCGCAAGCGGGTGGAGGCAGAATTGCAGCAGGCCAAGGCCACTGCTGAGAGCGCAAGCCAGACCAAGTCAGATTTTTTGGCGAGCATGAGTCATGAGATCCGAACGCCGATGAATGCGATCATGGGCATCGCGGATCTGCTGGCGAAGACCGCTCTCTCGCCGGAGCAAGACAAGTATGTGCAGATCTTCCGCCGCGCCGGCGACAACCTGCTGAATCTCATCAACGACATCCTCGATCTCTCCAAGGTCGAAGCCTCGCAGCTCGAGCTGGAACGGACGGGCTTCTCGTTGAACGACCACCTGGAGAAAGTGATGGAGATGGTGGCGGCCCGGGCCAATGAAAAAGGGCTGGCCCTGGTGTGCAAGATCGCGCCGAACGTACCCACCGACCTGGTCGGTGACCCGACACGGCTGCGGCAGGTGCTGCTTAATTTGCTTGGCAACGCGATCAAGTTCACGCAATCGGGCGAAGTGTCCCTGCGAGTTGAGCCGGATGCGGACTCCTCCATTCCAACCGCATTGCGGTTCACAATTTCGGACACCGGCATCGGCATTTCGGACGAGAAATTGGGCAAGGTGTTTGAACGTTTCACACAAGCCGACTCATCCACAACGCGCAGGTTCGGGGGCTCGGGACTGGGGCTCACGATTTCGAAGCGCTTGGTGGAACTGATGGGCGGACGCATCTGGGTCGAAAGCGAGGTCGGGGCGGGCAGTGTGTTTGCCTTCGCCGTGCCATTCGAGATCTGGGCCACGGCCGATCGGCCGGTGGCCGTGCCGGTCGGTACAGATCCGGAGCTGCCGCTCCCGGCGCTGCGAATTCTTCTGGCGGAGGACTCTCCCGACAACTGCATAATCACGATGGCCTATCTGGAGGACACGCCCTACCGGGTCGAAATCGCCGAGACTGGGGCCATCGCCTGTGAAAAGTTTACAGCTGGACACTACGACCTTGTTCTGATGGACCGGCAAATGCCGGTCATGGATGGATTGACCGCGACGCGGACGATTCGAGCTTGGGAACAGGCGAACGATCGGCCGCCCACACCGATCATTGCACTGACGGCCTCGGCGCTGAAGGGGGACCGAGAAATGTGTCTGGCGGCGGGGTGCACGGCTTTTTTGACGAAACCAATCAAACAAGAGGTGCTGCTGCAAGCGATCAGGGAGCACTCCATAGTCGCACCTCCGTCTTCAAAAAAAGAA